>JAFKFS010000119.1 GCA_017308115.1 Bordetella sp.
CAGTTCGACGCATTCATCGCAGATGAAGACGGTCGGTCCGGCGATCAGTTTGCGGACTTCGTGCTGGCTCTTGCCGCAGAACGAGCAGTAGAGCGTGCTTTTGGCGTCTGTGCCGGCGGCTTTGGTCATAGACCCTTCTCACTATCCGCGATCCGCCCCGACATTGGGACGAAAGGCGCTTCCTTCATGATCGATCCGGGGAATCTATCGTTGAAGGTCTTCAAAAAATGACAATCACCCATCACACGTTCCGCTACAACCCCGTTGCGACGCCGCAGCGCGCTTCGGGGAGCGGACAGGACAGATAATATGGGGATCACGGCTAATGTCTGACATGGGAAGCGAAAAAGCCTTTCACCAGTCCCCCGCTCCCGGACAACCCATCGTCGCCTTCGATTTCGACGGCACCCTGACGATTCGCGACAGCTTCACCAGCTTCCTGAAATGGCGGGCCGGACCGCTGCGTTGGGCCCGGGGCCTGGCGAGCCTGGTTCCGGCCGTCTTCGCCTATCTGAGCGACCGGGACCGGGGCCGGATCAAGGTCGCCTCGGTGCGCGAGTTCCTGACCGGCGTCGACCGCACGGCGCTGGAAGACGAGGCCGAACGCTTCGCCCAGGTCATCTGGCCGCGCTTCATGCGTCCCGACGCCCTGGCGACCTGGGAGGACTGGGGCCGTCGCGGCGCCCACCGCGTCATCGTCACCGCTTCGCCCGAAACCACCGTCGCCCCCTTCGCCCGCAGGCTGGGCGCCGAGAACCTGATCGGCACCCGCCTGGCCTTCGATGGCCAGGACCGCGTGGTGGGCGCCTTCGTGGGCGGCAACTGCCGGGGCGAGGAGAAGATGCGCCGCCTGCGCGCGGCCTATGGCGAAGACATGCGGCTGGCCGCCGCCTACGGCGACACCTCGGGCGACGCCCAGATGATCGCCGCGGCTGAGGAAAAGGGCTACCGCGTCTTCACCGGCCGCCCCTAGGCAGGCCCGTCGCCCCGGCGCGCGACCGCGAATTCACACCGCATCGCACACCGAAGAAAGAGATCATATTGCACCAGAACGACTAAACACGGGATAAAACTTTCTATTCCTGCATTTTTCTGGCGCCGATCAGAAAAATATTTTGCCGAGTCAGCCTTCGCACCGTTTAATGAGCGAATGCAAAAAGGCGGACGATCCAACCCTGGCGGTTTCCTGATTGAACGGCGGCGGCTTGAGAAACAGCCGGCCGAGCTGCGCGTACGCGCCTTCACGGAGATCACGCTCAAACCGACCGCCGAGGGCGGCTCGGCCCAGGCGTCGCGCTGCACCGACTGCGGCGTGCCCTTCTGCCAGAACGCCTGCCCGCTTCAGAACAACATACCCGACTGGCTGGCCCTGTCGGCGGACGGCGACCTGCGCGAGGCCTGGCGCGTCGCCTCGGCCACCTCGACCATGCCCGAGATCTGCGGCCGCATCTGTCCGCAGGACCGCCTGTGCGAGGGCGCCTGCACGCTTCAGCAGTCCGGCTGGGACGGCGTCACCATCGGCTCGGTCGAGGCCTGGATCGCCGATGCGGCCTTCGACAACGGCTGGGTCGAGCCCATCCGTCCCCTGGCCGAACGCGGCCAGAGCGTCGCCGTCGTCGGCTCCGGCCCCGCCGGTCTGGCCGCCGCCGACCGCCTGCGCAGCGCGGGCTATCAGGTCACGGTCTATGACCGCCACGATCGCGCAGGCGGCCTGCTGACCTACGGCATCCCCGGCTTCAAGCTGGAGAAGCGCATCGTCCAGCGCCGCATCGACCGCCTGGTCGAGGGCGGAGTCGCGTTCGCGCTGAACACCGACGTCGGCGTCGATGTGACCCTCGACGAGCTGCGCGCGCGCCATGACGCCGTCCTGCTGGCCATGGGCGTCTATCAGGCCCGCACGCTCAGCGTGCCCGGCCGTGGTCCGAACGACACGGTTGCGGCGCTCGACTTCCTCATCGCCCAGAACCGCGTCGATTGCGGCGACGCCCCCGACGCCTCCGCGCCCCACGCGGCCGGTCGCGACGTGGTGGTCGTCGGCGGCGGCGACACGGCCATGGACTGCGTCCGCACCGCCGTCCGTCAGGGCGCGAACAGCGTCGTCTGCCTCTATCGCCGCGACCGCAACAACATGCCCGGCTCGGCCCGCGAGGTGCAGAACGCCGAGGAGGAAGGCGTCCGCTTCGAATGGCTGGCCGCGCCCAAGGCCCTGATGTCCAAGGGCGACGCCGTCGTCGCCGTCCGCGCCCAGCGCATGGCCCTGGCGGAAGCCGCCCCCGGCCAGCGTCGCGACATCGCCCCGGTGGCTGGCTCGGACTTCGACCTGCCCGCCGATCTGGTGATCGAGGCCCTGGGCTTCGAACCCGAGGCCTTCGCCGAACAACTGGACGGCAGGCTCGGCCTGACCAGGTGGAACACCCTGCAGACGGCGCGCGGCGGTTTCGCCACCACCCTGCCCGGCGTGTTCGCCGCCGGGGACGCCGTGCGCGGCGCCTCCCTCGTCGTCTGGGCCGTGCGCGACGGCCAGGACGCCGCCGCCGAGATCGATCGCTACCTGCGCGCGCGCACCGAGGAGGCCGCCGCATGACTGACGCATCGCAATCCAACTGGCTGTCCCAGTATGAAGAGAACCGCGCCCGCCTGATCGAGGGCGGCGCCTATGATCCGTCCTCGGAACGCGACGCCTGCGGCGTGGGCCTGGTCTGCGCCATCGACGGCAAGCCTCGGCGCGAGGTCGTCGAAATGGCGATCAAGTCGCTGAAGGCCGTGGCCCACCGCGGCGCGGTCGACGCCGACGGCCTGTCCGGCGACGGCGCCGGCGTCATGATCGAACTGCCCCAGGCCTTTTTCGCAGCCCAGGTGCGCGCGGTCGGCCAGACCCTGCGCCCCGGCCCCATCGCTGTTGGCCAGGTCTTCCTGCCTCGCACCGACCTGGGCGCCCAGGACCACGCCCGCGCCATCGTCGAGGCCGAGGCCATCCGCTCGGGCTTCTATATCTACGGCTGGCGCCAGACGCCGATGGACCTGTCCGTCGTCGGCGTCCGCGCCGACGCCACCCGGCCCGAGATCGAGCAGATCATGCTGGCCGCCCCGGAAGGCATGGAGATCGAGGAGCTGGAGCGAGAGCTCTTCCTGTGTCGCCGCCGCATCGAAAAGGCGGTGCAGGCCTCGGGCCTGAACGGCTTCTACCTCTGCTCCCTGTCGGCCCGCTCCATCGTGTACAAGGGCATGGTCCGCGCCGAACTGCTGGGCCAGCTGTATCACGACCTGAACGACCCCAGCGTCGAGTCCGGCTACGCCGTCTTCCACCAGCGCTATTCGACCAACACCTTCCCCGAGTGGAAGCTGGCCCAGCCCTTCCGCATGCTGGCCCACAACGGCGAGATCAACACGCTTCAGGGCAATCTGAACTGGATGCGCAGCCACGAGATCCGCATGGCGGCCTCGGCCTTCGGCGACCGCGACCAGGAGGTCAAGCCGGTGGTCCAGCCGGGCGGATCGGACTCGGCGGCCCTGGACAACGTCTTCGAGGTTCTGGTCCGCGCCGGGCGGCCCGCTCCCCTGGCCAAGGCCTTGCTGGTGCCCGAGGCCTGGTCTTCGGACGACGTGGTGATGAAGCCCGAGCACCGCGCCCTCTACGCCTACTGCAACGCCGTGATGGAGCCATGGGACGGCCCCGCCGCCCTGTGCGCCGTCGACGGTCGCTGGGTGGTGGCGGGCAAGGACCGCAACGGCCTGCGCCCCTTACGCGCAGTCGAGACCGTGGACGGCCTGCTGCTGGCCGGCTCCGAGGCCGGTCTGGTCCCCCTGCCAGAGGGCCGCATCAAGCGCCGCCTGCACATCGGCCCCGGCAAGCTGATCGCCGTCGATCTGAAGCACGGCCGGATCTATGACGAGCATGAGGCCGTCGACGCCCTGGCCGCCGCCCAGCCCTATTCGGACTGGCTGGACAATATGGTCGATCTGGAGCCCATCATCGGCCCCGGACCCGAGCCGCGCGCCGCTGTCGGCGAGGTCCTGATCCGTCGCCAGATCGCCGCCGGTTTCAGCCGCGAGGACCTTGACCTGCTGCTGGACGCCCTGGTCCGCGACGGCAAGGAGGCGGTGGGGTCGATGGGCGACGACGCCCCGCCCGCCGTCCTGTCCAGCCTGCCGCGCCCCCTGGCCCACTACTTCCGCCAGAACTTCTCCCAGGTCACCAACCCGCCCATCGACCCCCTGCGCGAAGCCGGGGCCATGAGCCTGAAGACCCGCTTCAAGAACCTGGGCAACATCCTGGCCCAGGACGAGGCGCAGACCGAGGTGTTCGTGCTGGACAGCCCGGTCCTGACCACCGGCATGTATCAGCGCCTGCTGGGCGTCGTCGCCGACGGCTCGACCACGGTGATCGACTGCACCTATCCGGTTCCCGCCGAGGGCGACCGCCCCGGCGCCGGCCTGCGCCAGGCGCTTGACCGCATCCGCGACGAGGCCGAGGCCGCCGCCCGCGCGGGCGCCACCCTGATCGTCCTGACCGACGAGCACGCCTCGGCCGAACGTCTGGCCGCGCCGATGATCCTGGCCACCGCCGGAACCCACGGCCGCCTGATCGCGGCGGGCCTGCGCACCTATTGCTCTCTGGTCGTGCGCTCGGCCGAGACCCTGGATCCCCACGCCTTCGCCGTCCTGGTCGGGGTCGGCGCCACCGCCGTCAATCCGTGGCTGGCGCAGGAGCTGTTCCACGAGCGGCTGGATCGCGGCGCCTATCCGGGCCTGACGCTCCAAGACGCCTGCCTCAACTACAAGCACGGGATCGAAGCGGGGCTGCTGAAGGTGCTGGCGCGCAAGGGCATCAGCGTCATCTCCGCCTATCGCGGCGGCTGCGAGTTCGAGGTCCTGGGCCTGTCGCGCGCTTTGGCCGCCGAGTTCTTCCCCGGCGCGCCGTCGCGCATCTCCGGCATCGGCCTGGCCGGTCTGGAGCAGGCGGCGCTCAAGCGTCACGCGGCGGCCTTCGGCGCGGCCGTGCCCTCGCCCTCGATGGGCGGCTTCTTCCGCATCCGCGCGGGCGGCGAGGCCCACGCCCATGACGCCAAGACCATCCACCTGTTGCAGGATGCGGTGAACCGGGGCGATTACAAGCGCTTCAAGCAGTATTCGCAAGCCGTACGCGAACAGCCCGATCTGGCCCTGCGCGACCTGCTGGACTTCAGGGAGGGCCTGACGCCGGTCCAACTGCACGAGGTCGAGAGCGTTTCGGACATCCGTCGGCGCTTCCTGTCCCAGGCCATGTCGCTCGGCGCCCTGTCGCCCGAGGCGCACGAGACCCTGAACATCGCCATGAACCGGATGGGCGCGCGCGCCGTCTCCGGCGAGGGCGGCGAGGACCCGGCCCGCTACGTGCCGCGCCCGAACGGCGACAACGCCAACTCGGCGGTCAAGCAGGTGGCCTCGGGCCGCTTCGGCGTCACCGCCGAATACCTGAACCAGTGCCGCGAGATCGAGATCAAGGTGGCCCAGGGCGCCAAGCCCGGCGAGGGCGGCCAGCTGCCCGGCTTCAAGGTCACCGAGTTCATCGGCCGGATGCGCCACGCCGTTCCGGGCACCACCCTGATCAGCCCGCCGCCGCACCACGACATCTATTCGATCGAGGACCTGGCCCAGCTGATCTATGACCTGAAGGCGATCAATCCCGACGCCAAGGTCACGGTCAAGCTGGTCTCGGCCACCGGCATCGGCGCCATCGCCTCGGGCGTGGCCAAGGCCAAGGCCGACGCCATCCTGATCGCCGGCCACAACGGCGGCACGGGCGCCTCGCCCCAGACCTCGGTCAAGCACGCCGGGATGCCGTGGGAGATCGGCCTGGCCGAGGCGCATCAGGTGCTCAGCCTGAACCATCTGCGTTCGTCGGTCAGCTTACGCGCCGACGGCGGCATCCGCACCGGTCGCGACGTGGTCCTGGCCGCCCTGCTGGGGGCCGAGGAATACGGCATCGGCACCTCGGGCCTGATCGCCATGGGCTGCCTGATGGTGCGTCAGTGCCATTCCAACACCTGCCCGGTCGGCGTCTGCTCGCAGGATGAGCGCCTGCGCGCCAAGTTCACCGGCACGCCGGAGAAGGTGGTCAACCTCTTCACCTTCATCGCCGAGGAGGTCCGTGAGATTCTCGCCTCCATCGGCGCGCGCACCATCGACGAGATCGTCGGCCGCACCGACCTGCTGCGCCAGACGCGGCGCGGCGGCTCGCACCTGGACGACCTGGACCTCAATCCCCTGCTGATGAAGGTGGACGTCGACCGGCCCGGCCGTTGGGCGGACAAGCAGCGCCAGCCCGTCCCCGAGAGCCTGGACGCCCAGGTGCTGAAGGACGCCGGCGCCTTCCTGGAGCGCGGCCAGACCCTGGAGCTGTCCTATCCGCTGAAGAACACCCAGCGCACGGTCGGGGCGGGCGTCTCCTCGGCCATCGTCCGCAGGTTCGGGCCGGACGGGCCGCCCGGCCGTCTGAAGCTGAGGCTGGAAGGCATCGCCGGTCAGAGCTTCGGCGCCTTCGGAGCCAGGGGGCTGATCCTGGACGTGGTCGGAGAGGTCAACGACTACGTCGGCAAGGGCCTGTCGGGCGCCGACATCCACGTCCGGCCCCATGAGTGGCGCGAGGATCAGCAGGTCTGCGGCAACACCACCCTGTACGGCGCCACCTCGGGCCGCCTGTTCGTGGCGGGCGCGGCGGGCGAACGCTTCGCCGTCCGCAACTCGGGCGCCGAGGCCGTGGTCGAGGGCCTGGGCGCGCACGGCTGCGAGTACATGACCGGCGGCCGCGTCGTGGTCCTGGGCTCGGTCGGCTGGAACCTGGCGGCGGGCATGAGCGGCGGCGAACTGTTCGTGCTGGACGCAGACGGCCGCGCGGCCCAGGCTCTGAACGGCGATCTGGCCGGGATCGGCCGCATCGACGCCGAAGCCGAGGCTCGCCTGAAAGCCCTGATCGAGGCCCACGCCGGCGCCACCGCCTCGCCCCTGGCCCGGCGCATCCTGGCCGACTGGGCCCGGTTCGCCCCCCGCTTCGTCCGTATCGCGCCGAAAACGGTCCTGGCCGCCGAGGCCGACACCGACGTCAGGCTGGCCCAACCGGCCTGACGTTCCCCTTCCCCCCGCGTCTTCTCCCCGAGACCCTCATGACACCACAGACGATTTCCAGGGCCGCAGCATTCTGTTGCGGCCTTTTCGCCGTCGCGCTTTCGGCGCCCGCCCTGGCGGCGGCGCCCCCGAACCTCCTGGAGCATCAGGTTCCCCTGGCGCTGGACGGGCCGGGAACGGCCTGGATCCTGACCTCGACCGCCCTGGTGCTGATGATGACCCTGCCCGGGCTGGCCCTCTTCTACGGCGGCATGGTTCGCAAGAAGAACCTGATCGCCACCATCGCCCATTCGACGGCGGCCATGGCCATCGTCACCGTCCTGTGGTTCGTCGCCGGCTACAGCCTGTCGTTCGGCACCGTCAACGGGGCGGCCAACGACTATGTCGGAAGCCTTCAGGCCCTGTTCCTGAACGGCGTCGGAACCCACACGGCGCACGCCCTGACCCCCGGCCTGCCCGAGTTCCTGTGGATCGGCTATCAGCTGACCTTCGCGATCATCACCCCGGCCCTGATCGCGGGCGCCTTCGCAGAGCGCATCAAGTTCTCGGCCAGCGTGCTGTTCTTCACCCTGTGGCACCTGATCGTCTATGCGCCGATCTGCCATCAGGTCTGGGGCGGCGGCTGGATGGGCGAGATGGGCGTGCTCGACTTCGCCGGCGGCGCCGTGGTCCACGTCAACGCCGGCGTGGCCGGCCTGGTCTGCGCCCTGGTGCTGGGCCCCCGCCACGGCTGGGGCCGGGACAACATGGCCCCGCACAACCTGGCCTTCACCGCCATCGGCACCGGTCTGCTGTTCGTCGGCTGGATGGGCTTCAACGGCGGTTCGGCCGCGGGCGCCAATGAGATCGCCGCCGTGGCCGTCTTCAACTCGCTGCTGGCCCCCGCCGCCGCCGCCGTCGGCTGGATCGCGGTGGAGTGGACGCTGAAGAAGAAGCCGACCCTGCTGGGCCTGTTGACCGGCGTGGTCGCCGGCCTGGTCGCCATCACACCCGCCGCCGGTTTCGTCGACCCGAAAGGCGCCTTCCTGATCGGACTGATCTCGGGGCCGGTCGCCTATGTCGGCGCGGTCTGGCTCAAACACAGGCTCAAGTACGACGACAGCCTGGACGCTTTCGGCGTGCACGGCGTCGCGGGGATCGCGGGCGCCCTGCTCACCGGCGTCTTCGCCGACAGCGCCATCAATCCCGCCGCCGAGGGGGCCACGGTCCTGAAGCAGGCCATCGGCCTGGGCGGCGCCATGGTCTGGAGCGCCGCAGGCACCTTCGCCGTGCTGATGATCTGCAAATACACCGTCGGCCTGCGCGTTCGGACCGAAGCGGAAATCGAGGGCCTGGACTACAGCCAGCACGGCGAGGTCCTGCCCTAGATCGGCGGCGCGCCCGAAAGAGGCCCCGCGACCAGCGCCCCGCCCTGCATGGGCGGGGCGTTTCTCTGATTGATCCGAGTCCGCAGCCTCGGCGCCGCCTAATGCCGATTTGATATCAACTGCGAACAAAATGGCATTTTAAATCATAACATACACCTCCTACCCTGCCTTGGTCCGAAGGATGCGGAGGCGACAGGGTGCAGGGATCAGCTATCGAGGTCGTTGAGACGATCATTCTCGACGTGCCCACGATCCGGCCGCACGTCCTGTCGGTCGCGACCATGCAATCGCAGACGGTCGTCCTGGTGCGCCTGCGCTGCGCGGACGGGGTCGAGGGCGTCGGCGAAGGCTCGACCATCGGCGGCCTGAACTACGGCGGCGAGAGCCCCGAGGGCGTCAAACTGGCCATCGACACCTATTTCGCGCCGCTGCTGATCGGCGCCGACTCCACGCGCCCGGCGGCGATCATGGAGAATCTGCGCCGCGCCATCATCGACAACCGATTCGCCAAGAACGCGGTCGAAACCGCGCTTCTGGATATCCGCGGCAAACGGCTGGGCGTGCCGGTCAGCGAGCTTCTGGGCGGTCGCATCCGCGACCGGCTTCCGGTGCTGTGGACCCTGGCCAGCGGCGACACCGCCCGCGACATCGCCGAGGCCGAGACCATGCTGGCGTCGGGCCGCCACTCGGCCTTCAAGCTGAAGATCGGCAAGCGGTCCGTGCAGGAAGACGTCGCCCACGTCGCGGCGATCAAGCGCGCCCTGGGCGACCGGGCCAGCGTCCGCGTCGACGTCAACCAGGCCTGGAGCGAGGCCGCCGCCAAGCGCGCCCTGCCCCTGCTGGCCGATGCGGGCGTCGATCTGGTCGAGCAGCCGATCCGCGCCCATGCGACGGCGGGCATGGCCCGGCTGACGGCGATGGGCCTGGTCCCGGTCATGGCCGACGAGGCCCTGCACGGGCCCGAGAGCGGCTACGCCCTCGCCTGCGGCCAGGCCGCCGACGTCTTCGCCCTGAAGATCGCCCAGTCCGGCGGCCTGACCGAGGCCAAGCGCCTGGCCGGCGTCGCAGAGGCGGCGGGAATCGCCCTCTACGGCGGCACCATGCTGGAAGGCGGCGTGGGCACGGCCGCCTCGGCGCAGTTGTTCGCCACCCTCGCCTCCCTCGAGTTCGGCACGGAACTGTTCGGCCCCCTGCTGCTGACGCAGGAGCTTCTGACCGAGCCGCTGCATTACGCCGACGGCTGTCTGACGGTGCCGAACGGACCGGGGCTGGGCGTCCGCCTGAACGAGGACGCGATCGCGGCGCTGCGGCGCGACCGCCCCGCCCGTCCCTCGATCATCACGCCCAAACTGGCCGCGGGGTAAGCCGATGCTGTTTCATGTGACCATGGATGTGCGAATCCCGCACGACGCCGATCCGGCCAAGATCGACCGCCTGAAGGCGGAAGAGAAGGCGCGCGCCCAGGACCTTCAGCGCCAGGGCGTCTGGCGCCACCTGTGGCGCGTCGCGGGACGTTACAGCAACGTCAGCATCTTCGACGTCGCCGACGCCCAGGCGCTGCATGACCTTCTCAGCACCCTGCCGCTGTTTCCCTACATGGACGTCCAGGTCGCCGCCCTGTGCCGCCATCCGTCATCGATCCACGAGGACGATCGCTAAGAGCCCAGCAAGGGCCAACCATAATCTAGAGAGGAAAGAGACATGACCGAAGATTTCGTCGCCACGCCCGAGATTCAACAGCTTCTGGACCGCGCCAGCGGCCTGACCGTCGAGGGCGGAGACCCCCGGCTGAAGTCCATCACCCGCGACGTGGTCGAGGCCCTGATGCGCGTCATCGTCAAACATGACGTGAGCGAGGACGAGTTCTGGGGCGCGATCAAATTCTTCCAGGACGGCGCACAAGAGTTCGGCCTGATCGTGCCGGGCACGGGCCTTGAACACTTCATGGACCTGTTCCTCGACGCCAAGGACGCCGAGGCGGGACGCACCGGCGGCACGCCGCGCACCATCGAAGGCCCGCTCTATGTCGAAGGCGCGCCCCTGGTCGAAGGCGAGGACATCAACCTGACCGACGACGCCGACGACACCGACACCCTCTATATGACCGGCCGCATCGTCGGCCCGGACGGCGAGCCGCCCGCCGACGCCATCCTGCATGTCTGGCACGCCAATTCGAAGGGCTTCTATTCCCACTTCGATCCGACCGGCGAACAGACCCCGTTCAACAACCGCCGCCGCATCAGGATCGGCGCGGACGGCCGCTACTACTTCAGCTCCAAGATCCCCAGCGGCTATTCCGTGCCGCCGAACGGCGCGACCGACCGGATGCTGAAGGCCATCGGCCGGCACGGCAATCGCCCGGCCCACGTCCACTTCTTCGTCGAGGCGCCCGGCTATCGTTCGCTGACGACCCAGATCAACTTCGGCGACGACCCGTTCGCGGCCGACGACTTCGCCTTCGCCACGCGCGACGGCCTGCTTCCGGTGCCGCAGCGCCAGGGCGACAGCGCCTATGTCTCGTTCGACTTCACGCTTCAGCGCGCGGCGTCCGAGCAGGACGAGCACCTGTCCGGCCGCGCCCGCGCGGCGGCCTGATCGAAGGGTCCGGGGTTCGTGTCCAAGATTTTCGCTTCTCCCCGCGCCGCGCTCGAGGGCCTGTTGTTCGACGGCATGACCATCATGTCAGGCGGCTTCGGGCTCTCGGGCAACCCCGAAAGCCTGATCCCCGAGATCCGGGCTTCCGGGGTCGGCGGGCTGACGGTCATCTCCAACAATGCGGGCGCCGACGGCTTCGGCCTGTGGATGCTGCTGGAGAGTCGTCAGGTGAAGAAGATGATCTCCAGCTACGTCGGCGAGAACAAGCTGTTCGAGCAGCAGTATCTGTCCGGCGAGCTGGAGCTTGAACTGAACCCCCAGGGCACCCTGGCCGAACGCATCCGGGCGGGAGGGGCGGGCATCCCCGCCTTCTACACCAAGACCGGCGTCGGCACCGTCGTCGCCGAGGGCAAGCCCGTCGAAACCTTCGAGGGTGAAGACTATGTGCGCGAAACCTGGCTGCGCGCCGACCTGTCGATCATCAAGGCCTGGCGGGCCGATCCGGCCGGGAACCTGATGTTCCGCAAGACGGCGCGCAACTTCAACCCGAACATGGCGACGGCCGGAAAGACCACCGTGGTCGAGGTCGAGGAGATCGTCCCCGAAGGCGCCCTCGATCCCGACGCCGTGCACACGCCGGGCATCTATGTCGACCGCATCGTCCTGAGCACCATCAATGAAAAGCGCATCGAGAAGCTGACGACCCGTCCGCGCGAGGAGGCCTCGGCATGAGCTGGACCCGCGACGAGATGGCGGCCCGCGCCGGACAGGAACTGCGCGACGGCTATTATGTGAATCTGGGCATCGGCATTCCGACGCTGGTGGCCAACCATGTGCCAGAGGGCGTCCGCGTCACCCTGCAAAGCGAGAACGGACTGCTGGGCATCGGTCCCTTCCCGTTCGAGGGCGAGGCGGACCCCGACCTGATCAACGCCGGCAAGCAGACGGTGACCGTGCTGCCCACGTCCAGCTTCTTTTCCTCGGCCGACAGCTTCGCCATGATCCGGGGCGGCCATATCGACATGGCCGTGCTGGGGGCGATGGAAGTGGCCGCCAACGGCGACCTGGCCAACTGGACCATCCCCGGCAAGATGGTGAAGGGCATGGGCGGCGCCATGGATCTGGTCGCCGGGGTCAAGCGCATCGTCGTCGTGATGGATCACGTCGCCAAGGACGGCTCGCCCAAGATTCTGGAGCGCTGTGCCCTGCCCCTGACCGGCCGGAAGGTCGTCGACCTGATCATCACCGATCTGGGCGTGATCGCCGTGGATCGGAAACAGGGCGGCCTGACGCTGATCGAAACCGCGCCCGGCGTCACGGTCGAGGAGATCACGGCCAAGACCGGCGCCCCGCTGGCCATAACGGCGGCGGCGGCATGAGCGCCCTCAAGAAGAGAGCCGCCGCGCGGCGAACGGTAGGGCAAGCAAAATGACCGCCCCCACGCAGGCCTTCATCTGCGACGCCATACGAACACCCGTCGGGCGACTGAACGGCGGGCTGTCGGCCGTGCGCGCCGACGATCTGGCGGCGATCCCGCTGCGGGCGCTGGCACAGCGCAATCCCGCTCTGGACTGGGGCGCCGTCGAGGACGTCATTCTGGGCTGCGCCAACCAGTCGGGCGAGGACAACCGCAACGTGGCGCGCATGGCCGTGCTGCTGGCGGGCCTGCCCGAGACCCTGCCGGGATCGACCATCAACCGCCTGTGCGGCTCGGGCCTCAACGCCGTGGGGCTGGCGGCCCAGGCCATCCGCGCGGGCGAGGCCGAGCTGATGATCGCCGGCGGCGCCGAGAGCATGACCCGCGCCCCCTATGTGATGGGCAAGGCCGCGACAGCCTTCGACCGCGCCCAGACGATCGAAGACACCACGATGGGCTGGCGCTTCATCAACCCGGCCCTGCGCGCCGCCTATGGCGTAGATACGATGCCCCAGACGGCCGAGAACGTCGCCGAACAGTGGGGCGTCAGTCGCGAGGCGCAGGACGCCTTCGCCCTGGACAGCCAGACCAAGGCCGCCGCCGCCCTGGCCTCGGGCCGGTTCGAGGCCGAGATCACGCCCGTCTCCGTGCCCCAGCGGCGCGGCGACCCCATCGTCTTCGCCGTGGACGAACACCCGCGCGCCACCTCCCTCGACGCCCTCGCCAGGCTGAAGCCGGTCGTGCGGCCGGACGGCACGGTGACGGCGGGCAACGCCTCGGGCCTCAATGACGGAGCGGCGGCGATGATCGTCGCCTCCGAGGCCGCCGCCCGCAGCCACGGCCTGACGCCGCGCGCCCGCGTCGTCGCCATGGCGGCCTCGGGCGTGGCGCCGCGCATCATGGGCGTCGGCCCGGTCGAGACGGCGCGCAAACTGTTCGCCCGCACCGGCCTGACCATGGCCGATATGGACGTCATCGAACTGAACGAAGCCTTCGCCGCCCAGGCCCTGGCCGTGCTGCAGGAGCTTGAGGTCGATCCGCGCGATCCGCGCCTGAACCCAAACGGCGGCGCCATCGCCCTGGGCCATCCGCTCGGGATGTCCGGCGCCCGCATCGTCATGACGGCGGTGGAGCAGCTTCACCGCACCGGCGGCCGCTACGCCCTGTGCACCATGTGCATCGGCGTCGGCCAGGGCATCGGCATGATCGTGGAGCGGGTATGAGCGAGCAACACGTCACGCTCGGCGACGGCTGCCGTCTGGCCTATCGGTTCGACGGCCCTGAAGACGCGCCCGTGCTGCTGCTGTCCAACTCTCTGGGCACCCGCATGGAAATGTGGGACGCCCAGATGGCCGCCTTCTCCGCCCGTTTCCGGGTGCTGCGTTATGACAGCCGGGGGCACGGCGCCTCGGACGCGCCTGCGGGCGCCTACGGCCTCGACCGGCTAGGCCGCGACGTGGTGGAGCTGCTGGACGCGCTGGCGCTGGAGCGCGTCGCCTTCTGCGGCCTGTCGCTGGGCGGCATGGTCGGCCAGTGGATGGGGGTACGCGCCCCCGAACGGCTGGAGCGTCTGGTGCTGGCCAACACCTCGGCCTTCATGGGGCCGCCCTCGGCGTGGGACGCGCGCATCGCCGGCGCCCTGTCGCAGGGGATGGCGCCGCTGGCGGCGGCCTCGGTCGCGCGCTGGTTCACGCCGGACTTCGCCGCCCGCGCGCCCGAGGCGGTCGCCGTCATCGAGGCCGGGCTGCTGGCGACCTCGCCTCAGGGCTACGCCGGGTGCTGCGCCGCCATCCGCGACATGGACCTGAGAAGACTGGGCGGACTGATCGAGACGCCGACGCTGGTCATCTCGGGCGCGGCCGACCCGGCCACCCCGCCCAACCACGCCGAGGCGCTGGTGAAGGCCGTTCCGGGCGCGCGGCTGACGGTGCTGGACGGCGCCCATCTGTCCAACGTCGAACAGCCTGACGCCTTCGCCGAGGCCGTGCTCAGCTTCCTCGCGGCCTGATCTGGCTGCGGGTGCGTTCGCGCACCAGGGCGCAGAAGCCGCCCAGCACCGAGGAGCGGTTGTCGCGCAGATAGGCCAGGCTCAACTGCGTCTGCGGCTCCTCGCCCAGCAGCGGCCGATAGGCGACGCCGTGCAGTTGGGCGTCCGAGGTCGATTCCGGCACGATCGACACCCCCGCCCCCACCGAGACCAGGGACAGGGCCGTCTGGATCTCCAGCGTCTCCTGGGCGATCTCGGGGGTGAAGCCCTCGGCGCGGCACAGGTCCAGCACATGGTCGGCGAAACTGGGCCGGGGCTGGCGCGGATAGAGGATGAAAGGCCGCACCGCCAGGTCGGCCAGGGCGATGTGGCTGCGTTCGGTCAGGACGTCGGTGTCGGGCAGGGCCACGATCAGCGGCTCTCGCTGGACCACTTCGCTGACGATGTCCGGGTCCTGGATGCCCGGACGGGCGAAGGCCACGTCGATGGAGCGGTCCCGCAGCGCCACGCGCAGCTCGGCCGTGTTCATCGCGTGCAGCACCAGCTCGACCTCGGGATACTGCTCCCGATAGGCGTTGAAGACGCCCGGCAGGATGGAAAAGGTCGCCGAGCCGACGAAGCCCACCTGGATCACCCCGACCAGCCCCTCGGCCGCGCGGCGCGCCACCCGCACGGCGTCGGCCACCCGCGCCTGAATGTCGCGGGCGCGCGGCAGCAGGGCCTCGCCCGCCGGGGTCAACTGGATGGAGCTGCGGCTGCGGTCGAAAAGCTGGGCGCCGATGGCGTTCTCCAGACTGGCGATCTGACGGCTGAGCGCAGGCTGGGCGATGTAGAGCCGCTCGGCCGCCCGGCCGAAATGCAGCTCCTCGGCCACCGCGAGAAAATAGCGCAGCCGCCGCACATCGACGCCCGAAAGGACGGCGCGCGGCAGGGGTTCCGGCTTCGGCGAGCGTGTCATCCCAGCATCAGAGCCCGACGACCGGCCGCAAGGCAATAACCAAACGGCATCAGACCCTGCCCTTTTTGTATTGGCCCATTATCAGACCCTCCGACAGTCTTCGTTCCAGGGAACAAGCCACGAGCCGCGAAAAGCGGCCCAACCCAGGAAACGACCATGACAGCGGCGCCCAGCCCGATCACGCGACCCTGCCCGGTTCCGGGCAACCGGCCCAAGCTCCAGACCGTCGTCCGCAACCTGACGGACAACGGCATCGTGGAGTTCGACTTCATCTACGGCGACCCCGACCTGAGCGTCGAACTGGTCCTGCCGCGCGCCGCCTTCAAGGAATTCTGCCTGGAGAACGGCTGCCTGGTGACCGCCGCCGATCCCGCCGCCAGCCACGCCGTGCTGCGCCTCGTCAAGGACGGCGGCGCCCTCGAACCTGTTGGAGCGTCTCAATGAACATCGACATCCATGCCGAGGCGATCACGCCGCGCCGTCACACCTTTTCGCACATCGCGCGGCGCTTCGGCGTCGACAAGCCCGCCTCCCGCTATGAGGAGGCGACCTATGACGTGCAGCCGACGACCAACTTCCACTATCGCCCGACCTATGCGCCGCAGTTCGAGCTTTACGACCCGCGCCGCACCCGTATCGCGATGCAGGACTGGTACGTCTTCCGCGATCCGCGCCAGTTCTACTACGCCTCCTACAACATCAGCCGCGCGGCCATGCAGCAGTCGTTCGACGACGCCGTGAACTTCGTCGAGAAGCGCGACCTGATCGCCAATGTCGCCCCCGAATGGCGCGACGCCTTCGCCGCCTATCTCCTGCCGCTGCGCCATGTGGAATGGGCGGCGAACATGAACTGCCAGCTGATCGCCGACTGGGGCTACGGGACGCAGATCACCTCGGCGGCGGCCTTCTGCGGCGCCGACCGCCTGGGCATCGCCCAGGTCATCTCGCGCATCGGCCTGCTTCTGGGCCAGGGCACGGAGAGCGCGCTCAAGGAGGCCAAGACCCAATGGCTTGAGGCCGACGTCTGGCAGCCCCTGCGTCGCCTGGCAGAGGACCAGTTGGTCGTCCATGACTGGTTCGAGCTCTTCGTCGCCCAGCTGATCGTGCTGGACGGCTACATCTATCCGCTGGTGACGGGGGCCTTCGACCGCGCGGGCGCCGCGCACAACGGGGCGGCCTTCTCGATGATGACCGGCTTCCTGGGCGACTGGTACGCCGACAACAGCCGCTGGACCGACGCCGTCGTCAAGGCCGCCGCCGCGGAATCCGACGCCAACCGCATCGTCCTGGGCGAATGGTTCGAGCGCTGGTCCGCCCGCGCCGAAGAGGCCGTCCGTCCGCTCGCCGCCCTGGCTCTGGGCGCCGAGGGCGACGCCGCCGTCGATGCGGCCGGCGCGCGCCTGCGCGAACGGATGGTCGGCCTGAACGCCCTGGAAGCGCGGGAGATGGCGGCATGACCAAACCCGTCTCCATCACCCTGCAGAACACCCAGGACGGCTTCGCCATCATCGAGGCCATCCTGGCCGACAACCCCGAGGCGAAGAGCAACCCCTTCCCCGCCATGACCAAGATCGACTGCCCCGGTCGGCTGGAGATCCGCGCCGACAGCGTCTCCGAACGCCTGGGCCGCGACTGGGACCCGCAGGAAATCCATCTCAGCGTCATCTCCCTGTCCGGTTCGGTGGACGAGGACGACGGCGCCTTCGTCATCTTCTGGAGGTAGGCATGACCACCCGCAAAATGAGCCTGAAGCAGAAATACGGCGCCTATACGCGGGGTCTGGACTGGAATCCGACCTATCAGCGGCCCGAGGACGTTTTCCCCTTCGCCAAATACGAGGGGATCAAGGTCCACGACTGGGACGCCTGGGAAGACCCCTTCAAGCTGACCATGGACGCCTATTGGAAGTTCCAGGCGGAGAAGGAGCGCAAGCTCTACGCCGTCATCGACTCCATGGCCCAGAACAACGGCCAGCTGGGCATCACCGACGCCCGCTATCTGAATGCGGTCAAGCTGTTCATCCAGGGCGTGACGCCGCTGGAGTATCAGGCGCACCGCCACTTCGCCCACCTGGCGCGGCACCTGCCGGGCGCGGGCCTGCGCGTGGCGGCGCAGATGCAGTCGATCGACGAACTGCGTCACTGCCAGACGCAGATCCACACCATCAGCCACTACAACAAGTATTTCGACGGCATCCACGACTTCACCCACATGCATGACCGCCTGTGGTATCTGTCGGTGCCCAAGTCCTTCTTCGACGACGCGACCAGCGCGGGGCCGTTCGAGTTCATGACGGCGATCAGCTTCGCCTTCGAATACGTCCTGACCAATCTGCTGTTCGTGCCCTTCATGTCGGGCGCGGCCTACAACGGCGACATGGCGACGGTGACGTTCGGCTTCTCGGCCCAGTCGGACGAGAGCCGCCACATGACGCTGGGCCTCGAGGCCGTCCGCTTCCTGCTGGAGCAGGACGAGGCCAATGTGCCGATCGTCCAGGGCTGGATCGACAAGTGGTTCTGGCGCGGCTACCGCCTGCTGACCCTGGTCGGCATGATGATGGACTACATGCTGCCCAAGAAGGTCATGTCCTGGGGCGAGGCGTGGGAGACCTATTACGAGCAGGCGGGCGGCGCCCTGTTCGCCGACCTGGCCCGCTATGGCATCCGCGAGCCGAAATACGCCGACGTCGCCAAGGCCGAGAAGGGCCACCTGACCCATCAGGCCTGGGGCATCTTCTACAACTACACCCACGCCGCCGCCGTCCACACCTGGGACATCGACGAAACCCACATGGCCTGGCTGCGCGAGAAGTATCCCGACACCTTCGCCCAGCACTATGAGCCGCGCTATCGCAAGTGGCGCGAACAGGCCGAGGAAGGAAAACGCTTCTACAACAACGGCCTGCCGCAGCTGTGCCAGGTCTGCCAGATCCCCATGGCCTTCACCGAGGTCGGCGATCCGAACACCATCAGCTTCCGCGTCTCGGAACACGGCGGCGACAAATTCCACACCTGTTCGGACGGCTGCAAGGACATCTTCGACCACGAGCCCGAGAAGTACGTCCAGGCCTGGCTGCCGGTGCACCAGATCTTCCAGGGGAACTGCGGCGGGGCGACCCTGCCCGAGGTGCTGGACTGGTATCACATCAACCAGGGGGCCGATAACATGGACTACGTCGGCTCCCCCGAAGAGGCGCAGTGGAACCGCTGGATGGAGGGGCGCCGCCCCACTCTCCCGGTCGCGGCGGAATAGGAGGACAGCCCCATGGCGACCGCAAGCCTTCATCCCGGCTACGCCGGCCCCGTCCGCGACCGCATCGAGAACTTCAACGGCGCCCAGCTGGTCTACGTCCACTGGGAGGAGCATCTGAACTTCTGCTCGGCGATCACCCTGCCCCTGCCGCCGCAGACGCCCTTCGCCGCCCTGACCGGGGATATCCTGCCGTCCCTCTATGCGGTGGACCCGGAATGGGCCGACGTCGACCTGTCCAGGGCCCGCTGGATGCTGGACGGCGCCGACTGGACGCCCGATCCGGCCCGGTCCCTGGCCGAACAGGGCGTCGGCCACAAGTCGCTGATCCGCTTCTGGACCGGCCCGTCCGCCACGGCCTGAGGACACGCCCATGCCGACCCTGACCATCGAACCGATCGGCGAGACCGTTGAGGTCGCGCCGGGTCAGACCCTGCTGGACGCCTGCCTTCGGGCCGGCGTCTGGCTGCCCCACGCCTGCGGCCACGGCCTGTGCGGCACCTGCAAGGTCGAGGTGCTGGAGGGCGAAGTCGATCACGGCGGCGCCTCCCCCTTCGCCCTGATGGATTTCGAGCGGGACGACGGCAAGACCCTGGCCTGCAGCGCCATGCTGATGAGCGACGCCGTCATCGAGGCCGACGTCGATGAGGACGAGGACGCCCGCCGCATCACCGTCGACGACCATGTCGGCCTGGTCGAGCGCCGCGAGATGATCACGCCGGACATCCTGGCCCTGTGGCTGCGTCTGGACGGCCCCGGGCTCGACTTCCAGGCGGGCCAGTACGTCAACCTGCGCCTGCCGGGCATTGAGGGAGCCCGCGCCTTCTCCATCGCCAGCAGCCCGGCCGAGCCGAACCTGATCGAACTCCACGTCCGGCGGGTGCCCGGCGGCGCCGGGACCGCCTGGCTGCACGACGAACTGAAGACCGGCGACCGGCTGGAGTTCACCGGGCCGATGGGCCGCTTCTACGTCCGGCGCTCGGCCGAGAAGCCCCTGATCTTCCTGGCGGGCGGTTCGGGCCTGTCCAGCCCCAAGAGCATGATCCTGGACCTGCTGGAACAGGGCTATTCCGAGCCGATCACCCTGCTGCACGGCGGGCGGCGCCCCTGCGACCTGCATTTCGGCGACCTGTTCCGTCGGCTGGATGCCGAGCACGACAACTTCCGCTACGTCCCCGCCGTCTCCCAGCCCGAGGCCGACGACGTCTGGGACGGCGAGACCGGCTATGTCCATGAGGCGGCCGAACGGCTGTTCGAGGGACGGTTCAGCGGCTGTCAGGCCTATCTGTGCGGGCCGCCGCCGATGATCGAGGCGGGCGTCACCGCCCTGATGAAGGGCCGCCTGTTCGAGCGGGACATCTTCATGGAGCGGTTCCTCACGGCCGGCGACGCCGAGGCCTCGGCGCGCTCGCCCCTGTTCCGCAAGATCTGAGGCCGACCGCCGCGTCCGAGGGGGCGCGGCGCAATCCAGAACCGGGCGGGCTTCCCACCGGCGCACCCGCGCCGGACGGCGGTCTGCGCCCAAAAACCAAGGGAGGGAAACGACAATGAAGACACTGAAAATCACCACCGCCGGTCTGGCCGCCAGCATGGCCGTCGGCATGGCCGTCGGCATCACGGGCGCCGCCCATGCAGGCGAAACGCGAGGCACGGCCTATGCCGACGGCGCTGAATCCATCGGCGTGGCGCAACTGCCCCCGCCGGGAACCTATCTGCTGACCTACACCAACTATTACACGGCCGACCGCCTGAACGACGGGAACGGCGACAACCTGGTCCCGGACTTCTCGCTCAACGCCTTCGCCAACATCGCCCGCGTGGTCCACGTCAGCGACAAGACCTTCCTGGGCGCCACGGTCGCCGCCCACGCCCTGATCCCGGTCGTCAATCTGGACGTGAAGGCGGGCGGCCAGAGCCAGAGCCACTTCGGCCTGGGCGACATCATCGTCAGCCCCCTGGTGCTGGGCTGGAAGAAGGGCGACTGGAACCTGGTGGCCACGGTCGACACCTTCATTCCCACCGGCGATTACAAGGCGGGCGACCTGGCCAACATCGGGCGCAACTACTGGACCTTCGAGCCGGTCTTCGCCGCCACCTACACCCAGCCCGGCGGCGGCTGGGAGGCCTCGGCCAAGGTGATGTACGACTTCAACACCACCAACGACGACACCGACTACAGGTCGGGCCAAAGCCTGCACACCGACGCGGCCGTGGCCTACACCACCGGCAAGCTGACCCTGGGCCTGACCGGCTACTATTACCGCCAGACCACCGACGACAAGATCGGCGGCGTCCCTGTCGGCCCCGACGGCGTGCGCGGCGAAGCCTTCGCCCTGGGCCCCCTGGTCCGCTACGTCGTCGGCAACGTCCCCGTCACCGCCCAGTGGCAGCACGAGCTCCACGCCGAGAACCGGCCCCAGGGCGACAAGTTCTGGGTCAAGGCCGCGTTCCGCTTCTGACCCGATCCCGGCCCCGGCGAAACCCGCTCCAGCGCCCTAGCCTCCGGGCCGGAGAACGCCCGCGCGCCTCGCCTCATGCGGCCGCGACCGCCTGACCCGCGCCGTTCTGATCCACCCATGGGGCGCGGTCGCCATCGACCTCGCCCCATGCCCCGCCCTGCTTGGGCGGTTATTCCCACTCGATTGCTCAGAGTTCGGTAAGGTCATGAATCAAAAGGGTTTGTCGCGCCCCGTTTACTCGGACACCGGCTCGCGAGCCGAACAATCGCGTTGGTCTTGAAAACATTGGATAAATAACCTGATGTAAAAACTGCGTGATCGCGCAATCTTTCGAGACGTATTGACAATCCCAAACTCGGATTAACGATCGATTCTTGCGCGTTCACTTGCCTTCTCTAGACTAGCATGAGCAGAGCCTAAATCGCCATCGCTGACGCCGGCAGGGCG
The DNA here is from genome assembly GCA_017308115.1 of Bordetella sp. Taxonomy (GTDB): domain Bacteria; phylum Pseudomonadota; class Alphaproteobacteria; order Caulobacterales; family Caulobacteraceae; genus Brevundimonas. The sequence continues at coordinate 21,584 of JAFKFS010000119.1, forward strand.
TAGTTCATGACCAGCATCCAAATCGCCATGGCGATCATCATCAGATTCTCGGTCAGGGACAGGAAGCCCAGCGGCACATTGCTGTCTCCACCAACGCAGGCGCATTTCAGTTCGCGTTTGTCGATGTAGACAGCCTTGAAGACCGAGGCCGCACCAATGCCGCCAATGAACAGGGCCACCGGAACCGACAACCAGGTCAGGACGCCCGCGACCATCAACGCACCTGCCCCGAACTCGGCGAACGGATAGACCTTGCCGTAAGGCACCCAGCGCTTGGCCAGCAGGTCGTAGTTCAGGAACATGGATGAGAAGCTCTCGATGTTCTGGAGCTTCAGCATGGCCAGAGCCATCATCGACAGGGCGATGAACCACTCCCCTGCCCGCACGGTGAACGGCGTGCCGAAAATCGTCAGGCTGAGCATCGTCGCCATCACGGCGGTAGTCAGGAAGACGACGAGGACCGGCGTGTAGGTGGTCGCCTTGGGATCGCGGACCTTGAGACCGAGATAGCGGCGCAAGTCGTCGTGGCCGCCGACACGCTGGCAGTCGATGAAGACCTGAGGGGTCGTCTTGACGCCGTGCTCGGCCTTGAAGGCGTCGGTCTGGTCGCGGGTGGTGAGCCAGTGGTCCTCGACCTTGTAGCCCCGGCTCTTGAGCAGATGCCGGGCCTTAAGCCCCCATGGACAGGTGTGGTCGGGCATTACCATCCGATAGATGACAGCGGTCTTGGTCATTCCGGGCTCCTTGATCTTCAAATCCGAGCTGCAGGCCTTAAGTTCCGTACCGTGATACGGAGTCAAGCATGAACGTTCGGACTATCGCAGGGTTGGCGAGAGACGGCGGCGTCGGGGTGGAGACTGTCCGCTTCTATCAGCGTCGCGGATTGCTTCCGACGCCCGATAGGTGGTCGCGAGATGGCGCCGGCGCGGGCGTTCGACGCTATGGCGAGGAGGACGTGCGCCGGCTGAGGTTCATCCGCTCCGCCCAGACGGCGGGCTTTACCCTGGAGCAGATCAAAGAACTGTTGTCGCTCGACGCTGGCGAAGATCGTACACGCGCCCGTGTGCTGGCGGCGGAGAGGCTGGAGGCGCTGGATCGAACCATCTCCGATCTTGAGACGGCGAGAGCGGCGTTGCGCCGACTGGCGAGCGCCTGCGCGGCGAACGACAGCGGACCGTGTCCGATCATTTCAGCCTTTCAGGGTGAAAAGGTTTGAAATCGTGCCCTGTCTTCGCGAACAGGGTGCGATGGCCGGCATCCGTCCCGCCTGGAAAACATAACCCGACTGCGTAGCCGCGCAAGCGCGAGGACCGGAACGTCCCGCAGCCAGACCTGTTCATTGATCATCACTTTCGGAGAACGAAGATGTCGATCAAGCTGAACGCCGGTCTGGCGACCGCCGCCCTGTCCGTGCTCCTGACCGCGTGCAGTCCTGCTGGTCAGGCCGATAGAACCGCGACGGCCGACGCAGACGCCGCGACTGAACACACCGCTCCGGCGGCCCAGCCGATGGCAGGGCCCGAGACGCCCTATTCCGCCTCCGAACAGCAGATGCATCAGGCCATGATGCAGGCGCACGGCGCGGACCCGCAGGAGACCTACGCCTTGAAGATGATCGAGCACCACCGGGGCGCCATCGCCATGTCAGAGGTCCTGATGCGCGAGAACCCGGACGCCGCGCTGCGCCAGATGGCCGAAAAGACAATTGCCATGCAGCGCCAGGAGATCACGGAACTGGAGCGGTGGGTCGCGCAACATCGATCCAGCGCAACAGCCCCCGCCGCGGGTTCGGTGCAGCCCGGAGCCTGATGCGGGACGGTTACCCGCGGGAAATGGTCTGCCCGCGCGTATGTGCTTTTGGACGGCGTCGATCGTCGGCGTCGGTTCGCCGGCGGGAGGTCCCTCATGCACGACAAGAGCTATCGCAATCTGGCGATTGAACTCATCGTCCACTTCATCATCATGTATTTGGTGATGTTCACGATGATCGCGACGCTCGATCACTTCAACTTCAATCTGAACAACGTCTACATGACGCTGATGATGGTCGCACCAATGGCCGTCCTTATGCTGGTTCTGATGCGCGAGATGTATCCGAACAATCGTCTCAACCTCGCCATCGGGCTGACCGCGATGATCATCTTCGCGGGCAGCTTCTACGCCATGCGCACCCAGGCGGCGATCGGCGACAAGGAACTCATTCGCGGGATGATCCCCCACCACTCCGGCGCGATCCTGATGTGCGGCAAGGCCAAGCTGAGTGACCCAGAACTGGTCGCGCTGTGCGGAGAGATCGTCGAGGCGCAGGAGCGCGAGATCCGCCAGATGCAGGCCATTCAGGATCGGCTCTGAGGGCTTTCCGGCGGGACATTTCGGCTGGTCCCGCCAAGCGGCCATTCCGGTTCGAGGCGACGGCAGGCGGCTTCGCTCGCCGCCGCGAGGTTTGTCGTCGTTTCCACGGAGTGAGGCCACCCAGCGTCGGCCGCCGTTGGCGAGGGGAATGTCGACGCGACGCGTAGACTAGTCGAAGGCCGGAGCGGCCAATCGTCAGGAGACATAGTATGCGTGCATTCAACCCCGTTCCCTATGTCGCCCTGGCGGCTGCGGTCGTCCTCGCCGCCGGACCAGCTGCGGCTCACGCCCGTCTTGTCAGCGCCACGCCCGCACCGAACGCCACGGTCGGTGCGACCCGCACACTGACCTTGACCTTCAGCGAGCGCTCTGTGCCTGCGTTCTCCGGTTTCGACGTCGTCAACTCGGCTGGCGACAAGCTCGCGGTACGCACCTCGGTCGCTGAAGACGGCAAGACCCTGACCGGGACGCTGACGCGACCGCTGACTGCTGGCGCCTATCGCATCGACTGGCGCATCGCCTCGAGCGACGGTCACCGTATGACCGGCTCGTACACCTTCACGGTGCGCTGACGCCGTGCTCGAGATCGCGGTCGTCGGACTCCGGTGGCTCCAGTACGCCGGGGCCGTCGTCCTTCTAGGGACGCCGCTGTTCCTGCTATACACCTTCAAGCGCGACGACCGCGTGGATCTCACCTGGTCGCGCACGATCCTGATAGGGTCGGGCTTGGTGGTCCTCGCGAGCGCGCTCCTGGCTCTACTCGCGCAGACAGCGGTCATGGCGGGCTCGCTGGCGGAAGCCATCAAGCCTGTGTCTCTGTCTTTCATGATCACCGGCACGGCCTTGGGGAAGGCCATGATGGCCCGGGCCGCCCTCGCCCTCGCAGCCGTCGTCGCGGTCCTGGCGTTGCGACCGGGCAAGACGGCCTGGAGCATCTCGCTAGGCCTCGGGCTCTTCGTGGTCGCGAGCTTCGCCTGGACGGGACATGGTGCGGCGACAGAAGGCCCCGAGGGCATGGTCCACCTCGCCTCTGACATCATCCATTCCGTCGGGGCAGCCCTCTGGCTTGGCGCGCTGGTGGCGCTGACGATCCTGCTGCGACGCCGCGCCGGGGCCGACGATGGGGTCCTCCACCGCGCCTTGCATGGGTTCTCGGGCCTGGGCACTCTCGCCGTAGCCCTGCTCGTGGCCACCGGTCTCGCGAACAGCTGGTTCCTCGTCGGACCGGAGCGTTTCGTGAACCTTGGCGACAGCCTTTACGGACAGCTGCTGATCGCCAAGCTGGCGCTCTTCGTGCTGATGCTGGGTCTGGCCGCGGACAACCGTTTCCGCCTCACACCCTCCCTGCGCCTGGACCTGGAGCACACGGGACAGTCAACCTCGGCGGTTCGACGGCTGCGGCGCAGCATCGTCACGGAGACGGCCCTCGGGCTCGCCGTCCTTGCGGTCGTTGCGCTTATGGGAACCCTCCCCCCGCCGGTCGCGATGTAATTCGACGAGTAAGTCGCCCGCGGAGCGGGCGCCGCGCCATTCTCCGAGGCCAAGAGGTTGAGCGCTTGTGGAGCGTGGCCGCATCCGAACAGAAGTCCGTCCCTTGAAGGGACGCGTGCGGCATTCCGCCCCTCCGGCCGTCCCGGCTCCGGGCTTCAGCGGGCAAATGCGATCTGAACGCCACGCGCTTTCGCACTGAGGCGTTCAAACCGGAGAAACGGACTACCGAGTAGCGCGCGATGACCAGTGAATGTGATGGATGCGCCAACCGTCGGCATGGCGCTTCAGCACCATGGTTTCCGTTGTCAGACGGTCCACGGCGCGTCCGTTGAACTGACCGGTGGTCCGACCCTCGCTCGTGATCCACGCCACATCGCCGTCCGCCCAGCCCGATCTGCGGCTGACGGTAGCGTCCGACGCGGCCGCGAAGGCGGCGTCAGATGCAAGATGGTGGGAGGCGTATTCGTCGCGCGAGCGCTCCGCTCCGCCCTCTTCAAAGATCATGACGTCCGGGGCCAGAAGCACCAGGGCGGCAGACGTGTCGCCAGCCTTGAGCGCGGCATGGAAGGCATCGACGGTCGTGGCCGCGTCCGTCGCTTCCGCGCTGATCGACCCCGCCGACTGGGCATGGCCGTGGGGATGGTCCTGAGCGACGGCGGGCGTCACCGACAAGACGGCGAGAGACAGGGCGAGAACGAGAGGTTTGGGGGACATGATGGGCTCCGGCTTATGAAACAGGTGAGACAGGGTCAGGTCAGGTCGGCGGGTTGTGACGGGCGAACACCCGCGTCGCGCCGGAGCGAAGCACCAGAAGCGTGTCGTAAGGCTCCTTGTCTCCCTGCGGAGTCTCCATACCGGGCGAACCGAGGGGCATGGCCGGCACCGCGAGGCCGAGCGCTGTCGGCCGCTCGACAAGCAGCCGTATCACGTCCCCTGCCGGGACGTGGCCCTCTACGAAATAGCCATCGATCAATCCGGTGTGGCAGGAGGCCAAGTTGTCCGGAAGTCCCCGACTGCTGCGGACGGACTGGAGGCTCGGCAGAACGGTGATGGTCGTGGTGAAGCCGGCCTGCCGCATATGCGTGATCCAGGCGTCGCAGCACGCACAGGTCGGCGTCTTGAAGACCGTGAGGTTTCTTGCCGACGGGCTCTGAGCGCAGGCGGCGCCGGCCAGGGCGACGCTGACGGCAGCGCCGAGAAAAAGCCTTCGATGGAGGTAGGCGGTGGTCAAAAGGGCTCTCCCTGATCGCTGTGAACGGTGCGTCTGGCGTCGGCATCCGGCATCCGACCGAAGGTGCGCCGCCTCAGCCACTGGCGGCTCGGTCGCTCGACCAGACCATAGATGGCGGCCGCCGCGGCGAGGGTCACCGCCAGC
>JAFKFS010000120.1 GCA_017308115.1 Bordetella sp.
CCGGCCGGGGGCGTCGGGGCCGCCGGGGCGGGCTGACGAGGGGACGGGGCGGGACGGGCCTGGGCCGGTTTCGGATAGGGCGGCATGGCGGTCAGGCGGGCCAGGCCCTCGTCGCGCGGCAGGGGGCCGACGTGGAAGACGGCCTGGGGCGGGCGGCCCCAGGTGATCCGGCCCCGGCGGAAGGGCTCGGCGGCGCCCTGCATCGGCGCGGTTTCGGGCGAGGGGCTCTTGTCTTCGGCGTCGGACATTCGGTCTCCGGCGCTCCGGGGAGCGCGCATCAGGTCGAAAAGGCGTTGAGGGCGGAACGGTGAGCGCCGAGTTCGGCGCTTTCGTGGCCTTCGGCTCCCGGCATAGACCATCTCGACGCGCCGGCCCACCGCCGCCGGACAGGCGGCCCGCCCGGCCCGAAGCCCCTTTCCCGCGACCGACCGTCAGCCGCCCCCGTGACGGCGCGCCCCACAGCCCCTATCTAGCGTCCATGAACACCGTCGCCTCCCCCTCCCCCATCCTCGACGCCGCGGGCGTAGCCCCGGACGAGGCCCTGTCGATCCTGCAGACCGCCCTGGCCGGCGCCGACGACGGGGAGCTGTTCCTGGAGAAGACCGAGAGCGAATCCCTGGTCTTCGACGACGGGCGGCTGAAGGGCGCCTCCTATGACGCCGTGGAGGGCTTCGGCCTGCGCGTCGTGGCGGGCGAGACCGCCGGCTACGCCCACGCCAATGAGATTTCCGCCGCCGCCATCCGCCGCGCCGCCGACAGCGCCGCCCTGGCCAAGCGCGGCTATGACGGGACCGCCGCCGAGGCGCCGCGCGCCACCAACCAGCGCCTCTATGATCCGGTCGATCCTCTGCTGGCCCCGGCCTTCTCGGACAAGATCGCCCTGCTGGCCGAGATCGACGCCTGGGCGCGCGCCCGCGACCCGCGCGTGGTGCAAGTCTCGGCCTCCCTGATCGGCGAGCGCCGGGCCATCGACATCCTGCGCGGCGACGGGCGGCTGCTCAGCGACCTGCGCCCCCTGGTCCGCCTGAACGTCTCCGTCACCGTCGAGAAGGACGGCAAGCGCGAGAGCGCCTCGTCCGGCGCGGGCGGCCGCGCGGGCTTCGAGGAATGGGTCGCGCCCGAACGCTGGCAGGCCCAGGTGGACGAGGCCCTGCGTCAGGCCCTGGTCAATCTGGAGGCCGTCGACTGCCCGGCGGGCGAGATGGACGTGGTGCTGGGCGCGGGCTGGCCCGGCGTCCTGCTGCACGAAGCCGTCGGCCACGGTTTCGAGGGCGACTTCCACCGCAAGGGCTCTTCGGTCTTTACCGGCATGATGGGCAAGCGGGTGGCCGCGCCGGGCGTGACGGTCGTGGACGACGGCTCCATCGCCGGGCGCCGCGGCTCCCTGTCGTTCGACGACGAAGGCACCCCGACCTCGCGCACCGTGCTGATCGAGGACGGGATCATGGTGGGCCTGATGCACGATCGGCTGTCGGCGCGTCAGTTGGGCGCGAACGCCACCGGCAACGGACGGCGCCAGTCCTTCGCCCACACGCCCATGCCGCGCATGACCAACACCTTCATGGAAGGCGGCGAGGACACGCAGGCCGAGATGATCGCCTCGACCAAGCGCGGCCTCTACGCGGCCAACTTCGGCGGGGGCCAGGTGGACATCACCAACGGCAAGTTCGTCTTCCAGTGCACCGAGGCCTATCTGATCGAGGACGGCAGGATCACCGCCCCGGTGCGCGGCGCGACCCTGATCGGCGACGGGGCCACGGCCCTGACCCAGATCCGGATGATCGGCGACGACTTCGCCTTCGACCCCGGCGTCGGGACCTGCGGCAAGGCCGGGCAAGGCGTCCCCGTCGGCATCGGCCAGCCCAGCCTCAAGATCGGCGGCCTGACGGTGGGCGGCACGGCGGTCTGACCTTCCCAACCGCGATCGCGCGGGCAGATCAGGGCTGGGGCGCGCGCCAGTCGGGTCCCAGCGGCTCCAGCCCCTCGGCCGCCAGTCGATCCAGCATTCCGTCCGGTTCGGCCAGCAGCCCGAGGGGCGCGATGGCGACGGTGACCCCGCTCTCGGAGAGGGCCCGATCCACCGCATGGCGCCAAATCCCGCGAAGCCGCTCGCCCTGCTCCATCACCGACCAATAGGAGCAGGCCTGGACGGCCTGCTCCAGCGGCGAGGCCAGCACCGCCGGAATGCGCCTCAGCCGCCAGTTCTCGACCCGCCGGGCGCCGTCGTCCGGCCCCGCCTCGGCCGCCGTCGTCGCAGCCTCCATACAGTTCAGATAGGCTTCGGGCGGAGTGGTCAGCACCCGGTCGATCATCTCGTCGCCGCGATAGACGCCCACGGGTTCGGCCGCCTTTTTGTTGGCGCGGGCGGCGCGACGCACGATTTCGGAGACAGGTCGCGCCCGCCGGGCGTAGCCGCCGTGCTCCATCAGGTCCGCCGACAGCATCAGGAAACTCTTGCGGCTGGCCCCCTCGCCCGTGATCCGCCCGACCCGCGCCAGCAGTTCCGGCGACAGATAGTCGGCGCTGGTCCGATCATCCGGCAGGCGCGTCAGGGTGCGGATGCGCCAGATGACCCGTCCAACGTCCGACAGAGACGCCTGGCCCTGAACGGGAAACAGCACCCGGTCAGCCCGCTCCACCACCGAGACCAGGGCGTCGGTGCGCCATTCCATGTCGCGCGGCAGGCCCTCTATGGCTCCGACCAGGACCAGCACGCTGTCCCCGCGCCGCACCTCCCACATCGGCCCTTCGATACGGCGGGCGGTGACCACGACGTCCTCTACAGTGTCGGGAGCCTCCGCTTCCTGAGCCGTCGCCGTTCCGGGCGACAGGACGAAAGCTGAAACCAACGACAAGACCAGCGAACAAGAGCGCATATGCATCACAGCGTTATATTCACTCCTGCTGTCCTGATCGTAATGAAATTACTGTAATGATGTCCGCGATTTAATCCACCTGTCCGGCTTGTAACTGGAGATCGGGCCTCTGGGCCGCCACACCTCTGCCGACACCGAGGGAGAGGAAAGATGAACACCAAGAGCGCCCTGCTGGCCACCACCGCCCTGCTGCTGGGCGCCGCCGCGCCCGCCGTCGCCCTGGCCGCCGAGACCGCGCCCGCCCGCCAGACAGCCGCGCCGGGCGACCAGGCCGTGCTGGTCTTCACCCCCGACTTCTTCGTCGACGCCCGACCCAACACGGCGCTGGACATGATCAACCGGGTCCCCGGCTTCTCGGTCAACGACGGCGACGGGGCGCGAGGCTTCGAAGGCGCGGTCGGCAACGTCCTGATCAACGGTTCGCGCCCGGCGTCCAAGAACGACACCGGCTCCAACGTCCTGGGCCGCACCGTGGCCAGCCAGGTCGAGCGCATCGAGCTGATCCGGGGCGGGGCGCCGGGCATAGAGATGCAGGGCTATTCGGTGGTGGCCAACGTCATCCTGAAGAACACGGTCAGCCGCGAGCACATCGCCACCTTCAACGCCAATCTGTTCGAGGGCGGCCAGGACCTGTTCGGCGGCTCCTATCAGTTCACCGAGCGCAAGGGCGACCGCACCTGGGGCGTGACCCTGAGCGACGGCGTCTCCATGAGCGACTCCAACGGCGCGGGGCCCCTGCGCCGCGTCGGGCCCAACGGCGAACTGCTGCGCGCCGAGGACTACTACAACGACAGCTACGGCGGCGGGAACTCGATCCGCGGCAACTTCGCCAGCCCCTTCATGGGCGGCAAGATCGACCTGACCGCGCGCTATGGGATCAACGACTGGCACAACATCAACCGCCAGACGGCGACGGGCGTGCTGCGCGAAAGCCTGTACGACGAAGACGGCCACAGCGGCGAGGTCGGCGTCGTCTATACCCGGCCCCTGTCGGAAAAGCTGAAGCTGGAGACCCGCTTCATCCACGAGTTCAGCGATTTCGACTCGGTCTCGACGTCGCGCACCCGCCTGGCCGGCGTCGACGAGCCCGAGCAGTCGTTCAGCGCCGACGGCCGGTCGTCCGAAACCATCCTGCGCGGCCTGGCGCGCTATGAGCGGTCGCCCGCGCTCGACCTCGAGGGCGGCGCCGAGGTCGCCTACAACATGCTGGAGGTCGATCAGGCCTATTCGGTCGGCGGCGTCGCCGTGCCCCTGCCCTCGGCCTCGGTCAAGGTCGAGGAGACGCGCGGGGAGCTGTTCGGCAAGGCGACCTGGCGGATCAATCCGAAATGGACGCTGGAGAGCGGCCTGCGGCTGGAATCCTCGACCATCAGCCAGTCCGGCGACGCCGCTCAGGACAAGAGCTTCTTCTTCGCCAAGCCGCGCATCCTGGCCGCCTGGACCCCCATGCCCAACAACCAGTTGCGGCTGCGCTTCGAGCGGACCGTGGGGCAGCTGGACTTCGGCGACTTCGCCGCCTCGGCCGAGTTCGCCGACGAGAACGTCTTCGGCGGCAATGTGAACCTGCAGCCGGAATCGCGCTGGGTCAGCGAACTGACCTATGAGAAGCGCTTCTGGGGCGAGGGCGTCGTCAGCATCGGCCTGCGCCATGACGAGATCTCGGACGTCATCGACCTGATCCCGCTGGAGGGCGGCCTGGCCGCGGTGGGCAACATCGGCGACGGGACGCTGGACCAGCTGGCGGTGAACGTCGCCGTCCCCACCGACAAGCTGGGCGTCCCGGGCGGCAAGTTCGGCTTCAAGAACACCTGGAACCGCACCGAGGTCACGGACCCGACCACGGGCGAAACCCGCCCCATCTCCAATGTCCGCGCCAGCCAGGCCACCCTCACCTTCCAGCAGGACATCACCGCCTGGAAGCTGCAGTGGGGCGGCGCCTGGATCCCCCTGCTGGGCCAGAAGGGCTATCAGCCGGACCAGATCTCGGGCTGGCGCGGCCGCGACTATTACGAGCTGTGGGCCGAGTACAAGCCGACCCCGACCCTGTCGATCCGGGGCCAGGTCAACCTCTGGGACGACTTCACGGTCGAACGCACCGTCTTCGGCGACCGCGAGGCCCGGCCGGTGGCCTTTGTCGAGAACCGCTTCATCGACCCGCGCACCTTCTACCAGATCCGCCTGCGCAAGACCTTCTGAGCCCCATAAGAAGAGGACTCGCCGGCGTCGCTTCGCCCCCCAACGCGAGGCGGCGCCAGGCGGGCGACCCGCGCCAACTGAAAGGGGCGGCGCCTCTCGCGAGACGCCGCCCCTTCTTCGTCACAGCCGATCAGGCGGTCAGTGGACGCCCGCCATGCCCTTCTTGAGGATGGGCGACAGGGCCAGCAGCACCACGCCCACGGCCACGCCGGTCCAGCCGATGGTCCCGAAGATGGAGCCGTAGGTCTGGAGCGCCAGCTGCGGATTGGTGACGACGCCGGCCACGGTGTCCGTGGCGGTGGCGGCGGCGATCCAGCCGGCGACGATGTGGGCCACCGACGACGACAGGAACCACACCCCCATCATCAGGCCGACCACGCGCGCCACCGACAGCTTGGTGATCATCGACAGGCCGACCGGCGACAGGCACAGCTCGCCGACCGTGTGGAAGGCGTAGGTCAGGAACAGGATCATCAACGGCACGCGGAACTGCTCGTTGAAGTTGTTCGCCGCCGCCCAGGACAGCAGCAGGAAGCCCGCGCCGACCAAGACCAGGGCGACCGAGAACTTGACCGGGGTCGAGGGCTCGCGGTTGCGCTTGCCCAGCCAGACCCAGACGGCCGCCATGATCGGGCCGCCGATGACGATGATGCCCGGGTTGAACATCTGGGTGTAGCCGGCGTTGAACCAGCTCGGCATCTGCGTCGACTGGTCGGCGAACAGGGTCAGGGACGACCCCGCCTGCTCGAACAGGGCCCAGAACAGCACCGAGAAGAAGATCAGCACCTGGGCGACCAGCATCCGCGACCGCTCCGCGCCCTTCAGGCGGAAGACGGTGTAGCCGACGACCGAGACGAAGGTGACGAGGGCGATCGGGATCAGGATGGTCTGGACGATCCCGTGGCGCTGCATCAGCATCCAGACGGGGAAGACGGCGACGATGCCCGCGATCCAGAAGAAGGCCTCGACCGGCACGCCGACGATGCTGCGGCCCTTCAGCGGAACCGGCGGTCCGCCCCGGCCTTCCAGCCACGGCGCGCCGATCAGGAAGGTCAGCAGCCCCAACAGCATGCCGAAGCCCGCCAGACCGAAGCCGTAGGCCCAGCCGTAGGTGAAGCCCAGGTAGGAGCAGGCGGCCGTGGCCAGCAGCGAGCCCAGGTTGATGCCGACGTAGAAGATGGTGAAGCCGCCGTCGCGACGCGGATCGTTCTCTTCATAGAGGGCGCCCACCACGGTCGAGATGTTGGCCTTCAGGAAGCCCACCCCCATGATGATCAGCGACAGGGCCAGGAACAGGACCGGCTCGCCGAAGGCGGTGTCGCGCCGGGTCTCGACCTTGTAGCCGCCTGCGGGCGTGAAGGCGGGGAAGCCCTCGCCGACCGCCGCGACCGCCGCGGCGTCGGCGGCCTGGCCGGGAACGGAGGCCGCCGCCGGCTCGGCGCCGACCCTGGACACGCCTTCCGGGGTGATGGAGATCTGGACCCGCTCGTCGCCGCTGACGGCGAACATGGTGCGGTTCTGATCGCGGCCGACGACCTCGATCTGATAGGCGCGTTCGCCGATGGTCAGGCTTTCCTTGCCGCCCGTCCCCTCGAACGCCATGGTGAAGTGACCGGCCACCAGCAGGACCGCGCCGATGACCACGGCCTTGCGCGCGCCCAGATACTTGTCGGCGATCATGCCGCCCAGAACCGGCATCAGATAGACCAGGGCGGCGTAGGCGGCGTAGATGCCCTGCGCCTCGGCCGGTCCGAACAGGAAATGCTGGGTCAGGTACATGACCAGCAGCGCCCGCATTCCGTAATAGGAGAAGCGTTCCCACATCTCCGTGAAGAACAGGATCACCAGCCCCCGCGGGTGACCCAGAAAGGTCTTGCGTGGCGCCTCGAGCGCGCCCCCTGCGTCCGTCGTGCTCAACGGCAAGCTCCATCTCTTGCGCCCCCGACGGGCGCGGAAGCCTGCAGAAACAGCACGGTCACGGATTGCAAACAAGCGTTAACGGCGAAAACGGGCCTCCACGGCGGCGCGACCCGGGCGGTTTCCTCGCCCTATGCGTGTCATTAGCCGAATTGACACCCTTTTACGGTCAAGTAAGCGACAGGATTTCCCAGGAGACGCGCTGCATGTCGATCCGCCCGGTTCGCGCATCGGACCTCGAGGCCGTGAACGCCCTGTACCGCAGCGTATGGTGGCCGCAGCGCTCGCCCGAGGGATGGGCCTGGCTGTGGTCGAACCCCGCCGCCCAGGGCCGCGACGCGCCGCACGGCTGGGTCATCGACGGCGGCGACGGCCCGGCCGCCTGCGCGGGCAACTTCATCCAGCGTTTCTGGCGCGGCGATCAGTCGCTGCATGCGGCGACCGGCTATTCCATCGTCGTGCCCCGCGAACAGAGAGGCCGCAGCCGAGACCTGGTCCGCGCCTTCGTGGAGCAGCCCGGCTGCTTCGCCCGATACACCCTGAATGCGAATGCGCGCTCGAGCCCGCTGTACAAGCGTCACGGCATGATCCCGTGGCCTTCGTCCACGCACCACGTCAAGCTCTCCTGGCTGGTGGACCCCGTGGCCTGCCTGTACGGGCGGGGCCTGCGCCAGCTTGTCGATCAGGCGCCGCAGGTGGCGCGCCTGCTGGGCGAGCAGCTGTCGCCCCTGCCCCGGTTCGCGGCCGGGCGGATGCGGCGCGCCCAGGCCCGCCTGCCCTCCAATGTGAGCGTCCTCGACGACCTGGCCGACGATTCGGACTACGGCCGGTTCTGGGAGGCCCTGCGCGGCGAAGGGCGGCTGGTCGCCGACCGCAGCCCGGCGATCATGCGCTGGCGCCTGTCCGACCCGGACCTGACGGTGCCGCCCCTGGCCCTGGCGCATCGCGCGGGCGGACGCATCACCGGCTTCGGCCTGGCCATGCTGAACAAGCAGACGCCGCTGGACCCGCCGATCCTGGAGATCATCGACCTGATCGCCCTCCGAAACGACGCGGCGACGCTTCAGGCCCTGCTGGAAGGTCTGCGCATCCTGGCGCCCGGCCTGGGCGCGGCCAAGCTGCGGCTGCAGGTCGTCTCGCCCGAGTTGCTGGGGGCGCTGGGCCCGGCCGTCGACAAGGCCCGCCGCGAGGGCGGCTGGGGCCACTGCCACGTCGCCTTCGACGCGGGGATGCAGGACGCGGGCTGGAGCCCCACCCCCTATGACGGCGACTATTCCTTCTGCCTGCGGCCCCTGCCCGCGCGGACCAGCGCCGCCCTGAAGCTGGCGCCGGCGGCCCTGGCGGCGGCCGAGGCCTAGGAGCGCGCCTTCAGTTCGTCGCGGATTTCGGCCAGCAGGGCCTCGGTCGGCGTCGGCGCGGCGGGCGCCTCCGGGGCGGCCTCCTGCTCGCGGCGCAGCTTGTTGATCATCCTGACCATCAGGAAGACGACGAAGGCCACGATCAGGAACTGGATCACGGTGTTGATGAAGGCGCCGTACTGGATGGCCACCTTCTCGACCGCCTCGGTAGCCCGATCTTCAGGCACCAGGACCCATTCCAGCTTGGAGAAGTCGACCTTGCCCAGCAGCAGGCCGATCGGCGGCATCACCACCTGATCGACCAGGCTGGTGACGATCTTCCCGAAGGAGGCGCCGATGATGACGCCGACCGCCAGATCGACGACATTGCCGCGCGCGGCGAATTCCCGAAACTCGGTCAGCAGGCTCATGGGTGTTCAGTCTCTCGATTAGGGCTCAGGCGTCGCCGGAAGCGTTCAGCCGTTCGCGAAGTTCCTTGCCGCTCTTGAAGAAGGGCACGGCCTTGGCCGGAACCTCGACCGTCTCGCCGGTGCGGGGGTTGCGCCCGGTCCGCGCCGGACGGCTGCGCACCGAAAAGGCGCCGAAGCCGCGCAACTCGACCCGCCCGCCTTCGGAGAGGGTCTCGGTCATGCGGCCCAGGATCACGTTCACGACCCGCTCCACCTCCGCATGGGTGAGATGCAGGTTTTCAGCCGCCAGCTTCTCGATCAGTTCAGACTTGATCATTCAGGCCCCCGCCTTGGCTTCACCGTCCGGGACGACACCCTAACCGTCTGTCGCCACAGGAAGAAAGAGGCAAAACGTATCGCCTTGAAGGTTTCTTACGTTCGGCCCGGACAGGTTTCGTCGCGCAAGGCCGCCTTAAGGAAGGGAAAACGCCGTTCATGGCGCACGCCCCGGCCGCTTCGGTTGCAGGCGCGAGCGCCCCCACCTCCGAAGCCCTGCGGCGGCCGCAGCGCTCCCAGAGGACGCTCGCAGCCTATGCGCCAATGGTCCACTTTGGCGTGATTTGAGGAATAAACATCGTAAATTTTTGTAAAAAAGACGAATTGCAGACCTGCGTTCGATATTTCTCAGAAAATTTTAATCCTCCGGCGCGATACCGCCGCCCAACAGCAACGCTTCCTCGCTCAAGGGCAAGAAGCGATGCCTCATGACAATCAGACGCCCCTCGGACGAACACATCGTCGCCATCGCTTCGGCAGGCGGCGCGCATAGAAGAACATCATGAAAGTTCAAAGGTCTGGAATGCGATTTGGGATCACGACACGCCTCGGGTTGGCGTTCTCGCTCATGCTGGTCCTGATGACGGGACTGACCTGGGTCGGCATCAGTCAGGTGAACCACCTGAACAGCAATCTGACCCAGATCAACGAGGTCAACTCGATCAAGCAGCGCTACGCCATCAACTTCCGGGGCAGCGTGCACGACCGCGCCATCGCGATCCGCGACGTCGTGATCACGAATGCCGACGGGCGCCGCCAGGCCATCGCCAAGATCGAGAAGCTGGCGGCCGACTACGCCAAGAACGAAGTCGCCATGACCGACAAGATCACCGAGGTCGGCGCCAGCGACGCCGAACGCAAGATCCTCGGGGAGATCAGCGCCATCCAGGCCAAGGCCAATCCCCTGGTCGCAGAGGTCATCGTCGCCCAGCAGGCCGGCGATCTCGACGCCGCCCATGCGACTCTGGCGGAGCTGAGCCCCCTGTTCGACGCCTGGCTGGCGTCGATCAACGCCTATATCGACTATCAGGAGGCCCATAATCAGAAGATGGGCGAGGAGGTCGCCACCGTCGCGAACAACTTCTCGGTGACGGCGCTGATCGCGCTGGGCGTCGGGGCCCTGTTCGCCTTCGCCGCCGCCTGGGTGTCGCACGTCTCGATCGCCACGCCGATCGTGCGCCTCGCCAAGTCCATGGGCCGGATGGCCGAGGGCGACTTCACCGAGGCCGCCTCCGCCAAGCACGCCGCCTCCGAGATCATTGACATGGCCGAGGCCGTCGAAGTGTTCCGCCAGAACGGCATCAAGGTCGCCGAGATGACCGCCGCCGAAGCGGACCGCATCAAGGCCGCGCTCGACGCCAAGGGGCAGATCGACGCCGTCTCCAAATCGCAGGCCGTGGTCGAGTTCGACATGGACGGCGTCATCAGGACCGTAAACGAGAACTTCTGCAGCCTGACCGGCTATCGCGCCGCGGAGCTGGTGGGCGCTCACCACTCCATGCTCACGACGCCCGAACTGGCCGGCAGCGCGGAATACAAGGCGTTCTGGGATGCGCTGCGCAGCGGCGCGTCGCAGGTTTCGGAGTTCCAGCGTCGCGGCAAGGGCGGCAAGGAGATCTGGGTCCAAGCGTCCTACAACCCGATCATCGGCGCCGACGGCAAGGCCTATAAGGTCGTCAAGTTCGCCGTCGACATCACGGGCCGCAAGGCCGCCGTCAACGAGCTGCGCGACGCGCTTTCCAAGCTGGCTGAGGGCGATCTGTCGACGCACATCGACACCCCCTTCACCTCCGAGTTCGAAGACGTCCGCAAGGCCTTCAACACCAGCGTCGAGCAGTTCGCGGAGATCGTCGGCAACCTGCGCATGACGTCGGCCACGCTCCGGACGGCGACCGGCGAGATTCTGGCCGGAACCAACGACCTGTCGGCCCGCACCACGCACCAGGCGGCCACGATCGAGGAGACCTCGGCGGCCATGAGCCTGCTGGCCTCCACCGTGGCGGAGAACGCCCGACAGGCCCAGGAAGCGAACCAGAAGATGCAATCGGCCGCCACGGTCGCCGAAGAAGGCGGGCAGATGATGGCCGAGGCCACCTCGGCGATCGAGCGCATCACCTCGAGCAGCGCCCGCGTGGCCGACATCATCGACGTGATCGACAACATCGCCTTCCAGACCAACCTTCTCGCCCTGAACGCCTCGGTCGAGGCCGCCCGGGCCGGCGAGGTCGGCAAGAGCTTCGGCGTCGTCGCCCAGGAAGTGCGCTCCCTGTCGCAGTCGGTCGCCAAGTCGTCCGAGGAGATCAAGCAACTCGTCCGCATCAGCAATGACGAGGTTCACTCCGGCTCCCGTCTCGTCAGCGAAGCGTCGAACAAGCTTCACGCCATCCTTCTGGCGATGCACGACAACGCCGCCGCCATGTCCGAAATCGCCGTCAAGAGCCAGGAGCAGGCCGCGTCGATCCATCAGGTCAACATCGCCGTGCGCGACATGGACGAGACCACGCAGCACAATGCGGCCCTGGTCGAGCAGACCAGCGCGGCCATCGAACAGACCGAGGCCCAGGCCGGCGAGCTGGATCGGATCGTGAGCGTGTTCCGCACGGCAGGCGCGACCGTCGAGGCGATCCGGCGGCCCGGCCCCGCAGCGGCGCCGCGCCCGACCCCCGCCGCTTCGCCGCGTCGCTACGTCACGCACGGAAACGCCGCGGTCGTCACCGACTGGGAGGAATTCTGATCCTGCCGACGGCGCGGGCGGCGACAACGCCGGCGCCCTGATCGGCCCAGCCCGACCTTCCGGCGTCCCCTCGCGGGGGCGCCGCCAGGCCTCCGACCGTGTTCATGGGATTGAGCAGGGTCGGGGGCCTTCGTCGTTTCACGACGACCGCGCCCCGAGGCCGAACGAGGCCTCCGCCTGATCCGGCCGGCGAGCCGGCGGGCAGGCAGGCAGGCGGGCATCGTCTCGCCGCCGCGCCCGGGCGACCGCTGCAGCCCCCGCCAGCTCGTCACGGATGTCATGGGCCGATCCCGCCCCCGCGGCCGGGACGCCTCTGACAGCGCGGCGCTCTCAGGACGCAGCGCCCGCCCCCCCATGAACCGCCGCTCGCGCCTGGGCTTCCTCGCCGGGTTTGCCCGCGACTCGAGCATCGGCCGAGAGGCTGAGGCGACGTCGGGTGCTGGCGAGCCGACGCCGGCGCCATCCTCTCTACGAGGGGAGCGGCTCCGGACAAGAAAAAGGGCGGCCGGATCGCTCCGGCCGCCCCGTTCCCGATAGCCGAGGACGATTAGTCCTTGGCTGCGTTCTTGAGCGCGGCGCCCAGGATGTCGCCCAGCGAGGCGCCCGAGTCCGACGACCCGAACTGTTCGATGGCTTCCTGTTCGTCCTTCATCTCCAGCGCCTTGATCGAGACGGAGACGCGGCGCGTGGCCTTGTCGACGCCGGTGATCATGGCGTCGACGCGGTCGCCGACGGCGAAGCGCTCGGTGCGCTGCTCGTTGCGGTCGCGCGACAGGTCCGACTTGCGGACGAAGGCCGTGACCGGCGCGTCGTCTTCACCGAACTTCACCTCGATGCCGCCGGTCTCGATCGCCGTCACGGTGACGGTGATCTGCTGGCCGCGCTTGTAGGTGTCGCCTTCCATCGGGTCGCCGCCGAGCTGCTTGACGCCCAGGGAGACGCGCTCCTTCTCGATGTCGACGTCCAGCACCTTGGCCTTGATCATCTCGCCCTTGCGGTAGCGCTGGATGGCTTCCTCGCCCGAGACGTTCCAGTCCAGGTCCGACAGGTGGACCATGCCGTCGATGTCGTTGTCCAAGCCGACGAACAGGCCGAACTCGGTGGCGTTCTTGACTTCGCCCTCGACGGTCGAACCGACCGGGTGAGCCTCCAGGAAGGCCTCCCACGGGTTGTTCTGAGCCTGCTTCAGGCCCAGCGAGATACGACGCTTGGCGCTGTCGACGTCCAGGACGATGACGTCCACTTCCTGCGAGGTGGAGACGATCTTGCCCGGGTGGACGTTCTTCTTGGTCCAGGACATTTCCGACACGTGGACCAGGCCTTCAACGCCCGGCTCCAGCTCCACGAAGGCGCCGTAGTCGGTGATGTTGGTGACGCGGCCGGTGTATTTGGCGTTGACCGGGTATTTGGCTTCGACGCCGTCCCACGGATCCGACTGCAGCTGCTTCATGCCGAGCGAGATGCGCTGGGTGTCCGGGTTGATCTTGACGATCTGGACCTTGACGGTGTCGCCGACGGCCAGGACCTGCGACGGGTGCGACACGCGCTTCCACGACATGTCGGTGACGTGCAGCAGGCCGTCGATGCCGCCCAGGTCGACGAACGCGCCGTAGTCGGTGATGTTCTTGACGACGCCTTCGCGGACTTCGCCCTCTTGCAGCTGGCCGACCAGCTCGGTGCGCTGTTCAGCGCGGGCTTCTTCCAGGATGGCGCGACGCGAGACGACGATGTTGCCGCGCGGACGGTCCATCTTCAGGATGGCGAAGGGCTGTTCCTTGCCCATCAGCGGGCCGACGTCGCGGACCGGACGGATGTCGACCTGCGAGCCCGGCAGGAAGGCCGAGGCGCCGCCCAGGTCGACCGTGAAGCCGCCCTTGACGCGGCCGACGATGGCGCCGTTGACCGGGTGGCCTTCGGCGAACACGGCTTCCAGACGGGTCCAGGCTTCTTCGCGGCGAGCCTTGTCGCGGCTGATGACGGCCTCGCCCATCGCGTTCTCGACGCGCTCCAGGTAGACCTCGACGTTGTCGCCGACCTTGGGCAGGACGGCGCCTTCGCCCTGGCCGAACTCGCGCATGGCGATGCGGCCTTCGGTCTTCAGACCGACGTCGATGATGACGATGTCTTTTTCAATGCCGACGACGCGGCCGTGAACGACCTGGCCTTCGCCGAGATCGCGGCCTTGCAGCTGTTCGTCGAGGAGCGCGGCGAAATCGTCGCGGGTAGGGTTGAGGGTTTCAGTCATGGAAACTCTTGAGGTTGATGAAAGGCGAAACGCGCACGACCGGACGGACCTGCGCGAATGGGGTTTGAAAAGGAGAAGTCAGGTCGTCACGAGGCGAGGCGACACGCGCTCGAAAAGCGCGAAAACAAAAGCCAGGACGCCCGCGGCCGTCGAGGAGATCGGTGCGTTGGATTCGCCCGGCGGGATCAGATCCCGGCCCTGGCTCGCGCCGCCTCGACGATACGGCGGGCCGCATCGAAGGCCGCCTCTATACCCAGATCGGTCGTGTCCAGCAAGACGGCGTCGTCCGCCTGGACCATGGGAGCGTCGTCGCGGCCGGCGTCGCGGGCGTCGCGGCGTCGGATATCCTCCAGCATGTCCTCGAAGGCGATGTCCTCGCCGCGCGCGGTCAGCTGCTTCCAGCGGCGCTCGGCGCGCACCTGCGGACTGGCGGCGACATAGAGCTTGGCCGGGGCGTCCGGGGCGATCACCGTGCCGATGTCGCGCCCGTCCAGCACCGCCCCGCCGGCCTGTGCGGCGAAATCCTGCTGCAGCTTCAGCAGGGCCGCGCGCACGGCCGGATAGCTGGCCACGCGGCTGGCCGCCTCGCCCGCGCCGCGACCGGTCAGGCGCGGATTGTCGCTCAGGCTCGCCAGGTCCAGCGCCCGCGCCGCCTTGGCCGCCGCCTCGGCGTCGCCCAGGTCCCCGCCCGCGTCCAGCACCGCCAGCCCCACGGCGCGATACAGCAGGCCCGTGTCCAGATACGGCAGGCCGTAGTGGGCGGCCAGACGCGCGGCGATGGTGCCCTTGCCCGAGGCGGCCGGGCCGTCGACGGCGATGACGAGGTTCATGCCGCGCCTCCGGCGACGATAGCGCCGCCCAGCCCGTTCATCATTTCGACAAAGCCGGGGAAGCTGGTGGCGATCATCTCGGGGTCGCGGACCGAGACGGGCTGCTCAGCGGCCAGGCCCAGCACCAGATGGCTCATGGCGATGCGGTGGTCGTGGGCGGTGTCGACGGTCGCGCCGCCCTTCACCGGGCCGACCCCGACGGCGCCCGTGACGATGAAGCCCTCCGGCTCCTCCTGCACCTGGACGCCGCAGGCCGACAGGCCGGCGACCATCAGGGCGATGCGGTCGCTTTCCTTGACGCGCATCTCGCCGATGCCGCGCATGACCGTCTCGCCTTCGGCAAAGGCGGCGGTCACGGCCAGGATCGGGTATTCGTCGATCATGGAGGCGGCGCGGTCCTCGGGGACCACGATCCCCTTCAGCGCCGAATGGCGGGCGGTGACGTCGCCGACCTCTTCGCCCCCGGCCGTGCGGCGGTTGGCGATGGTCAGGTCCGCGCCCATGTCGATCCAGGTCTGGAACAGGCCGGTGCGCAGCGGGTTCAGCATCACCCCCTCGACCGTCACCTGCGAGCCCGGAACCACCAGCGCCGCCGCCAGGGGGAAGGCCGCCGAGGACGGATCGCCCGGCACGGCGACGCGGGTTCCTTTAAGCGTCTGTCCGCCCAGCAGGCGGATGCGCCAGCCGGCGCCCTCTTCGCTCACCTCGACCTCGGCGCCGAAGGCGCGCAGCATCCGCTCGGTGTGGTCGCGGCTCTTCTCCGGCTCGACCACGACGGTCTCGCGGTCCGCGTTCAGCCCGGCCAGCAGGATGGCCGACTTGATCTGGGCCGAGGCGACGCTCTGGACGAAGGCTGCGCCCTTCAGCCCGCCGCCGTGCAGGGTCAGGGGCACGCGATCCTCGGCCGCGTTCCAGTCGAAGCGCGCGCCCATCTCAGCCAGCGGGGCGGTGACCCGCTTCATCGGCCGCTTGCGCAGGGAGGCGTCGCCGTCGAAGGTCGCGGTCAGGTCGTATCCCGCCGCCGCCCCCATCAGCAGGCGCACCCCGGTCCCGGCGTTGCCGCAGTCGATGACGACCTCGGGCGAGCGCAGGGCGCCGCGCCCCTCGACCCGCCAGCGCCCCTCGCCGACCCGCTCCACCACAGCCCCGAACGCCCGCATGGCCCGGCCCGTGGCCAGGATGTCGTCGCCCTCCAGCAGTCCCTCGATTTCGGTCGCGCCCTCGGCCATGCCGCCGAAGATCAGGGCGCGGTGAGACATCGACTTGTCGCCCGGCGCGCGCACCACGCCTTTCAGGCTGGAGGCGCGGGACGCGGTGAAGGTCTGGGGAGTGCTCACCCTGATGCAGGCTCCGATGTCGGGAAGGCCGCGAAAGGCGCGGAAAAGAAGGCTTTTGACAGCGGCCCCCGCCGGTGGCAAGGGAGCCGCCCTATTTCCAAGTTTCCCCTTAAACCCGCCGAAGGTCTAATCACGTGGCCAATCCCGAACTGGGCCAAAAGCAGGTCTGCCCGAACTGCCAGGCCAAATTCTACGATCTGAACCGCCGCCCGGCGCGCTGCCCCAAGTGCGACGCCGAGTTCGACCCGATGGAAGAAGCCGTCCGCAGCCGTCGCGCGCGTCGCGGCGCAGGCTTCGCGGCTGACGACGAGGCCGAAGATCAGGTCGCCGACAAGTCGGTCGACGGCGACGAGGACGATGAGGACGCCGAAGGCTCCACCCCCGAGATCGACCAGGAAGGCCATGAGCCGATCCTGACGCCGGACGACGACGACGGCGAGCCGGGCGGCGACGACGCCGGCATGGGCTCGGCCGACGGCGACGATGACGACGACGTCCTGGGCGACGACGACGACGATTCCGTGCCCTTCATCGAGGACGAGGACGACGACGACCTCGACGAAGAGTTGGCCAAGCCGTCGCGCGACGACGACTAAGGAGCCAAGAGTCGGAAAAATAAGCGGAAAAAAATGTGTCAGACCCGCTTGATCTTCAAAACGGCCTGACCTAGTTTCCGCGCCTCGCCGGGGGGCGACAGCTTCCCCGGCGGGACCGACCGAAAGGTTCGGGGCTATAGCTCAGTTGGTAGAGCGCTTGAATGGCATTCAAGAGGTCAGCGGTTCGACTCCGCTTAGCTCCACCAATCAGTCTCCCCCTTTCACCGGCTAGCCGGGAAAGGGGGAGACTGGCCACTCTTTTCAGACAGTTAGACGGTTAACTCGGACGCCAATCTCTCCGTGGAGAGGATTCCCGCGCGGTTTACTCCGCTGTTCCCCACCCCATTCTCCGGGCCCACATTTTCACTTCCGGGTTTGGCGAAGCGTGTTCGTGGAGAAGGGTTAGCCCGAACTGAGCCGCCGCCGGAGGACCGGCGGCGGGATTGGGTCTCTGATCGTGAAGAAGGAGGTCGGGTCTAGCCGACCGCGCCGATGGCCATGAACAGCCTGCGCTGCTCGTTCCAATCCATCGGGAAGGGACGGGCGATCAAGGCGCCGAGCGACAGGGCCTGGGGCTGACGCCCAGAGATGATCTGCTCCACCAGATCTGGAGCCATGTAGGCCAGAGGCAGTATCTGGCCGAGATACCGAACACAGAGGTTCTCGGCCTTGGCCAGTTGGGTGGTCGATCCATGACGACCCGTCCTGAGGTCGGCCGTCCATCGCCTGGCCATGGCGACGGCCCTGACCAGGGCGCGATCAATCCGATTGGCTGCGGTTGGGGATTGTCCCTCGGCCTCTATCAAGACCGCGTTGTGCCGGTGCTTCAACCGCACCGGCAGGATCCACTCGATCTCGCCGTCGGCTCGCTCCTGTCGTTCGGCGCCCTGGATGGTCCGGTCACTGGGAATCGCTCCCTTGGCCGTGAGGATACGAACCTGGGTCTCACCGAGCGTGATTTTGGCCACGGCGGTTCTCAACCGCTGGTCGTGGTCGGCGTCCATTTTCCAGGCTGGATCAAGTGCCGGAAGGATCCTGTTGGCGACGAAGGCCTCGATCACCCCGGCGGCGATTCGCGTCACGCTACCGGCCTCGTCCTTCCTTCCATTTTCCAGGGCGACTGAGGAGTAAAAGCGGTAACGCTGGCCAGCCTTCCCTTTGGTATGCACCGGCCGCATCGTATGTCCCCGGTCATCCTTCAGAATGCCGACCAGAAGGCCGCTGGTTCCCTTGGCGCGATCCTCGGCGAGCGATTGGCTGCGCTGTGTCAGGGCCGCGTTGACGGCCTCCCAGGTCTCGGGAGGCACTATCGCCTCGTGCGCCCCCTCGACCAGCTTCTCCTTGTGCCTGAGCGCGCCCTTGTAGACGGGGTTCATCAGGATCAGGCGCAAGGCGCCGGGACTGATCACCGCCCCGCCCCGAACCTTTCCAGCCTTGGTGGTCCTGAGCTTGGATCGGACGCCCTGTCGCTTCAGTTCGGCCTGTAGCTCCAGGACCGAGCGCAGTTCAAGGTATCGCTCAAACATCATCCTGACCGTGGGCGCCTCATGGGTGTTCGGGAGCAGCCTGTGGTCCACGCCATCGTACCCGAGTGGCTGCGGCCCGCCCATCCACATCCCCTTGGCCTTGGACGCGGCGATCTTGTCGCGGATACGCTCCGCCGTGACCTCCCGCTCGAACTGGGCGAAGGACAGAAGGACGTTCAGTGTCAGCCGTCCCATGCTGTTGGTAGTGTTGAAAGCCTGGGTCACCGAGACGAAGCTGACGCCCCTGGCGTCGAAGGCATCCACCATCTTGGCGAAGTCCGGTAGCGATCGGGTCAGCCGATCCACCTTGTAGACCACCACGATGTCGATCTCGCCCTTGGCGATGTCCGCCATGAGCTGCTTCAGCCCCGGCCGCTCCATGCTGCCGCCGGAATAGCCACCGTCGTCATATTCCCGGGGCAGGGTCGTCCACCCCTCGCCGGCCTGGGACAGGACATAGGCCTCGCAGGCCTCTCGCTGAGCATGCAGGCTGTTGAAGCCCTGCTCCAACCCTTCCTCGGTGGATTTACGGGTGTAGATGGCGCAGCGCAGGGTCTTCATGGCCGCCCAGCTTTCCTCTGACCGAAGAAGGCCGGTCCGTTCCACTTGGTGCCGGTGATGGCGAAGGCGACCTGGCTGAGGGAGGCGAAGTCCCGGCCCCTATAGTTGAAGCCTTCCTCCTTCACCCAGACCTCATGGCGTTCGCCTCGCCAGTCCTTCACGAAGCAACTGCCGGTCTTGATCCTCGGAGCCTGGGAGGGCTGGTAGGCCTCGTCCTCGGCGAATCGCTCCGCCAACTTGGCCAGGCGCTGTTCCATCGTCCGGGACAGGCCGCCCTCGCGGGCGACCTGTTCGCGATAGGCGATCTCCCGCGCCATCAGATCGCGGGATCGGAGCTTTGGCGGGGTGGTCATGAACTTGTCCCGCCACTCCGCCCGCAAGCCCTCCAGGGTCACCGTGTCTTCCATCACCGGGCGGCCGTGATGCGATAGACGGTCAGGCCCTCGACCCTCTCGGTCGCCACCGCCAGGCCCAGCTTCTTGCGGATCTGCCCGGCGATGGCGCCGCGCACGCTGTGGGCCTGCCAACCGGTCGCCGCCATGATCTGGACCGCCGTGGCGCCTTCGGGGCGGCGCAGCAGGGCGACCACCTGGCTGATCTTGCTGACGCGCGCTAGCTGCGATGCGCCTTCCCCAGCCGGTTTCACATTGTTCTGGTTCATCTTTTCTCTCCATCCGCACCCTCGCGGTGGAGCGACCAACGCTTCCTTTCGCCGCCAAGTCCAATGGAAGAAGGAGAAATCTCAGCGCTCGGATTCCGCCCGCCGGAGGAGTTCCAGGGCGCGGGCGAGTATGGCTGCCTCATCCGCGAGCGCCGCCACGTCTGGCAGGACGTCCATCACGTCGGAGGCCGTGGCCAAGTCCCGAGCCTGCTCCAGCCGCGTCCAGATCGCCGACAGCATGAGGTCCTCCACATGCCGGGTTCGGGGGTTTTCGTCTTCAGTCTCGGTCATGGCCGCCACACGGGCTTCCTTCGACGAGGAAGTCGAGGGCAAGCCGCATGGAAAGACGGGTTGGCGCCACCATCGGAACTTGGTGTCGCGGTGCGAACCGGACCTTCCGACCGCGCTGTTGCCCATTAACCGGTGTAATCACCCCGGCGCTCTTCCTCCTGACGCAGGGTCTGCAGCGCGACCTTGTTCGATGTCGCCACAAATCGTTCGAAGAACCTCGCGCGACTCTGATCAACCGAGTCGTCCGTCGGTGGCGCCTCCGCCTTCAGAAAGGACCGAAGCAGCCGCCGAATGCTTGTGCCGTCGCGCTTATCATGACGACGCAGCAATATCTCACGCGCCGCTTCTGACCCTGTTTCTTCCGCAAGTCGATTCGGCGCAAAAACCGGCGCTCGCCGTTCCGCGCTTCGCGCAATCAGGATCGTCCGAACGCACCACAACACTCTCTTGGCAAGTAGGGCTGTATTCAGATCATTCCCGAAATACACCAAATACCAGCCGAGATCCGCCGCCCGTTGGATATCGTCTTGGTAACTCGCGCGAAAACTAAACGCTTGCTGGAGCTGCATAAGATACCCGTCTGGATCGACGAGCGGCTTGGCTTCGTGAACGAGGTGGCAGACAAAAAGATCGCCCGTACGGGCGTCGTTTTCCAACTGGCACCACGGATAGATGAAGAGCGAGAGATGCCCGACTGACACATGGCGGGTCTCGTCTTCGAGATTGATCATCAACAGGTCGGTGTCGGAGCCACCCGCGTGATCGGCACGCGCGAGGCTCCCGAACAATAGGGTGGCCGCTATCGCCATGACGCGCGAGTGACTGGTAGTTGGCGATCAGGTGTTCGTCGTTCTGCCATAGCGGTCAGTTCACTTGGGCCGCGCGAGCCAGCGCTTCGATCGACATTTGACGCGCCGAGGTCCGCGCTTGAGTCACCTCGTCTCGATTCTGCAGCACGATTTGTTGTTTTTCAGGCTTGAGAACGCCCGGCTCAACGTCGAGGTTGTACTCGCTCATCAGGTAAAAGCTGAGGCTCAATCGACAAGGCCGCAGCAACCGACCGTCCGTCATGCCGTGCTCGGACGCCACAGCCGCCTGGCGCTCCGGTGGGAGCTCTGGGTTGGGCCTGATATCGAGGTTGATCTGATGCGCCCACTCGAAGTCGAGGGTCGTGTCGATCATCGCAGGCCGGTGATCGCTGACCGTCTGGATCCGATTGAGATTGTAGTCCCGGAAATCGTTATGGTCCTTCGACCAAGACCGGATGTACCAGCGGCCAGCGCTGTGGGCGAGGGCGTGGGGCGCGATGGTTCTCGAGGGTTGCACTGAGCCGGTCAGGGAGGCGTAAGCGATGTCGATCTCGTGTCGCTTGCGGATCGCGTCGAGCACGCGCAAGAGCACCGCCGGGTTCGTCGGGCGGCGTCCCAAGGTGACGACCTCCACCGGGGGTATGGTGTCGAACCAGGTGTCGTCTGGACGCATCCAGCGATTTTCAATCGCCACCAGCTGCAGCAGATAGCGCTCGATGGTGTCGCCGATGAAGGCCGGCGCGAAGGCCTCGGCGCGCGTGTAGGCCTTCTCGCCGCGATCATAGTGCAGATTGGCCGGCGCGATCTTCTCATATTGCGCGATATCGCCTGAGGCCTGCTGAGGCGAAATGCCGAAGGTGGCGGACAGGTCGCTCCGGTTGAACCGACCATCCCAAAACAGCCGAAAATCGATGAACTCGAGCCTCCGACGGACGCCCCATCGCAGCCGCTCGCCGTCATTGTCCACAGAACTCTCCTACAAACACGATTTCTCCCCCACCAACTCGTCCAGTTACTTGACGCATGAAGGCACCGTTCCCACATCTTATGGACGGATGGCGGCGAGAGCAACTTCGTCACAGCGGCGTGGATCGGTCAGGATGGAAAACAGCGAACAACAACAGCAACTTGAGCGACCCTACCGGGTGCTGAGCCTGGACGGTGGCGGGATGCGGGGCATCTACACCGCCGCCTTTCTCGCGCGTCTCACCGACCAGTTCGCCAGAATCAGGGGTGAGAAGGCGCTCGATCTCGGCCGGGGATTCGACCTTATCACCGGAACCAGCACCGGCGCGATCGTCGGTTGCGCGCTCGCGGTCGGTCGGCCGATGACCGAGGTGGTCGCCCTCTACCGCGAGCACGGGCCCAAGATCTTTCCGCACCGCATCGCAGGCAAACGCAGTGCGATCTACCGCGCCAGTCAAGGCAGTCGCTTCGTGCGGGAGGGCGACAAGGCGCTGCGCGAGGCGCTGCACGGCGTCCTCGACGATACGACGATGCTCGACGTCTTCGAGGGGCGCGGGATCTCTCTCGCCATCCCGACCGTGCTGATGAGCGAGCATCGGGCCTGGGTGTTCAAGAAGACGCCGAAGAGCGGGGTGCGTGACGATCGCTATCCGCTGGTGGACGTTTGCATGGCGACCAGTGCGGCGCCAATCTACCGCTCGCTGGCCGCCATCGACGATCCGAACGCGCCTGACGGGCCCAAGCAGGTGTTCGCCGACGGTGGCCTGTGGGCCAACAATCCGATCATGGTGGGTCTGGTCGATGCGCTGACGGTCGCACCGCCTGACCGTCCGATCGAGATCTATTCGCTCGGCACCTGCCCCCGCCCGGAAGGCGAGCACCTCGACGCGGAGAGCGCGCATCGGTCCATGCTCGACTGGTCCCTCGGCGCCGACGTCGCGCCGCTCAGTATCGCGGCGCAGGAGTTCGCTTTCGACCATATGGCGCGGCTCCTGACCAACGCCATCAGCAACTGCGGGCGTTCGATCCGCCGGGTGCGGTTTCCCAACAAGCCTGTCCCGGCGAGCATGATGCCGTATCTCGCGCTCGACGACACCCGCCCCGAGGCGATGGATCGGCTTGTCGGTCAGGCCCACACCGACGCCGACCTGACCAAGAGCGCCTGCGACGACCCCAACAGCGAGGACGGCCGCATGATTCGCCGCCTCATGCACGACCTGCCGGCGATGCCGGCGACCGGCGCGGTCTGGACCCGCTCCGCCACCGACAGCCAGAAAGGATAGGTGATGTTCGACTGTTCCAAAGACGTGCGTGCGTATCATGACCAGGACGTGACGCTGCCCAAGACCGAGCAGGACGCTATGCGCGACCGTCGCAACTCCAACCGCACGCGCTTGCGCGACGGGCTGGCGAAGGCCGGCAAGCCCAAGCCGATCGAGTTCGTCAAGCAGGGCAGTTACGCCATGAAGACGATGTGCCGCGACCCCGACAACGACTACGACATCGATGACGGCGTCTATTTCCACAAGGCCGACCTTGTCGGTGATCGCGGCGCTGAGATGACGTCCTTGCAGGCCCGCCAGATGGTGCGCGATGCGGTTGACGACGGCCGTTTCAAGCGCGCTCCGGAGGTGCGCTCGAACTGCGTGCGCGTCTTCTACGAGAAGGGTTATCACGTCGACCTGCCCGTCTATCGGCGTGTAGTCACCGAAACCGCCTTCGGCGAGGAGGTGCACTACGAGCTGGCGGCGAGCAGCGGCTGGAAACGCTCGGACGCCCGTGATGTTTCGGACTGGTATGAAGACGAACGCGCGGCGTCCGCCGACGGCGTTCAGCTGCGCCGCGTCAATCGCGACCTGAAGAAGTTCACCCGCAGCCGGTATAGCTGGCGCGCCTCGATCCTCAGCGGGTTCGGCATCTCGGTTCTGACGACCGAGAAGTTCCGCGCGAACGACCGCGAGGATCGCGCCCTCTACGACACCATGGTCGCCATCCGCGACCGGCTGGACTGGAATCTCCAGGTGGCCCATCCGGTGACCCCCGGCGACTACATCACGAGCGGACCCGACGACGCCAAGGCGCGCTGCTATCGCGAGAAGCTGACCGAGGCGATCGACACGCTGGCCCCGCTTTTCGACGCTGACTGTACGCGCGAGAAAGCGCTGAAGTGCTGGGACAAGGTGTTCGCCACCACCTTCTTCAGCGAGCGGCTGGAGGAGGAACAGCGCGCCTCCGTGGCCGCGCCGGCCATCATCAGCGCGGCCGCCTTGTTGAGCGCGACGGCCGCAGCGGCGCAGGCGGTGAGCAGCGCCGGCGGGGGTCGCCATGCCTAATGCGGCCCTTCCGCTGAGTTGGCGACAGGCGGCTCTTCGTCTTGAAACGGTTCTGCGCGAGCGTACGGGCCAGGCGCCCGAGCGACTCGATCCGGCGACCATCGCCAGCGATTATCCCAGCCGCGACTGGATCGTCGCCGCCTGGCGCATCAAGGTCCTCTTCTCAGACGGGGTCATGCGGCGCATCGATGTGGTGGCCGGCGCGCATTTCCCGACGACGCCGGTCAGGACCGCCCTGGTCGATCACCCAGATGCGATGACCTGGCCCCATGTCGAGGGCGACGGCATCCTGTGTCTCCTGCCGAACATGGCCGAATGGGATCCTGACGACCCGTCGGAGGTCGCCCTGGACCTGCTGAATCGCTCGGTCCGATTGGTTGAAGAGCTGCTGGAGGGCGGTATCGTCGAACGCGACTTCCGCGAGGAGTTCGTCACCTACTGGGGCTACAGGGCCCAGGATCGCGGCCAGACCCTGTTCAGCCTGATTGCGCCCGGTCCGCCGTCGCGGCTCGTGCGGATTTGGCGCGGTAAGGGACTCGAGATCGTGGGCGAGGACCACGACGCCTTGGTCGAGTGGGTGCATCGACGCTTCGGCGACAAGGTGGCCGTAAAGACCGAGGCGGCCGCCTTCCTGTGGCTCGACCAGCCGCCGCTGCCCGCCGAATACCCGGAAACCGCAGAAGACCTCCACACGCTCGCCGGCCGGATCGGCGAAGATGCGAAGCGGGTTCTCGAGCAAGCCGCGATCGACGAGCCCGACGAGGTGCTGGCGCTGCTGGGGGCCGTCGGGCGCGGGGGTGCCGCGCTGATCGGGGTGAAGGCGCCCAATCCAAAACGTCGAAAGGGGCGGCCGCGCGCTCCTGACGAACCGCTTTCCCTTGGGTTCCGGCCGGGCCACACACCGCAGCCGGTCCTTCTGGGGCGCTTCTTCGGCCCCGCCCCGGTTATCCGGGCCCTCGTGCAACGCGCCGACGCCGATTGGGTGCACGGACGGGGCCACGATCCTCGCACGCGCCGACTCCTGGGGGCGACGGTCGTGGTGGTCGGCTGCGGCTCGGTAGGAGGCCCCGTCTCCTGCGCTCTCGCCCAGGCGGGCGTCGGACGCATCGTGCTGGTCGATCCGGAGACGCTGAGCTGGCCGAACGTCGGACGCCACGCGCTCGGCGCGACCGACGTCGGGCGCAACAAGGCCGAGGCCTTGTCCCAGCGACTCCAGGCCGACTACCCGCATCTGGTCATCGAGCATCGCGCCTGCAATCTGCATCACTTGATCTCGCACGACGCCGACCTGCTCGCCGAAGCCGATCTGATCGTCGCGGCGACCGGAAATTGGGTCGCCGAGAGCGCGCTCAACCGCTGGCATCTCCAACGAGGGCGGGCGCGGCCCATCCTTTATGGCTGGACCGAAGCTCATGCCTGCGCCGGGCACGCCGTCGTCGTCGGCGAAAGCGACGGCTGTCTTCAATGCCACATCGGGCGGACCGGCGCCCCGGACCTCACGGTCGTCGAATGGCCGGATGGCGGCGACGCCAATCACGAGGAGCCGGCCTGTGGCGCCCACTATCAGCCCTATGGGCCAGTGGAACTGGCGTATGTGACGGCGATGATCGCAGAGGTCGCGCTCGATTCCCTACTGAGTCCCCCCGAGCACTCTTTCAGCCGGGTGTTTGTCGCCTCGGAGCGACGCATCGCCGCCCTCGGCGGGCGATTGACCGCGGATTGGCAAGCCGCATTCGGCGGAACTGGCGACGGCGTTCGCACGGTCGACCGGCCCTGGTCCGCTTCAGCCTGTAAAGCGTGCGGAGATGCCGCTGAAAATGTGGCTGCTTAATCCTTAGTCAGTAGTTCTCTACGGGAATTTGATTTGGCAAGGCGGTCCGAGTTGCGGCCGTTGATGCAGGTGGGATAAGTGCGGCCTGCAAGCAGACCTATCCAACAGCCGCCACTAGGTGCCCATTCCAGTCGCCCTCACTGTCCAGAATCCGCGACCCTGCGTCACAGTCGGACGCACCGCTAGGCACGCCTCCCGGGTCCTGCTGGACTTACACCGCGAATGACGGTCAGCGGCGGGCGTGGACACCCTTTCTCCAGCCCAGCGCTCCGAGCGCATGTCACGGGTTCGATCGCGCGACACCAAGCCGGAACTATTGGTGCGCAAGCTGGTCCACGGCATGGGCTATCGATATCGACTTTATCGCAAGGATCTGCCGGGCAGGCCGGACCTGGTGTTCGGTCCGCGCCGCAAGGTGATCATGGTGCACGGCTGCTTCTGGCACGGCCACGACGATTCCAATTGCAAGCTGGCGCGAGCGCCCAAGTCCCGTGTGGAATTCTGGGGACCAAAGCTCGCCCGGAACCGCGAACGTGACCGCGAGGTGGAACGACGGTTGAACGAATCAGGCTGGGAAGCTCTGATTATCTGGGAGTGCGAACTGGGCGATCGTCCCGGATTGGAGTGTCGCGTGAGGGCTTTCCTCGGATGAGATCGATCGAATTGTTCGCGGGAGCGGGAGGACTTGGCCTGGGCGTGGCTGGGGCCGGGTTCGATCACGCGGCGGTGGTCGAGTGGGACCGCTGGGCCTGCGACACCCTGAAGGACAACAAGCCCTGGCCCGTGACCCAGGGCGACGTGCGCCTGATGTCCTATGACGGCCTGGGGACGATCGACCTCGTTTCGGGCGGTCCGCCGTGCCAGCCCTTCTCCCTGGGCGGAAAGCACAACGCCCACCTCGACCATCGCGACATGTTTCCGGAGGCAATACGGGCCGTCAGGGAGCTC
>JAFKFS010000121.1 GCA_017308115.1 Bordetella sp.
CGCAGGGTGCGCAGGGCCGCCTCGCGCGACAGCTCGTTGTACATCCCGGCGTAGGCGCGGGCCTTGCCCATGGCGTTGTCGTCGGTGTTCAGCAACACCACGGCGTAGGTCAGGAACAGGGCGCGATCCAGGTCCGCCGCCTTGCAGATCACGGCCAGGGCGTCCAGTTCGCGCCGCTCGACGATCTGGCCGGCGGTGTGGAAGTCGACGTCGGCCAACTGCGCCAGGGCGATCAGGAAGGCGGTCTGTCCGCCCGAGCGCAGGAAGCGGGCCAGCACCTGGGGCGTCAGCTGGCCGGCGGCGCGCAGCTCCTCGACATAGGCCAGGCTCTCGGCGTAGTCGGGCGGCAGGGCGCCGTCCTCGGCCGCGACGCGGGCGCGTCCGGCGGCCAGGGCGCTTTCCAGCAGGGCCGGGTCCATGCGGGCGTTCTGCTCCAGGATGCGCTGGCGCAGGCGGGCCTCGACCGCGAAATACATGTCGTTGAGCAGGTCGGGCGGCAGGCTGGAGCGCTCCACCGTGACCGCGTGCAGGGCCGGGTTGGCGCGGGCGCGCTGGACCGCGGTTTCGGAGGCGGCGCGCGACAGGGTCGCGCCCTCATTGCCCAGCAGCACGCCCAGGGTCTCGTCGTCGCCGCGCTCGACGATGGCGTCGGACACGGCCTCGGACACGGCGGCGCGGCGGCTGACGGCGCGCATATGGCCCTGGCCGCGCGAGCGCACCACGCCGATCAGATCGTCCTCTGTCAGCACCGGCGAGGCGGTGAGGACGGGCGCGGCGACGGTCTCGGCCTCATCATTGGCCAGGCGGCGGATCAGCTGGCGCGGGGCGTCCGGCGACCGGGCGAAACGCTCGGACAGTTCGGCGCGCACGGCCGTCTCCATGGCGTCGGTCAGGTCGGACAGGACCGCGCCGTAAAGGGCGGTCTCCGCCTCGGTGCGCTCCACGGCGCCGAAGAAGCAGTCGGTCAGCTCGCGCAGCAGGGCGCGGCGCTTGGTGCTGGAGGTCTCCTGCGCCAGGGAGAGCAATTCGGGAAGGCGCGAGCCGATCTCGGCGGGGGAGGCGGCGGGAGAAGGGGAGGCTCCGTCGCTCACGGCAGCATCGGCCCGTTTGTCATTGGATCATCGCTCATCGGTGCGGCGCGCAGGCGCCCCTGGGCGTCGCGCAGGACGGCGGGCGGCTCGGGCGGCTGGGCCAGGTCGGTCGAGGACGGCGTCTCGTTCAGCTCGACCGGCATGGCGTCCAGATAGCTGGGGGCGGGCAGGGGCGTGGCGTCCGGCTGGCGCCCGGCCTGGCGGTGGACGGAATAGTAGCGGGCGCCGCCCTGGGCCGGGGCGTCGTTCGACGCGGCCTGAGGCGCGCCCTGGAGCGGGTTCTGGGCCGGGGTTTGGGGCGCGGCCTGCGACGTGGCGTGAGGCGTGCTCTGGGGCGTCGGCGAGGGGGCGGGCGAGGGGGCGGCCGGCTGGGGCGCGCTCCTCTGCAGCTGGAAGATCGGGGCGTCGCGCCGGGGCGCCATGGGATCGACGGCCGACCCGACCGGAGCGGGGGCGGGCTCGGCCTGGACGGGCTGGGGCGCGGGCTGAACCGGGGGCTGGACAGGCTGGGGCGCGGGCGCGCGCTCGGGAATGCGCTCCGGAGCCGGGGCTTGCTGGGCCTGGGGCCGGGGCTGGAGTTGGGGCTGGGGCTGGGCTTGGGCCTGCGTCGGTCGGCTCGGCGCGGGTTGCGGCTGGACCGCCCGCAAAGGCTCGGGCGCCGGCTGGATCGACGGCTCGGGCGCGGTTTGAGGCTCCGTTTGCGGATGCGGCCGGGGGGGGCGGCTCGCCGTCGGGGCGGCCTCCCTCGGCTGAGGCGCGGGCCCGGAAACGGCGGAGGGCTGCGGCTGGACGGCGAGGGGCTGGCGCGTCCAGGGCGCGGGCCGAGGGGGCGGCTGGGTCGTGACGACGGGCGCGGGCTGGTCCTCGGGGCGGTCGACATAGGGACCCCAGGACGCGCCGGATTGGCTGGTCGTCGGGCGAAAATCGGGCGCGGGCGTCAGGGCGTTGGCCGAGGGCGGCGGCGCCGGGATCGGAGAGGGCGCGCCCCAGGTCCGGGCGGGCGTCAACTGGCGGCTGTAGTTCGGCGCGCCGGCGCGCCAGGGATAGCCGCCATGCGGGATCACGGGCGGGCGGGCGGCCGAGGCGGGGGCGAAGCCGTCCGCCGGGACGGCCGGATAGGCGGCCGCCTGGGCGGGCGGGCGGGCGGCTGCGCGGCCGGGCCAGGACAAGGCGCGTCCAGCGGAGGCGGAGGCCTGGGGCGACGGCGCCTGGGGGACGTCCTGCGCCCAGACGGCCGGGGCCGCGCCGAGGGCGGGCAGAAGGGCGGCTATGGTCAGGGTGCGGGGCACCGGCGCCTCGTGAAAGGTGAACTCGTTCAGCCTGACAGCTTAGCCGGCGCGGCTTAATCCGCGCCTAACGCCGCGCAGGTTTAGCCGCGAGAGGGCAGATATTCGCCGGTGAAGGCCTCGCGCCAGTCCGGGACGACGGTATAGGCGCCCTGGGTCTGTTCGGCGAAGGCCTGCCAGCGCTCGGGCGTCATGGCCCCCAGGCCGTAGAGGGCCGCGTCGCCGCCGTCGACCATGGCCCGGGCGCGCAGGGCCGCGCGGGCGGCGTCCAGCACCCTCTGGGGCAGGTCGGGACGGGCGCGGCGGATCAGGGCGTCGCCCCTGGCCCCGTCGCCGTGGACATAGTCGCGCCAGCCCTCGACCGAGGCGGCGATGAAGTCGCGCAGGGCCTGGGCGTTGTCGCGGGCGAAGGCGTTGGGCGCCAGCACCAGGCCGGAATAGGAGGGGTAGCCGTCCTCGGCCGGGGTCAGGACCAGGGGCTGGAAGCCGGCCTCGCGTGCGATCAGGTCGGGCGCGCCGTCGGTCAGGCGGGCGATCAGCACGCTGCGGCGGTCCTCGCGGAAGGCCTTCAGATTGTCCTCGGGGGCGCCGGGCAGGGCCTGATCGGGAGTCAGGTCGAAGCGGGCGCGCAGCCAGGTCCAGAAGCCGTCCTGGTCGCCGGGCTCCATCAGGATGCGGCGGCCGCGCAGGACGGTCAGATCCTCCAGCTCCTGACCGGGATGGGCCAGCAGGACGACGGGATCCTTCTGCAGGAAGGCGGCCACGGCCTTGACCGGCGCCCGGTCGGCGATCAGCCGCAGGGGCAGGAAGCTGTCGCGGCCGACGGCCAGCTCGACCGCGCTGGCGGCCAGCAGGGCGGGGATGTCGGCGCCCGATGGCCCGGCCAGGATCTCGACGTTGAGGCCGCGCCGCTCATAGGCCCCGGCGGCGATCGCCTGATAAAAGCCGCCGTGCAGGGCGCCGGCCGGTCCGCCCGCCGCCACCCGCAGGCGCACCCGGCCGGCCTCGTCGGTCTGGGCCGGGGTGCGGCCGCAGGCGGACAGGGCGCCCAGGGCGGTCAGGCCGAGGGCGCCGGCCATCAGGCCGCGTCGATGCGGGCGGGGGCGAGTCATCACGTCTAGGGTGTAGGGGGGCGGGCCGCGCTTGGAAAGGCGGCGTGGGGCGCCGAACGGGATTTCGGCGCGGATTCCATCGCCGGAATTGAGCGAGGGGACGTAACCCTTTGAACCAGGCCGTCGCCGGCCGGATCGCGGATCGCGTCCCCTCGCCAAGTCCGGGTTGGACTTGGCCGTTATCGGGTCGAAACTCGGCCTCAGCATCGACGGGCGAACCCGGCGTCGTTCGGCAGGTCATTTCGTCGGCCCCTGGTCTTCGGCGTTCCGCAAGGCGAACCTCGCGTCGTCCTTCGATCCCGGCCTGGTTCTCCATGATCCCTGCGCCGAAGCGCTGAAGGATCGGGAGCCTTGGCCCTGCGTCGGTGTTTCCGCGTCCTCCGAAGAGGCTTGGAACCCTGGGTCAGAGAGCCGGACCGGTCCGCTTGATCTCCAGGTCTCCCTGGATTTCCGCGCCTCCGTGTCCCTTCGGCCCGTTGACGTTCCCGCAAAATCCGCTATGAGGCAAGCGCCCGAATCCCAGCCTCTGTGCGGAATCTTCCCGGAGCCGGTGGGTAAGTCTGTGGATATCTGTGGGCGGACGAAATTCGCGAAGGCGGATCAAGGCCTTCTCTTGTCCACAGGAAAGGGCCGCCACCCGCGCGAGGCGCGGATGGCGGCGGATCGTCAGCGATTGCGGATGAAGGTGCGGATGTCGGTCGACAGCTTCTTCAGGTCGTCGTCGCGCACGTACATCATGTGGCCGGCGTGATAGTAGTGCCACTCGA
Source organism: Bordetella sp. (assembly GCA_017308115.1). Classification (GTDB taxonomy): domain Bacteria; phylum Pseudomonadota; class Alphaproteobacteria; order Caulobacterales; family Caulobacteraceae; genus Brevundimonas. The sequence continues at coordinate 4,257 of JAFKFS010000121.1, forward strand.
TGCGGCCGTCGGTCGGGAAGCCCGGACGGTTGAGCGAATATTCGGCGCCGAAGAAGGGCGTGGCGAAGTCGTAGTAGCCCTGGCCCACCCAGACGCGCAGGCCGCTGTTTTCACGCAGGGCGCGGCCGATGTAGGGGGCGACGTTCAGATACTCCGCGCCGCCGCGCCCGCCGGACGGGAGGTTCCAGTCCCAGCTCCGGGTGCCGCCGATCGAGGAGTAGACCACGTCGGGCGAATACTTCAGGCCCTCGCGCGACCAGGCGTTCATGGCGGCGGTATAGGCGCCGTCGATGCCGTAGAAGCTGGGGTCGTTGTCCGGGCGGTCGCCGGCGTTGTCGTAGTCGACGCCGGTGTAGCGGGTGTCCAGGCGGCCGATGGTCAGGCCGCGATCACGCAGCAGCTCCTTGTAGAAGCGGCTGGGCGACAGGCGCAGATTGGCGTTGCTGAGATAGGTCTGGGACACGCCGGTATAGCGCGACAGCTGCGGCAGGATGGCCGCGCGTTCTTCCGCCGTCAGGGCGTTGCCCTTCAGCAGGGCCGAGGCGTAGGGGCCGATGGCCCAGGCGCGGGCCTCGGCGACGAACTCCTCCACCGTGGCGGGCTTGTTCGGCACCTTGTCGTGATACCAGGCCGTGGCGGCCATGGAGGGCAGGTTGGTGACGAAGCCCAGTTCATTGCCCTGGGCGTCGGCGGCCAGGCTGAAGTCGAGGATCGACGAGATCAGCAGGATGCCGTTGATCGAGACGTCCGTATATGTGCCTTCCAACTCGTTGATGACCGCCGCCGAACGGGTGGTGCCGTAGCTCTCGCCGCCGATGAATTTCGGCGCGTTCCAGCGGCCGTGCTCGTTCAGCCACAGGCGGATGAACTCGGCGATCGATTTGGCGTCCTTGGTCACGCCCCAGTAGTCGGCCGGATCGGTCTTGCCCAGGGCGCGGCTGAAGCCGGTGCCGATCGGGTCGATGAAGACGATGTCGGTGACGTCCAGCAGGGAGTCGACGTTGTCGATGATGGGGAAGGGCGCCGCGCCGTCGTCCTTGGCGTCCGAGGGCACGACCACGCGCTTGGGCCCGAAGGCGCCCATGTGCAGCCACAGGGAGCCCGAGCCGGGCCCGCCGTTCCACAGGAAGGTCACGGGGCGGTTGGGGTCCGTCGGGCCTTCCTTGATGTAGCTGTAGGAGACCATGGCCGCGAGCGGCTTGCCCTCCCGGTCCTTCAGATAGGTCTCGCCGGCGATGGCGCGATAGGCGATGCGCTGGCCGCCGAAGACGCCGGTGTGGCGGGTCTCGGACATGACCGGCGGCGGAATGGCGGCTTCGGTGCGGTTCGCGGCGGCGTCGGCGCGCGGCGCGCCCTGAGGCCCGCTCTGGCCTCCGCTTTGCGCCATGGCCGGCCCGGCCAGGGCCAGCGCCGAAGCGGCGACGACAAGCAGTCTCTTCATGGATAAACCCCCAGTTGGTCTACGCGGCTCCCCCTCGAGAGCCGGACGTGCGGACGACGCCGCCCAGCTTGAGATGAGGCGGCAAGCCGGGCCGAATGTAAACCGTGGGTTCCGCCCTTATCGCAGGAAAGTTGGCTGGCGGCGGCGCAATTGCGCGAAGAATGTCCGGATAGAACGCGGGCCGCCCTAGCCCGCCAGGGCGGCCTTCTTCTCTTCCAGCTCCAGCCAGTCCAGTTCGGCGGCCTCCAGCTCGGCGCGGGCCTTTTCGGCGGCCTTCATGGCGCGGTCGAAGGCGGCGGGGTCGCGGGCATAGAGGTCGGGGTCGGCCAGCAGGGCGTCCTGTCGGGCGATCTCGACCGGCAGGGTCTCCATCAGCTTTTCGACCTCTTCCAGACGACGGGCGTCCTTGTAGGAGAGCTTCGCCTGTTTCTTGGGGACGCGGTCGGAAGGTTCGGCCTTCTCGACCCGACGCGCCCCTGACGGGGCCTCGGCGTGGGTCGGGGGCGGGGCGAGGAAGCCGGGGTTCTGACGCAGGAAGTCCTGCCAGCCGCCGGGGGTCTCGACCACGTCGCCGCGGCCGTTCAGGGCGATGGTCGAGGTGGCCAGGCGGTCGACGAAATCGCGGTCGTGCGACACCAGGATCAGGGTGCCGTCGTAGGATTCGAGCAGCTCCTCCAGCTTCTCCAGCGTGTCCATGTCGAGGTCGTTGGTCGGCTCGTCGAGGATCAGCAGATTGGCGGGCTGGGCCAGGGCGCGCGCCAGCAGCAGGCGGTTGCGCTCGCCGCCCGACAGGGTGGAGATGGGCTGTTTCAGCTGGGCCTCCTGGAACAGGAAGTCCTTGGCGTAGGCTGCGACGTGCATGGAGCGGCCGCGCACCAGGATGGAGTCGCCGCCGCCCGGCGTCAGGGCGTCCCACAGGGTCATGTCCGACTTCAGCCCCTCGCGCGACTGGTCGAGGTAGAGGGGCTCCAGATTGGCGCCCATTCGGACCGTGCCTTCGTCGGGCGCCAGTTCGCCCAGCAGCACCTTGACCAGGGTGGTCTTGCCCGCGCCGTTGGGGCCGACGATGGCCAGCCGGTCGCCGCGGATGATGCGGGTGGTCAGGTTCTTGAAGATGGTCCGGTCGCCGAACGCCTTGCTGACGCCCTTGATGTCGGCGACCAGCTTGCCCGAGACGGCACCGGAATCGACGCCGAGGTTCAGCTCGCGCGGCAGGTCCTTGACCCGTTCGGCGCGGTCCAGGCGCATCTGCTGCAGGGCGCGGGCGCGGCCCTCGTTGCGGGTGCGCTGGGCGGTGATGGAGCGGTAGAAGGTGTAGGTCTCGGCCTCGATGCGCTTGGTCAGGCGGCGCAGGGACTCGGCCTCCTCCTCCATGACCTTGGCGGCCCAGTCGTCGAACTCGACGAAGCCCTTGTTCAGGGTGCGGACCCTGCGGCCTTCCAGCCAGTGGACGGTGTCGGTGACGCGGTTCAGGAAGGCGCGGTCGTGGCTGACGACCAGCAGGGCGAAACGGGCCTGGATCAGCTCGTTCTCAAGCAGTTCGATGGCCAGGATGTCGAGGTGGTTGGTCGGCTCGTCCAGCAGCAGCAGGTCGGGCTCCTCGGCGAAGGCCTTGGCGAGGGCGGCGCGGCGGATCTCGCCGCCCGACAGGCCTTGGGTCGACTTGGCCGGGTTGAGGCCGAAGGTCTCCAGCCAGCTTTCGGCGGTCCAGCGCTCGGCCTCGCCCGAGGCGGCGTAGTCGGCCAGCGTCTCGCCGGTGATGACCGGCTCCTGCGGGACATAGGCGAAGCGAGTTCCGGCCTGGACCGAGCGGTCGCCCGAGTCCGGCTCGATCAGGCCCATGACCACCTTCATCAGGGTGGACTTGCCCGCCCCGTTGCGGCCGACCAGGGCGGCGCGGCTGCGCGGCTCCATCGCCATGTCGACGCCGTCGAACAGCGGGCGGGGGCCGTCCTGAAGGCGGACGTCCTTGAGGGCGACGAGAGGGGGGCGAGCGGCCATAGACAACCAGTCCAAAAGGGGAGGCGACGCCTATAGCGCGTCGAGGGGGGCGAGGGCCAATCTTTCGGCGTTTACGACAGACCGTCCAGACGGTATGTGTCGCGGATGGACGCTCAACCCGCTCGCCGCACGGCTGACGACACCCGCCGCCAGATCATCGACATGGCCGTGGAGATCGCCGCCGAGCAGGGGGCGACGGCGGTGACGCTGGACGCCGTGGTGGCGCGCCTGCCGTTCAGCAAGGGCGCCCTGCTGCATCATTTTCCGAACAAGCTGGCCCTGCTGGAGGGGGTGATCGACCGTCTGGCGAGCGAGATGACGGCGGCGGTGCTGGCCGAGGCGGCGCGCGATCCCAACCCCTATGGCCGCAATGCGCGGGCCTATCTGCGGGCGGTCGTCAACGAGCCGGCGACCGAACGGGACGTCAGCATCGGCCGCGCGGCCTTGGCCGCCTGCGCCATCGAGCCGAGCCTGATTCCGCGCTGGCGGGCGGCGATGGAGGTCCTGGTCGCCGACGATCCCGAGGACCCGGCGGGCAAGGACGACGCCCTGATGCTGCGTCTGATCGCCGACGGCCTGTGGATGAGCGACCTGTTCGGCTCCCATGAGGTGTCGCCGGAGCAGAGGAGGGCTCTGCTGTCGCTGCTGACGCCGGGCAGTCTGCTGACGGATGCGTATGAGGCGGGCGCCCCCGGGGAGGCGGGCGTTTGAGCCCGACGACCTGGCTGGCCCTGCTGGGCGCGATCGGCTTCGAGGTGGCGGGGACCACCCTGCTGCAGCAGTCGCAGCAGTTCACCCGGCCCTGGCCGACGGCGGGGCTGGCGGTCTGTTACGGCGTCGCCTTCTACCTGCTGACCCTGGCGCTGAAGCAGATGCCGGTGGGGCTGGCCTATGCGATCTGGAGCGGGTTGGGGGTGGTGCTGATCTCCGTGATCGCCCTGGTGGCGTTCAAGCAGAAGCTGGATGTTCCGGCGTTGATCGGTCTGGCGCTGATCATCGGCGGGGTGGTGGTGATCAACGTCTTCTCCAAGAGCGTGACGCACTGAAGCGAAGGGCACCGGGTTCTCCCCCGGGACGGGGAGGGAGAAGGCGACAGATGCGCCTCGGAGGCGTATAGGCGCGCCCATGAGTTCCGCCGCCGCCAAACCCTTCTGGGAAACCAAGACCCTGGCCGAGATGTCGCCGGCCGAGTGGGAGAGCCTGTGCGACGGCTGCGGCCTGTGCTGCGTCATCCGTTTCGAGGACGAGGACACCGGCCAGATCATCCCCACCCACGTCCATTGCAAGCTGTTCGATCCGGACGTCTGCGGCTGCATCGACTACGCCAATCGCCAGGCCGAGGTGCCGGACTGCGTGCAGCTGACGCCCGACAACATCGAACGGCTGAAGTGGATGCCGCTGTCGTGCGCCTATCGCCGCCTGCATGAAGGGCGGCCGCTGGCCTGGTGGCACCCGCTGGTGTCCGGCGATCCGGAGACGGTGCACGCGGCGGGGGTGTCGGTGCGGCGCCAGACGGTGTGCGAGACGGCGCTGAAGGAACCCGAGGACGCCCTGGACTTCGAGGCGCCCGAGTGGATCGCCGAGCGGGGAACGCAACCCCGGCCGGCCTGACTGCGGACCGCTAACGAATAATTTCGGGGTTGGGCGCGACAAGAGCCTCCGAGCGGAGGGGGCGGCAGTTGTCATTCACCAAGAGCATAGAGGCGTTGGAAGGCCCCGGAGGCCCGTTTCAGCGGTTGGTGGATTTCGCCGCGACCCTGTTCGACGGCAAGGCGGCGGTGGTCACCCTGCTGACCGAGCGGGATGCGGTCGTCCGCTCCAGCGTCGACCTGTGCCTGCAGCGCGTCGCCCTCGAGGAGAGCCTGGCGCCGATGCTGGCGGAGATGGGGCCGGGGAGGACCATGGTGGTCACGGACGCGGCCGCCGATCCGCGGCTGAAGGACCATCCCCTGGTCAGCAAGGCCCCCTATCTGAAGTTCATCGTGGGGGCGACCCTGTGCCACCCGGCGGGGCGGCCGATCGGCGCCTTCGCCATCCTGGACGACCGGGAGCGCCCGGCGCCCACGCCGAAGCAGATGGAGCAGCTGGCCAGCCTGGTCGGCATGGCCGAGGACATCATCGCCGGCCTGGACGCCGCCCGCATCCGGGACGAACGGCTCGAGACGCTGCGGCTGGTCGAGCAGATGTCCGGCGTCGGCCACTGGCGCCTGGAGCGCAACGGCGGGGTCGAGTGGTCCGACGAGGTCTATCGCATCCACGGGGTCACCCGCGAAACCTTCAATCCCAGGCTGGACGACGCCCTGGCCTTCTATCCCGAGGCCGAACGCGCGCGGTTGACGGCGATGATCGAGGCGGGGCTGAACGCGGGCGAGCCCTATATGGCGAGGATGACCATCGTCCGGGCCGACGGCGAGGAACGGCGCGTCCTGACCCACGCCGAAACCGAGCGCGACGAGAACGGCCGCGTCACCGCCATGTTCGGCGTCTTCCAGGACGTGACCGAGCAGGAGAAGGTGCTGGAGCGCGCCCGTCGGGACGAGGGCCGCTATCGCCTGCTGGCCGAGAACGTCGGCGACGTCATCACCCGCGTGAAGATGGACGGGTCCAGCAAATACATCTCGCCCGCCATCAAGCAGCTTCTGGGCTGGACGCTGGATGAGATGAGCGGCCAGTCGACCGACTATGTCCATCCCGAGGACAAGCACCTGGTGCTGAAGGCCATCGGCGAGGCGGTCAGGACGGGCACGCCGACGCGCCTGGAGCACCGGGCGGTGCACCGCCAGGGCCATACGGTCTGGGTGGAATGCACCTTCAAGGCGCTGAAGGACGAACACGGCCACGTCGACGACGTGGTGGTGGTGATCCGCGACATGACCCAGCGCCGCCAGCTGGAGGACGAGGTCATCGAGGCCAAGGAGCGCGCCGAGAAGGCGGCGCGGGCCAAGAGCGAGTTCCTGGCCAACATGAGCCATGAGCTGCGCACCCCGCTGACCAGCGTGATCGGCTTCTCGGGGCTGCTGCAGGGCTCCGCGCACCTGCCGGCCGAGGAGCGCGTCTATGTCGAGCGTATCGCCACGGCCTCGGAGGCCCTGCTGGGGGTGATCAACGACATCCTGGACTATTCCAAGCTGGAAGCCGACGCGATCGAGATGGACCCCGAGCCTTTCGACGCGCGCGCCCTGGTGGACGGCGCCGCCGCCATCATCGAGAGCCAGTGCTCGGCCAAGGGGCTGGCGCTGAAGGTGGCGGCGGCCGCCGACACGCCCGAGCGCCTGACGGGCGACAAGGGGCGGTTGCGCCAGGTGATCCTGAACTTCCTGTCCAATGCGGTGAAGTTCACGGCGCGCGGCGAGGTGAGGCTGGAGCTGGGCGGCCGCTTCGACGAGAACGGCCGATGGCGGATGCGCGTGGCGGTCAGCGACACCGGCATCGGCATCCCGGCCGAGAAGATCGAGGAGCTGTTCCACCGCTTCACCCAGGCCGACGCCTCGACCACCCGCGTCTATGGCGGGACCGGGCTGGGTCTGGCCATCTCGCGCCGCCTGGTCGAGCTGATGGGCGGGGAGATCGGGGTCGACAGCGCGCCGGGGCGGGGCTCGACCTTCTGGTTCGAGGCGCCGCTGACCGTGGCCGAGGCCGATGACGAGACGTCCGAGGCGGGCCGGGGGCAGGCCGTCGATTCCATGATCCGCGGCCGGGTGCTGATGGCCGACGACGCGGCGGCCAATCGCGAACTGGTCAGCGCCATCCTGCGCAACCTGGGACTGGAGATCGACGCGGTGGCGGACGGCGCCGAGGCGGTCCATGCGGCGCAGTCGGGCGCCTATGACCTGGTCCTGATGGACGTGCACATGCCGGTCATGGACGGGCTGACGGCCACGCGCGAAATCCGCCGGATGCAGGCGGGGACGGGCCGCCGGACGCCGATCCTGGCCCTGACGGCCAATGTCCAGGCCGAACAGGCGGCGCGCTGCGTGGAGGCGGGGATGGACGGCCATCTGGCCAAGCCGATCCAGATTCCGGAACTGGCGGCCGCCCTGGCCCTGTGGCTGGGCGAGCGTCCGGCGCGCGCGCCGGCGGCCTGAACGCGGCTGATGTCGCGTCATCGCGCGGCAAGGCCGGGAAATCCTTGGGATTGAGGCCGCCGAGGCGCCGTTTGCGCGCCTGAGGACGCTGGTCCGCTAGGGTTAGGTCATGGCGGGAAAAGCGGATCAGACGGAGACGACGGACGCCGGGAAGACCGGCGGGGCGGCCGTGGGGGCGGGCGACTGGCTGGGCGAGGCGTTCGCCAGGCTGAGGGCCGCGACCGACCAGGCGATCGCCGTGGTGGCCGCGGCCGCGCCGCCCGCCGACGTGGCCGAGGCCGAGAAGCGGGCGCGCGCCATCGGCGTCCTGGCCCGCACGGCCAAGGCGGTGGCCGCGCTGGAGGCCGACATGATCCGCAGAAGCCGCAACCCCGAAGAGGATGGAATGAGCGACGACGATCGTGACCTCAGCGACGCCGAACTGGCCGGGCTTCAGGCCGAATTCTTCGCCCGTGTCGATCATCTCGTCGCAGCCTTCGAGCGCAAGTCGCTGGTTGCGGGACTGGATCGAGAGCCTGCCGCCCGAGCAGCGGGGCCGGGCGCTGAAGGCGGCGGTGAAGGCGACGCCGCGGCTGAACGACGACCAGATTGCGCCGCCTGACGGGCGCTGGCGCACCTGGGTCCTGCTGGGCGGGCGCGGGTCGGGCAAGACCTTCGCCGGGGGCTTCTGGATGAACGAGCTGGCGCGGGGCAAGGACCTGACCTTCGCCCTGGTCGGCCCGGCGCTGCACGACGTGCGCGAGGTGATGGTCGAGGGGCCGTCGGGGCTGAAGGCCCAGGCGACCCGCGACAACCGGCCGCGCTGGGAGGCGGGTCGGCGCCGGCTGATCTGGCCGAGCGGCTCGGCGGCCTATGCGTTCTCGGCCGAAGATCCCGACAGCCTGCGCGGGCCGCAGTTCCATGCGGCCTGGGCGGACGAATTCTGCGCCTGGAGGAACATCGAGGCGACCCTGTCGAACCTGAGGTTCGGACTGCGCCTGGGGACCGATCCCAGGCTGGCGATCACGACCACGCCCCGGCCGATCCCCGCCTTGCGACGGCTGCTGGCGGAGCCGGGGGTGGCCAAGGCGCGGCTGGCGACGAAGGACAATGCGGCCCATCTGGCGCCGGGATTCCTGGAGCATCTTCGGGCCCTCTACGCCGGGACGCGGCTGGAGGCGCAGGAGATGGAGGGGCTGGTGGTCGAGGCCGACGGCGCCCTGTTCCGGGCCGAGGACCTGGCGCGGGCGCGGGGGAGCCGTCCGGCGAAGTTCGAGCGTGTGGTGGTGGCGGTCGACCCGCCCGCCAGCGCCCACGGCGACGCCTGCGGGATCGTGGCGGCGGGGCGCAGGGATCGGACGGGCTATGTGCTGGCCGATCGCTCTGCGCGGGGGCTGTCGCCCGCCGGCTGGGCGCGGCGCGTGGCCGAGACGGCGCGCGAGTTCGAGGCCGATCTGGTGCTGGCCGAGGCCAATCAGGGCGGGGAGATGGTGCGGACCCTGCTGGGGCAGGCGGACTGTCCGGCGCAGGTGAAGCTGGTCCACGCCAGCCGGTCGAAGAAGGCGCGGGCGGAGCCGGTGGCGGCCCTGTACGAGCAGGGGCGGGTGGTCCACTGCGGGGCGTTTCCGGCGCTGGAGGAAGAGATGATGGCGCTGGGGAGCGAGACGCCGGGGGCGAAGAGCCCGGATCGGGCGGATGCGCTGGTGTGGGCGCTGACGCATCTGCTGCTGGCCGGCAAGACGCAGCCGAGACTGCGGGCGTTGTGAAGATAGGCGCGGCGCCTCTCCCTCCCCGTCCCGGGGAGGGTGGTCGCGAAGCGACCGGGTGGGGAGGGCTGGGTGATCTGGGCGCGGCGGTTGACTTGCCTGGCCGCCCCACCCGGTTTCGCCCTGACGGGCTCAACCACCCTCCCCAAGACGGGGAGGGAGAATTCGGTGATGGAGATTTCAATGGATTGGCGACGACCGTTCGGTCGGCGGCGCATGGCCGCACCCGAAATCAAGGACAGCCGCGCCGGGCCGCTGATCGCCCTGACCGGAGCGGGGCGGGCGCGGTGGACGCCGAGGGACTACGCCCATCTGGCGCAGGAGGGGTTCGGTCGGAACGCCGTGGCCTATCGCTGCGTGCGGATGATCGCCGAGGCGGCGGCCTCGACCCCCTTGAAGGTGATGGTCGGGGGCGTGCGCACGGTCGATCACCCGCTGGCGCGGCTGATCGACAAGCCCAACCCGGAGCAGTCGGGCGCCGAACTGATGGAGGCGCTGTACGGCGCGCTGCAGACGGCGGGCAACGCCTATGTCGAGGCGACCGGGGACGCCGACGGGGACGGGGCGCCGGACGAGCTGTGGGCGCTGAGGCCGGACCGGGTGAAGGTGGTCCCCGGAAGGGCGGGCTGGCCCGAAGCCTATGAGTATGCGGTCGGCGGGCGGTCGGTGCGGATCGGGCGGCACGGCGACGGCTGGTCGCCGGTCATGCATCTGAAGCTGTTTCACCCGACGGACGACCATTACGGCTTCTCGCCCCTGGAGGCGGCGGCCTTCGCCATCGACGTGCACAACGCCTCGGGGGCCTGGAACAAGGCGCTGCTGGACAATGCGGCGCGGCCCTCGGGGGCGCTGGTCTACGGCGCCAAGGACGGCGAGCGGCTGACGGCGGAGCAGTTCGAGGCGCTGAAGGCGGAGCTGGGCGAGGCTCACGCGGGGGCGCGGAACGCCGGGCGGCCGCTGCTGCTGGAAGGCGGGCTGGACTGGAAGCCGATGAGCCTGACGCCGCACGACATGGACTTCATCGCCGGCAAGCACGCGGCGGCGCGGGAGATCGCCCTGGCCTTCGGGGTGCCGCCGCAACTGTTGGGCATTCCGGGGGATGCGACCTACGCCAACTATCGCGAGGCGAACGCGGCCTTCTGGCGAGGGACGGTGATCCCGCTGGTGCGGAAGGCGTCCGGGGCGATGACGGGGTGGCTAGGCAGCCGCTTCGTCGATTGCCGGATCGAGCCGGATCTGGATGCGGTTCCGGCCCTTCAGGTCGAGCGGGATGCGCTGTGGGCGCGGCTGAATGCAGCGAGCTTCCTGACCGAGGACGAGCGGCGCCGGATGGCGGGGGTGGGCGAGTGATGGAAGCGATGAAGAAGATGCCCGTCGCCCTCATCGCAGCGCTGCTGGTGCAGACCATCGGCGGCCTGGTGTGGGCCGGCGGGGCGGCGGCGCGGATCGCCACCCTGGAGCAGCGCGTGGATGAACAAAGGCTGGTCGCCGAGCGACTGGCGCGGCTGGAGGCGCAGGGCGAGGCGACGCGCGCCGCGGTCGAGCGGATCGAGCGGCGACTGGAGGAGAAATGATGGCGGCGACAGGCCGGACAAGGGCGGGGCTGGCCATCGCCGGCTACGCCTCCCTGTGGGGCGTGGCGGACCTGAACGGGGACGTGACGGCGCGCGGCGTTTTCGCCGGGAGCTTGGCGAAGACCGGCGCGGGCGGGGTGCGGATGCTGCACCAGCATGAAAGCCGCGCTGTCGTCGGCGTCTGGGAGCGGATGGTTGAGGACGAGCGGGGCCTGTGGGTCGAGGGGCGGATCGAGGACTGGTCCGCTGAGGCCCGCTACGCCGCCGCCTTGACGCGCGCCGGGGCGCTGGACGGGCTGTCCATAGGCTTTCGGGCGACGAAGGCGCGACGCGACGGGCGCTTAAGAGTGCTTAGCGCGGTTGAGCTGTGGGAGGTGTCGCTGGTGACGTTTCCGATGCTGCCGGGCGCGCGGTTCAGGCGCGCAAGGCCGGAAAGGGATGACGGCCAACATTGAGGCCCTCGGCGACATAATGGTCGTGCATGGCGCGCAGCCAATGCCAGGTCACGAGGAGGAAGCCGATCGCAGCGAAGATGGCGTAGGTGCTCCAGTAGCTGAGAGGCCAGGGTCGACCCAGTCCACGCGTCAGTAGAGCGACAGGATCGTCCAGCAGGGCCAGGGCGGCCAGGGCGACGCCGAACGCCAGGCAAAGCGGAATAATGAAGGGCGCCAGCCAGACCGGAGGTTTGGCGCCGAGGCGGGCGACGGCTGCCTGAAGCAGGGGGGGCAGGGTCGCCACAGGAGGATGGGAGCCGATGGCCAGAACCTCGTGAAGCGGCTCGTATTCCGGCTCGTCGGAAACCTGGGTCCGCTGGAGGGGCGTCAGGCGGCGATGGCGTTTTCTCTGCGCTTGGCTCTGCAGCCGGCCGATCACGAATGAGGCGGCGGGCGGGACGAGCAGGAGCAGGGGCGCAAACCAGATGAAGCTGAAATGACCATCGCCATGCTTGGCTAAGGCGCAGAGGGACAGCGGCAACAGAGACAGCCAGGCCCAGACAAGTTTTAGAATCCAGGACTGCCGGACGGCGTCAAGAAACTGCGAGGTTGGGCTTGAGGCGATTGGCATCAGTCGGTCGTCTTCAATCGCGAACGGTCGGCGGCCGGGCCGTGCAGGCCGGGCTCTTGCTGACGGTAGGCGCGTAGCAGGCGAGCGCAGGATTCGGGCGTCTGTCGGGCGGCGATAGCGCGGCCGCGGGCGTGAGCCTGTCGCAGGGCGTCCTGTCGGTCCGGGGCGGCGTAGGGGGCGTGGCGCCGCAGATGGGCCTCGAAGGTCTGGTCGCCGTCCGGATCAAGGGCCTCGCAGGCGCCGAGGATCTCGAACAGGCGGGCGTCGAGGGAGGCGTCGGCGGATAGGCGGGGCGGATCGGCGGGCGCTGTCTGGGGCGAACCCTGGGACGAATTCTGGGACATAGTCGGACGCTCAGGGGTTGAGCAGGCCATGAGGGCGATGGCTGACAGCGGAGCCGAGAGGGCGACGCCTACGAGTTTCAACATCCATCCTCCATGTCCTTTGGTTCGATGGCGGGAGGGTCGCACGCTTTTGAAGCGCGGCAAAGGATGGGACGGTTCCGGGCCTGGCCCGGTTTGACGGCGCGCCGCAGGACGGTCGCGCATTTTTCTGGAGAGACCATGAAAGAGACCAAGACCGTCTCGGGCCATCCCGAGGCGCGCGCCGCCATGCATGAGATGATGGCCGCGTTCGAGGCGTTCAAAGGGGCCAACGACGCCCGTCTGGACGAGATCGAGAAGAAGGCGTCGGCCGATGCGCTGCTGGAGGAGAAGGTGGCGCGCATCGATCAGGCCGTGGCCAGCGCGCAGGCGCGGCTGGATCGGGTGGTGAGCGAAAGCCGTCGTCCGGGTCTGGATGGGGCGAGCCCCTCCACCGCGCAGCCTGTCCTCGGGATCGCCAGAGACGATACCCGGGGGCGGTCCCCCTCCCCATTCCATGGGGAGGAGAAGAGCGCCTGGGACGGCTATATGAAGTCGGGCGTCGCGCATGGGCTGGAGCTGAAGGCGGGGCTGTCGTCGGCGTCGAACTCGGCCGGCTATGTCGCGCCGCCCGAGACGGAGCGCGCGATTGAGCGTCGTCTGATGGCTGGGTCGCCGATGCGCGAGATCGCCACGGTGCGCACCGTCGGCTCGGGCGTGTTCAGGAAGCCGGTCTCGACGGCCGGGGTGCAGGCGGGCTGGGTGGCCGAGACGGCGGCCAGGCCCGAGACGGACCCGGCGACCCTGGCGTTGCTGGAGTTCTCGTCGGCGGATCTTTACGCCTGTCCGGCGGCGACGCAGAGCCTGCTGGACGACGCCCTGATCGACCTGGACGAATGGCTGGCGGCCGAGGTCGAGGACGCCTTCGCGGCCCAGGAGACGTCCGCCTTCGTCAGCGGCGACGGGGTGAACAAGCCCAAGGGCTTCCTGGCCTATGCGACGGCGACGGAGGGCACGCAGACCTGGGGCCAGATCGGCACGACAGCCTCGGGCGCGGCGGGCGGTTTCGCCGCGACCAATCCGTCGGACAGGCTGATCGACCTGATCTATGCGCCCAAGGCCCAGTATCGGCCCAACGGGCGTTTCGTGATGAACCGGCGCACGGTCTCATTGGTGCGCAAGTTCAAGGACGCGGACGGGAACTACATCTGGTCGCCGGCGTCGCGGCCGGGCGAGACGGCGAGCCTGCTGGGCTATCCGGTCACGGAGATCGAGACCATGCCGGACGTGGCGGCCAACAGCCTGTCGATCGCGTTCGGCGACTTCTCTCGCGGCTATCTGATCGTGGATCGGGCGGGGGTGCGGGTGCTGCGCGACCCCTATTCGGCCAAGCCCTATGTGCTGTTCTACACGACCAAGCGCGTCGGCGGCGGGGTGCAGAACTTCGACGCGATCAAGCTGATGAAGTTCGCGGCCTCGTAAGGGGCGCTGAAGCTGGGCCCTCTCCCGGCGGGAGAGGGCTTGAGCCTCGGAGAGCCGAAGGCGATCCGCAAGGCGAAAGGGTGAGGGGCCGACGGTTCAGTCGGCGTGAGCCGCTGCGCGACGGCTGACGCCGACGGCGACCGGGAACCCTCATCCGGCCCTTCGGGCCACCTTCTCCCATCGGGAGAAGGGACGCAGAAAACATTGGAGATTTGAATGAGCGCACCCGTGAGCCTCACGGAGGCGAAGCTGTTCCTGCGCGTCGAGCATGAGGCGGAGGACGGGCTGATCCAGACCCTGATCGACGCGGCCCGGGCGCGGGTGGAGGGGGAGGCGGGACTGAACCTGACCTCGACCTCGCCGGCGCCGCTGAGGCTGGCGGTGATGATGCTGGCGATGCGCGCCTATGAGCGCGGCGAGAGCGAGATGTCGGCGGCGCCGGTCGAGGGGTGGATCGCGCCCTATCGCGTGGTGCGGCTGTGAGCGCGGGCGCCATGAAGGTGGTGGCCTCGCTGATGCGGCCGGTGGAGGCGCAGACGCCCTATGGCGGGCGGGTCGTCAGCTATGAGCCGGTCGGGTCGTTGTGGCTGGCGCTGGGAGCGCGCAGGCGGCGCGAGCGGACGGAAGGCGGCGTGACGCGCGGCGTGGAGACGCTGAGCGCCACGACGCGGGCCGATCCCAGGCTGGCGGAAGGGGCGGCCGAGGGGCTGATCGTGCGCTTCGGCGGGGCGGACTGGGGCGTCGTGGGCGTCGAGGTCGATCCGAAGGCGGCGGGCCGGGCGCGGCTGAACCTGGAGCGGGCGCGATGAGGGATCATGAGGGGGCGCTGGCGAAGGCGCTGATCGGACATCTCGGCGGCGACGGGGCGCTGAAGGCGCTGCTGGGCGATCCGCCGCGCATCTGGGACGAGCCGCCGCAGGGGGCGGGGTTTCCGCACCTGACGATCGGGCGGTGCGAGAGCCGGCCGCTGAACGCCGACGGCGGCGCGGTGGAGCAGCGGCTGACCCTGACCTGCGCCAGCCGGTTCAGGGGGCTGGAGGAGGCGCGAGCCGTGGCGGCGGCGGTGCGGGCGCGGCTCGCCGACGCGCCGCTCGAGGCGGACGGGGTGAAGGCGGTCAGCCTGGGCGTGACCTTCACCGACCTGTTCCGCAGCCCCGATCTGAAGCGGGCCTGGGCGGTGATGCGGGTCAGGGCGGTGACGGAAGAGATTTAGCGCGGCGCTAGCGCGCACATTCTGGAAGAGAAACGAGGAACATCATGACGGCGCAACGGGGCAAGGACATCCTGCTGAAGATCGAGGGCGCGCCAGGTTCAGGGGCCGGCGCCTTCACCACGGTGGCGGGGCTGAGGGCGAGGACGATCTCGTTGAACGCCAGGACGGTGGACGCGACCGACGGGGACTCGGCCGGGCGGTGGCGCGAGCTGCTCGCGGGCGCCGGGGTGAAGTCGGCGGCGGTGTCGGGGCAGGGGATTTTCCGCGATGCGGCGTCGGACGCCCTGATCCGCGAGGCCTTCTTCGAACAGTCGGCCAGGACGTGGCGGCTGATCGTGCCCGACTTCGGCGTGCTGGAGGGGCCGTTCCTGGTGGCGGCGCTGGAATACGCCGGCGAGCACGAGGGCGAGGCGAGCTTTGCGATGAGCCTGGCCAGCGCGGGCGAGGTGACGTTCAGCGCCGTGTGAACGGCGCGACGTCTCTCCCTCCCCTTCATGGGGAGGGGGGCGCGATAGCGACCGGGCGGGGAGGTCGGGCTCAACCACCCTGCCCGGGACGGGGAGGGAGAAAGAGGGCGCAATGATCAACGGGGTGCGGGGCGAGGCGGTCGCGAGCCTGGCGGGGGCGGAGCGTAAGCTGTGTCTGACGCTGGGGGCGCTGGCCGAGATCGAGACGGGGCTGGGCGTGGCCGGGATGGCGGCGCTGGCCGAGCGGATGAAGGCGCTGTCGGCGCGCGACCTGATGGTGGTGCTGGCGGCCCTGCTGCGCGGCGGGGGAGAGGGCGTGCTGGCGGAGGGGCTGGCGGGCGCCGCGGTCGATCCGCGCGAGGCGGCGGAGGCGGTGGCGAAGGCCTTTGCGGCGGCCGCGTGACCCGGTGGGGCGAGATGATGCAGGCGGCGGCGCGGCTGGGCGTGGGGCCGGAGGCCTTCTGGCGGCTGTCGCTGAGGGAGTGGCGGATGTTGACGACGGGTCCGGCGCAGACGGCGCCTCTGGGACGCGGCGATCTGGATCGGATGCGGGAGATGTGGCCGGATGACCGATAGTTTCAGGCCGGACGGGATCGACGCCGTGCCGGTGAAGGCGGCGGAGGCGGCGGCGGCGCTGGAGGCGCTGAAGGAGCCGGCGGAGCGGGCGGCGGCCTCGATCGAGGATGCGTTCGGGCGGGCGGGCGAGAGCCTGACCCGATCGCTGGCGCGGGCGGCGGCGGACGGGGAGGTGACGCTGGCCGAACTGGCGCGGGCGGTGCTGAACGCGGTCAATGCGGCGGCGGGCGCGCGCGGCGGCGGCGGGCTGTCGGACGCGATCGCGGCGGTGATGAGCGGCTTCGGCGGGGCGCGGGCCGAGGGCGGGCCGGTGCTGGGCGGCGGGGCCTATCTGGTCGGAGAGCGCGGGCCGGAGGTGTTTCGCCCGGCGGGCGCCGGGACGATCGAGCCGATGGGCGGCCGCTTGGGTTCGGGAGCCGGGGTGACGGTCAACGTCACCGTGGACGGCGGGGCCGAGGGACTGTTGCGCTCGGAGACGCAGATCGCCCGGATGCTGGCGCGGGCGGCGGCCCTGGGCGCGCGCGGCTGAAGCGCAACAGAAAAGGGCGCTCCGAAGAGCGCCCCTGGACCTTATTCGCCCTTGGGATTCGGGCCGAACCGGTTGTCGCCTCTCTGGCTGTCGGTGACGCCGATCCAGAGGAGGAAGCCGAGGCCGACCAGCAGCATGATGCCGAGGCCGCCCATCATCGAGCCCAGCATGGACAGGGCCACGGAGGGATCGTCGCTCTCCAGGGCCTGCGGGTTGGTGATGACGGCCGTGCCGACGGCGCCGATGATCGCGATGAAGCCGACGATGTTGGCGACCCAGGGGATGACGGCGAACCAGCCGCTCTTGCCCATGTCGTGCAGGCGCTTCACCGTGATGGCCAGGTTCGGCCAGATCATGACGAGCGACAGCAGCAGGCCGAGGAACGGAATCCAGCCCACCACCACGCCGACGCCCAGCAGGATCAGCCAGCTGATCCAGAAGTGCTGGCGGCGCAGGCGGCCGTTGAACGAGAACATGGCCGAGGCGAAGTCGTAGGCGCCCGGGGCGGCGCCGACCGGCGCGCCCATCGAGGCGGCGGCCTGGCCGAAGGCTGCGGCGGCGGCGGCGGGGGGGGAGGCCAGGACCATGATCTGGACCGCCTCCATGCCTTCCGGCACGAAGTCGACGCGGGCGCCGACGGCGATGAGTCCTCCAGCCTGGACGGATGAGCGGCCGAAGCCGTAGCGGAGGCTGTCGTCGCCGCTGATCAGGCCCGTGCCCGAAACGTCGTCGTAGCTGAGAATTTCGCCGCGCACGCGGATCTCCTGTCTTGTCTTACGGCTTGGCCGTGGTGTGGCGAAATCATGGCTGAGCCCGGCCGTTCGGACAACCCGAAGACTGACGCTCGGCGAAGTTTTTCGCGAAGCGTTCGCAATCGGTCCCGCCACGGGACGCAATTCTCATCCAAACAGCGAGGACCCATGGCCTTTCACGAGGTGCGCCTGCCCGCGCGGCTGGCGTTCGGTTCGACCGGCGGGGTCGAGCGGAGGACGGAGATCATCACCCTGGCCTCGGGGTTCGAGCGGCGCTCGACGCCTTGGGCGGACGGGCGCAGGCGCTATCTGATCGGGGCGGGGCTGCGGTCGCTGGACGACATGGCCGCGCTGACCGCCTTCTTCGAGGCGCGGCGCGGACGGCTGCACGGGTTCCGGTTCCGCGACTTCGCGGATTTCAGGAGCGGGGCGCCGGGGGCGGCCGCGACGCCGCTGGACCAGACGATCGGCACGGGCGACGGCGAGCGGCGGACCTTCCAGCTGAGCAAGGCCTATGGCGACCATCGGCGCGTCATCGCCAAGCCGGTTGAGGGCTCGGCGCGGGTGGCCGTGGCGGGCGTCGAGACGGCGGCCTTCAACCTGGACGCCGTCACGGGGCGGGTGACGCTGGCGACGGCGCCGCCCCAGGGCGCGGCGGTGACGGCGGGATTCGCCTTCGACGTGCCGGTGCGGTTCGACGCGGACCGGATGGAGGTGACGCTTGAGAGCTTCGGCGCCGGGCGGATGGTCGCCATGCCGCTGATCGAGGTGCGGGTCTGAGCCATGCGGAACATTCCGGACGAACTGGCCGCCCGCATCGAGAGCGGGGCGGCGACCCTTTGCCATGTCTGGCTGCTGGAGCGGAAAGACGGGCGGGCGATGGGCTTCACCGACCATGACCGCGATCTGGAGGTGGAGGGCGTGACGTGCCGGGCGGCCAGCGGCTGGACCGGCGGGGCGGGCGAGGGCGAGATCGGTCTGGCGGCGGGGGCGCTGTCGGCGTCCGGTGGGCTGGACGACGCGGCGATCACCGAAGAGGACATAGCGGCGGGGCGGTATGACGCGGCCGAGGTCGAGCTGTGGCGCGTGGACTGGATGCGGCCGGACTTGAGGGTGCGGCTGTGGAAGGGGCGGCTGGTGCGGATACGGCGCGAGAACGGGCGCTTCGTCGCCGATCTGGACGGGCCGATGGCGGCGCTGGAGCGGGTGGTCGGGCGGACCTATGGCCGGGGCTGCGATGCGGTGTTGGGCGATGCGCGCTGCGGGCTGGATGCGGCGGCGGTCGCGGGGCGCAGCTGCGACAAGCGGTGGGCGACCTGCGCGGGGGTGTTTGGGAATGGAGTTAACTTTCAGGGCTTTCCGGACATTCCGGGCGAGGACTTCCTGACGGCGCGGCCTGTGGTGGGGCGCAATGACGGCCGGAGCCGCAGGCGATGAGGGGGGGCAGCGCCGACTTTTCCCTCCCCGTCCCGGGGAGGGGGGCTGAGGCGGAGCCGAGGTCGGGTGGGGGCGGCGGGGCTGTTCAGGCGCCGAGCCCTTGTCAGCAGGCCCTCCCCCCCCGGTCGCTGCGCGACCACCCTCCCCATGAAGGGGAGGGAGAAGGGGGGCGTTTGGGGCGCCTGGTCCTCCCCACCCGGTCTTCGCTTCGCTGCGACCACCCTCCCCGGGACGGGGAGGGAGAGGCGTGGCGTGGGCGGGTCGTGGCGGCGGCGCGGGGGTGGCTGGGGACGCCGTATCGGCATCAGGCCAGCGTGAAGGGCGAGGGGGCGGATTGCCTGGGCCTGGTGCGCGGGGTCTGGCGCGAGGTGGTCGGGGAGGAGCCGGAGGCGCCGCCGCCCTATCGCCCCGACTGGGCCGAGGTCGGGGGCGAGGAGACGCTGTGGGCGGCGGCGCGGCGACGGCTGGTGGAGATTCCGTGCGAGCGGGCGGGGCTGGGCGACGTGCTGCTGTTCCGCATGGCGCCGGGCTGTCCGGCCAAGCACTGCGCCGTCTTGAGCGCGGTCGAGGGGCCGGAGCGGCGGATGATCCACGCCTATTGGGGGCGGTCGGTGGTCGAGAGCTGGATGGGGCCGTGGTGGCGCAGGCGGTGGGTCGCGGCTTTTCGCTGGCCTCAGATTTAAGAAGGAGCAGGCATGGCGCAGGTCGTTCTGGGCGGGATCGGGGCGGCGCTCGGCGGGCCGGTCGGGGGCTTCATCGGCGCGGCCTTGGGGCGGGCGGCGGACAATCAGTTGATCGCCGGGCTGTCGCCTGCGCGGCAGGTCGGGCCGAGGCTGGAGGGGCTGAAGCTGCAGTCCTCGGCCGAGGGGGCGCCGATGGCCTGCGTCTTCGGACGGGCGCGGGTGGTCGGGCAGGTGATCTGGGCCGCGCGCTTCCTGGAGAGGAAGGAGAAGCGGTCGGGCGGCAAGGGCGGGCAGAAGACGGTCGACTACGCCTATTCGCTGAGCTTCGCCGTGGCCCTGTGCGAGGGGCCGGTGGACGGGATCGGCCGGGTCTGGGCCGATGGGCAGCCGATGGACATGGCGGGCGTGACTCTGCGCCTGCATCGCGGGACCGAGGACCAGCTGCCGGACCCGCTGATCGAGGCGGTGGAGGGGCGGGCGCCCGCCTATCGCGGCACGGCCTATGTGGTGTTCGAGGACCTGCCGCTGGACGCCTATGGCGACCGGCCGCCGCAACTGGCCTTCGAGGTGTTCCGCCGGCCCCAGGGCGCGGAGCCGCAGCTGGAGGACCGGCTGGAGGGCGTGTGCCTGATCCCCGGCGCGGGCGAGTTCTGCCTGGCGACCGAGCCGGTGATGCGGCGCGAGGGGCTGGCGAAGTCGACGGCCGAGAACGTGCATCTGACGGCGGGGCAGACGGACCTGGAAGCCTCGCTGGACCAGCTGACGGCCCAGGCGCCGAGGCTGAAGCGCGTCAGCCTGGTGGTGGGCTGGTTCGGCGACGACGTGCGGATGAGCCATTGCCGCATCCGGCCGGGGGTGGAGCGGCGCGACAAGCCGACCCAGCCTCTGGTCTGGGGCGTGGCGGGAATGACGCGCGCGGACGCGCACCTGATCAGCCGGGTCGACGACGGCCAGGGCGGCGAGGGCCCGGCCTATGGCGGGACGCCGTCCGACGACAGCGTGCGTCAGGCGATCCGGGCGCTGAAGGCGCGGGGGCTGGAGGCGACCCTGTATCCCTTCGTCTTCATGGACTGCCCCGGCTATCCGTGGCGCGGGCGGATCGCGGGGACCGACGGCGCGGGGGCGACGGCCGAGGTCGCGGCCCTGTTCGGCACGACGGCGGGCTGGGGCCTGCGGCGGCTGGCGCTGCACTATGCGAAGATCGCGGCCGAAGAGGGGGCGGACGGCCTGCTGATCGGCTCGGAGATGCGGGGGCTGACGTGGACGCGCGATGCGGCGGGCGGCTTTCCGGCGGTGGCGCAGTTGCGGGCGCTGGCGGCCGAGTGCCGGGCGGTGGTCGGGGCCGGGGTGAAGCTGAGCTACGCCGCCGACTGGTCGGAGTATTTCGGCTGGCACAGGGACGGAGAGGTTCGGTTTCATCTCGATCCTTTGTGGGCGGACCCGAACATCGATTATGTCGGCATCGACTGGTATCCGCCGATGGGCGACTGGCGCGGCGGCGACGGCGGGGCGGACGCGGCCGCGTTCAAGGGGCCGTCGGACCCAGCCTATCTGGCGGCGCAGGTCGCGGGCGGCGAGGGATACGACTGGTTCTACGCCGACGCGGCGGATCGGGCGGCGCAGCGCCGCACGGCGATCGTGGACGGCGCCCACGGCGAGGACTGGATCTGGCGCTACAAGGACCTGAAGGGCTGGTGGTCGAACCGGCACCACGAGCGCGTCGGGGGCGTGCGGCAGGCGACGCCGACGGCCTGGGTTGCGGGGATGAAGCCGATCCGGCTGACCGAGTTCGGCTGCGCGGCTGTGGATCGCGGCGGCAATGCGCCGAACCTGTTCCAGGACCCCAAGAGCAGCGAGAACGCCCTGCCGCCGCACTCGACCGGGGCGCGCGACGACCGGATGCAGCGGGGGCTGATCGAGGCGGTGCTGACCCACTACGCCCAGCCGGCGAACAATCCGATTTCGGGCGTCTACGGCGGGCCGATGCTGCAGGGCGCGGACGTCTGGTGCTGGGACGCGCGGCCCTATCCGGCGTTCCCTGCGCTGCATGAGACGTGGGCGGACGCGGGCGCCTGGCGCACCGGCCACTGGCTGAACGGGCGGATGGGCGGCGACGCGCGCGGCCTGATCGAGGCGATCCTGAGACGCGGCGGGCTGGCGGAGGCGGACTATGCGGTCGGGGCGGTGGACGGGGCGGTGACCGGCTATGTCATCGACCGGCCGATGGCGACGAAGGACGCCCTGGCGCCCCTGGTCCAGGCGCTGGGGGCGACCACGGCCGAGCGCGACGGCAAGGCGGCCGTGCTGGGGGAGACGGCGCGGGAGACGACGCTGCAACAGGCGGCGCTGGCCCTGCCCGACAAGGGCGGGAGCGCGGCGGCGGACCGGCGGCTGACGGCCCGGCCGGGGGCGGCGCGGCTGCGCTTCATCGATGAGGCGGCGGACTATCAGCTGGGCGCGGTCACGGTGCGCGGGGACGGCGAGGGCGGCGGCGTGGACGCGGCCCTGCCCGCCGTGGTCGGCGCCGGATTCGCCACGGCGGCGGCGCGGCGCCTGCTGCAGGGCGAGGCGGCCGAGCGGCTGACGCTGAGGCTGGGGCCGCTGGAGGCGCTGAGGCTGGAGCCGGGCGATGTGGCGGCGGTGGAGGGACGGTCCGGCGACTGGCGCGTCGAGCGGCTGGACTGGGACGAGACGCCCCGCGCGACCCTGGCGCCGGTGGCCGAAGTCGCCGTCGTGGACGCGCCGGAGGACTGGCGCGGGGACGGCGCAGGAG
>JAFKFS010000122.1 GCA_017308115.1 Bordetella sp.
CGGCGACCTGTTCCGGCGTGCCGACGGCGACGATCTCGCCACCCCCGTCACCGCCTTCGGGGCCGAAGTCCAGCAACCAGTCGGCCACCTTGATGACGTCGAGGTTGTGCTCGATCACCACGATGGTGTTGCCGTTCTCGACCAGTTCCTGCAGCACCTCCAGCAGTTTGCGCGTGTCCTCGAAGTGCAGGCCGGTCGTCGGCTCGTCCAGGATGTAGAGCGTCTTGCCGGTCGCCCGCCTGGACAGTTCCTTCGACAGCTTGACCCGCTGCGCCTCGCCGCCGGACAGGGTGGTGGCCGGTTGGCCGACCTTGACGTAACCGAGGCCTACGCGCTCCAGCGTCAGCATCTTGTCGCGGATCGACGGCACAGCGGTGAAGAAGCGCGCCGCTTCTTCAACCGTCATGTCCAGAACGTCGGATATGCTCTTGCCCTTGAAGACGATTTCCAGCGTCTCTCGGTTGTAGCGCTTGCCCTTGCAGACATCACAGGTGACGTAGACGTCGGGCAGGAAGTGCATCTCGATCTTGATGACGCCGTCGCCCTGACAGGCCTCGCAGCGGCCGCCCTTGACGTTGAAGCTGAAGCGACCGGGGCCGTAGCCGCGCGCCTTGGCCTCAGGCAGGCCCGCATACCAGTCGCGGATCGGGCCGAAGGCGCCGGTGTAGGTGGCCGGGTTCGAGCGCGGAGTGCGTCCGATCGGCGACTGGTCGATGTCGATGACCTTGTCGAAATGCTCCAGCCCCTCGATCCGGTCGAAGGGGGCGGGGGCGTCGGACGCATTGTTCAGTCGACGCGCGGCGGCCTTGTACAGGGTCTCTATGGTGAAGGTCGACTTGCCGCCGCCCGAGACGCCGGTGATGCAGGTGAAGACGCCGACGGGAATCTCGCCCGTGACGTTCTTCAGGTTGTTGCCCGTGGCGCCCGAGACTTTCAGCATCCGCTTGCGGTCGATCGGGCGGCGGCCTTCGGGCGGCAGTTCGATCTCGCGCGCGCCGGTCAGATACTGGCCGGTCAGGGAGTTGGGGTTGGCCATGACCTCGGCGGGCGTGCCCTCGGCGCAGACCGTGCCGCCGTGGACGCCGGCGGCCGGGCCCATGTCGATGACGTAGTCGGCCGTCAGGATGGCTTCCTCGTCGTGCTCGACGACAAGGACGGAGTTGCCCAGATCACGCAGGCCCTTCAGGCTGTCCAGCAGACGGGTGTTGTCCCGCTGGTGCAGGCCGATGGACGGTTCGTCCAGCACATAGAGGACGCCGGTCAGGCCCGAGCCGATCTGCGACGCCAGGCGGATGCGCTGGCTCTCGCCGCCCGACAGGGTGCCGGAACTGCGCGACAGGTTCAGATAGTCCAGCCCGACGTTGTTCAGGAAACGTAAGCGGTCGGTGATCTCCTTCAGGATGCGCCGGGCGATCTCGATCTGCTTCTCGGTCAGGGCGTCTTCCAGCGTCGAGAACCACAGGAAGGCCTTGGAGATCGACAGGTTGGAGATGTCGGCGATGTCCTCGCCGCCGACCTTGACCGCCAGGGCCTCGGGCTTCAGGCGCTTGCCGTGGCAGACCTCGCACGGGGTTTCGGACTGATAGCGACCCAGTTCCTCGCGCACCCAGGCGCTGTCGGTTTCGCGCCAGCGCCGCTCCAGGTTCGGCAGCACGCCCTCGAACGGCTTGGACACCTCGTACTTGCGGGCGTTGTCGTCATAGACGAACTTGATCTTCTCGCCGCCCGAGCCGCGCAGAATGACGCTCTGCGCCTTTTCCGGCAGGTCGCGCCACGCCTTGTCCATCGAGAAGCCGTAGTGCAGGGCCAAGGACTGCAGCGTCTGGGTATAAAGGGGCGACGGGCCGCGCGCCCACGGCGCCACCGCGCCCTTGTGCAGGGTCTTGTCGCGGTCCGGGATCACCAGATCCGCGTCGAAGGCTAGTTTGACCCCCAGACCGTCACAGGCCGGGCAGGCGCCGAAGGGGTTGTTGAACGAGAACAGCCGGGGCTCGATCTCGCTGATGGTGAAGCCCGAGACAGGGCAGGCGAACTTCTCGGAAAAGACGATGCGGCGCGGCTCTTCGCCCTCGGGCGCATTCGCCCATTCCGCCGTGGCGATACCGTCGGCCAGGCCCAGAGCGGTTTGAATGCTGTCGGCGTAACGGCCTTCAAGACCTTCTTTGGTTACAATGCGATCAACGACGATATCGATGTCGTGCTTGAACTTCTTGTCGAGCGCGGGGGCGTCCTCGATGGCGTAGAATTCGCCGTCGATCTTCAGCCGCTGGAAGCCCTGACGCTGCCACTCGGCCATTTCCTTCTTGTACTCGCCCTTGCGGCCGCGAACGACCGGGGCCAGCAGCAGGATGCGTTCGCCGTCGGGCAGGGCGACCAGCTTGTCGACCATCTGGCTGACGGTCTGGCTCTCGATCGGCAGGCCGGTCGCGGGCGAATAGGGCACGCCCACCCGCGCCCACAACAGGCGCATATAGTCGTGGATTTCCGTGACCGTGCCGACGGTCGAGCGCGGGTTCTTGGACGTGGTCTTCTGTTCGATCGAGATGGCCGGCGACAGGCCCTCGATCAGGTCCACGTCCGGCTTGCCCATCAGCTCCAGGAACTGGCGCGCATAGGCCGACAGGCTCTCGACATAGCGGCGCTGGCCCTCGGCGTAGATGGTGTCGAACGCCAGCGACGACTTGCCCGACCCGGACAGGCCGGTCATGACCACCAGCTGCTCGCGCGGAATGTCGAGATCGACGCCCTTGAGGTTGTGCTCGCGGGCGCCGCGAACGCGGATGAAGTTGTGCTTTTCGGTCATGGAATCCGGGAACGCGGAAGACCCCGAAACGGTCCGGGGCGACGACGCTATATGGGGATCAATTCGCCGGAAACAGCAAGAACAATATGAGAACTTCAGCCCGCCTCGGGCGCCCACGGCGTTTCGGGCCGACGATAGCGTTCGCCGGGGCCGACCAGGACGCCGCTGGCGTTGGCGACGCCCAGCTCCAGGCTTTCGGCGATGCGGCGGGCGCGGACGATGAAGTGCTCGGCCGCCTCGGGCGGGCACAGTTCGCGGGCGGTCGCCTCGAACACCTCAAGCCAGCGGTCGAAGTGACGGGCGTCGATGGGCAGGGGCAGGTGCTTGGGCATCGGGCGCCCCTGATAGACGCCGGTCGACAGGGCGACGGACGACCAGAACAGCTTCATCTGTTCGAGGTGCGGCCCCCAGTCGTGAATGCGCTCGGCGAAGATGGGGCCGATCAGGGCGTCCTCGCGCACCCTGGCGTAGAAGCCCTCCACCAGGGCGTCGATCATGGCTTCGTCTATGCCGGTTTCGGTGCGGATCCGCGCCGTCGCCGCCTCCCGACGGGCGGCGGCCTCGGCTCGATCCGACGCGGGGCGGTCGATGCGGAAGGCGACGGGGCGGTCGGGCGTGCTCATGGATCGAAGATAGGCGCGGCCGGGTCGGAAAGCCATGACGCCGATTGTCCAAGGGGCCTGGCCCAGGCGGGCGTCGTCGCAGGATTGCGAAAGCTGAGCCGCAATTTAGGGGTTGCGTTACGAAACGCCCGTCCCCATCCTTCACTCAGCCTATGCATCACTGAGGAGGCGCGACGATCATGATCAGCACCCTGGAAATCGGTTTCGCCCTTTCCATGCCGCTGCTCGCGCTCGCCTATGTCCTCGCTCAACCCAAGCCCAAGCCGGTCCGCATCCGCGCTCGTGACGCTCAACGGCGTCGCGGCCCGCACGCCTGACGGCCGAGGCCTCTTCGACAATCTGACGCTCGCCTTCGGGCGCGAACGCACGGCCGTCGTGGGTCGTAACGGCGTGGGCAAGACCATGCTGCTGCGCCTTGTCGCCGGTCTGGACGCGCCCGCCGAAGGCGCGATCACCCGCGCCGGAACGGTCGGCTGGCTGCCGCAGGTCCAGACCCCCGCTGATGACGAGACGGTCGCGGACACGCTGGGCGTAGCCGGGCCTCTGGCGGTCCTGCATCGCGTGCTGGCGGGCGAAGGCGCGCCGGACGACATGGCCGAGGCGGACTGGACGCTGGAGGAGCGGGTTCAGGAGGCTTTGGCCGAGGTCGGGCTGACGGGCCTGGCTCTGGATCGCCGCACGGCCCGACTCAGCGGCGGGGAGCAGACGCGGCTGCGGCTGGCGGGCCTGAAGCTGGCGGCGCCGGACCTGCTGGTGCTGGACGAGCCGACCAACCACCTGGACGCCGAGGCCCGCGCCATGATCGCCGAGGTCGTGGCCGGATGGCCTGGCGGGGTGGCGCTGGTCAGCCACGATCGCGCCCTGCTGCGCCGCGTGGACCGCATCGTGGAGCTGTCGAGCCTGGGCGCGCGCGTGCATGGCGGCGGCTGGGATCTCTATGTCGAGCGCCGCGACGCCGAGCGGGCCGCCGCCGAGCGCGACCTGGATCAGGCCGAACGCGCCATCGGCCGGGTGCAGCGCGAGACCCAGACGGCGCAGGAGCGTCAGGCTCGTCGCGACCGTGCAGGCAAGGCGGCGCGCGCCGACAGCTCCGATCCCAAGATCCTTCTCGACGCACAGGCCCAGCGGGCCGAGCAGAGCGGCGCGCGCGGCCGGCGTCTGGCCGAGCGCAAGCGGCAGGCGGTCGAGGCTGATCTGGCCGAGGCGCGCGGGCGCGTCGAGCGGACGCCTCAGATGGCGCCGCCCCTGTCGCCGACCGGCCTGCCTCGGGGCCGCATGGCGCTGAACCTGAACGCGGCGGTCGTGACCGCCGCCGACGGCCGCCGTCTGCTGGGGCCGCTTTCCCTGCGGCTGACCGGACCGGCGCGCCTCGCCGTGGTCGGCCCCAATGGAGCGGGCAAGACGACCCTGCTGAAGCTGATCGCCGGCCTGGTCGAGCCGTCCTCGGGGGAGGTGGAGCGGCCGGTGCGGGCGGCCCTGCTGGACCAGCAGGCGGCGATGCTGGAGCCGGAGGAAACCCTGGTCGAGGCCTGGCTGCGACTGAACCCGCAAGGCGCCCCGAACGCCGCGCGGGCGGCCCTGGCGCGTTTCCTGTTCCGCAATGTTCAGGCGGATCGGCGGGTGGGCGAACTGTCGGGCGGCGAGCGGCTGCGCGCGGCCCTGGCCTGCGTCATGACGGGGGCTTCTCCGCCGCCACTGTTGGTGCTGGACGAACCGACCAACCACCTGGACCTCGATTCGATCGAAGCCTTGGAGGCGGCCCTGTCCGGTTACGACGGCGCCCTGGTTGTGGTCAGCCACGACCCGGATTTCCTGGCGAACCTGGGCGTGGAGCGGACGATCGTCCTCAAGGACGGTCAGGCCCAGTCTTCGACCATGCCCTGACGCCGCGCGCGCGGGTTCGCGCCGCCGCCCAGAATGGTGCGCGGCTCGGCCTCGGCCCGGCCGAACAGCCAGCCCTGGCCATGGGTGACGCCCAGGTCGCGAAGGGCGTTCGCCACCTCATCCGTCTCGATCATCTCTGCGATGGTCTCGAGGTTCAGCGAGGCGCACAACTCGACCAGATGGGCGACCATGGTGCGCGTGCGGGCGTCGACGTCGATATCCCGCACCAGGCCGCCGTCGATCTTCACCGCATCCACTGAAAGGCCGCGCAGATAGTCGAAGGAGGCGGAGCCGGCGCCGAAGTCGTCGATGCAGACCTTGATCCCGGCGTTGCGCAGGGCGCTCAGGCGACGGTCGGCGGCGGCCAGATCGGCCAGGGCGGCGGTTTCGGTCACCTCGACCATCAGGCGTCGGCGGTCGTCCGGCGCCGAGGCGGTCATCTTCAGCAGGGCGGCGACATAGGCGTCGCTGGCCAGGGAGGCGCCCGAGACATTGACGGCGATCTTCAGAAGGCCGCCGCCGGGCTCGCGCAGGCGCCGGACCGCCTTTTCGGCCACCGCCAGATCGAAGCCCTCGATCAGCGCCAGCTCCTCGGCCATACGGATGGCCGGGGCCGGACCCGATCCCTGGCCGAAGCGGGCCAGGGCTTCGAAGTGATGCACGGCGCGGGTCTTCAGGTTGACGATCGGCTGATAGAAAAGGGCGAACTCGCGATCGCGCACGATGCTGCGGAAACGGTTGGCGTCCTTCAGCGTGCGCTGCAGGGAATCGGCGAAGGACAGCTCCGGCTGGTCCATGCCGCCGTCCTTCAGGCAGCCTTCGATCGCGAAGCGCATGGCGCGCAGAGCCGAGGCGGCGTCCTGGCCCAAGGGGGTCTGCCGGGCGACGGCGGACAGGACCACGCCCTCGGCCTGGCCGGCCTTCTGCATCTCGGCCGCGAGGTCGCGGGTATCGTCGGCTTCGCGGATCAGGGCGTAGCGATCCTGCGTCAGTCGCCCGACGCTTGCGCCGTCGTGGGAGGCGGCGTTGAGGGTCGCGCCTATGCGGTTGTGAACGCGCTCGAGGGTGGCCGGATCGACGCCTTCGAGGCCATTCACGTCGATGAAGGCCAGCGCCAGCCGCTGCAGCGCCCCGGTCTCGCCGCCGGACAGGCTGGCGCGCGCATGGTTCAGGAAGCCGTCGGCGTCCCTGGGCGCGCCCCCGACGACCGGAGGGGCGTCCTCGACGACGAAGGGTTCGCCTTCATACGCCAGGGCGCAGGACCGGGCGGGCGCGATATCGGGCAGGGCGAAGGCGCGCAGGACGGCGCGGCGCATCCGGCCGTCCCCGCAATCGACGAGCACCTCCAGGGGAAGGCTGCGCTGGCCCGGGCCGAGAGCGTCCAGCAGGCGCTGGACGGCGGCCGCGCTGCTGATCGACAGGCGTTCGCTGAGAGGCTGGCCGACCCAGGCCGAGGTCTGCTGGCCGCCGACGGCGCCGGACCCCAGGGCGAACCGTACGACGCCGGTCTGATCGACTTCGATCAGGGCGTCAGCAGCGGCGAAGGCCAAGCCCAGGAGGCGAGGGGTCAGGGTCATGCCCAGGCTTATAAAGCGCAGGCCGTTAAGGAATGACGAGGATTCGGCTAAGCTGTGCGGTTTAAAGCCACTAAGCCGTGCGGTTTAGAGCCACCGCCCGACCGTCGCCCGCCACCGCCTGGCCTGAGGCGCCGTAGCCCACGCCCTGGGCCCGTGCGCCCGCCACTTCGGCGGCGATGGTCCGGACCAGGCCTTCGGACACCTGGCGGGCGGCTTCGACCGTCACGGCGTGTTCGGCCAGGATCGCTTCGAAGGATTCCGTGGCTTCGATCAGGGCGCGGCGGTCGGCTTCCGGCGCGGCGGCGATGGCGGCCGGATCGGCCTTCACCACGGCGGACTCGCGGCGGTAGAGGTTGGCCATCTCCTGGGTCTCGGCGACGCCCTGGGCCAGGTCCTGGGCGCGATGGCCGCGCATGGCCTCCACTTCCAGCGTCAGGCGTTCGCTCAGGTCGCGCGTCAGGCGGATAAGTCGGCGCACGCGCAGGGCGGCGGTCTCGGCGTCGGCGGTCATGCGCC
The DNA here is from genome assembly GCA_017308115.1 of Bordetella sp. GTDB lineage: Bacteria > Pseudomonadota > Alphaproteobacteria > Caulobacterales > Caulobacteraceae > Brevundimonas. The sequence continues at coordinate 7,404 of JAFKFS010000122.1, forward strand.
TTGCTCCTGCATCTTGATCATCTGGGCCAGGACGCTGTCGGCCAGGCCGACGCCCCCCGACTTCACCGTCTGCTGGGCCATGGCGTCGACCAGGAAGCCGCGCCAGGCGGCTTCGCCCGCGCCGCCGCCGAAGGGGGCCTCGGTGCTCAGGCCCTCGAACATGGGCTTCATCATCTGCGACAGGAAGCTGGCCTCGAAGGCTTCGGCCGTGCGGCGCATGGCCTCCAGGTTCTGCGTCTGGCCGGGCCGGGCCGGGGCGCTTTCGCGCAGCAGGTCGGGGGAGACGGCGAGGGGGCTCATCAGATCACCTCGATTTCGGCCTGCAGGGCGCCGGCGGCCTTGATGGCCTGCAGGATGCTGATCATGTCGCGCGGGCTGACGCCCAGGGCGTTCAGGCCGTTGACCAGGGTGGACAGGGAGGTCGAGCCGCCGACGATCCGCATCTGGCGGCCGGTCTCCTCGGCGATGCTGACGTCCGATTGGGGCACGACCACGGTCTGGCCGCCGCGGCTGAACGGTTCGGGCTGGCTGACCAGAGGCGTCTCCTGGACCGAGACGGTCAGATTGCCCTGGGCCACGGCGACGGTGGAGATGCGCACCGCCTCGCCCATGACGATGACGCCGTTGACCTCGTCGATGATGACCTTGGCCGGTGAATCGATCTGGACCGGCAGGTTCTCGACCCGGCTGAGGAAGCCCGCCATGCCGAAGTTCTGGGGCGCGCGGACGGCGACCACGGTGCCGTTCTCGGCGACCGCCGTCTGCGGATAGGTGGCGTTGATGACGCCCGCGATGCGCTGGGCCGTGGTGAAGTCCGGGTTGCGCAGGGTCAGGCGAACGATCGGCATGGAGCTCAGGTCGAAGCCCGTCTCGCGCTCGACCACCCCGCCCGAGGCGATGCGGCCCGCGGTCGGCACGCCGCGCGTGATCGAGGAGCCGGACCCGCCCGAGGCCGAGACGGCGCCGGTTTGCACCGAGCCCTGCGCCACGGCGTAGATTTCGGCGTCCGCGCCCTGCAGCGCCGTCACCAGCAGCGTTCCGCCCAGCAGGCTCTTGGCGTCGCCCATGGCCGAGACGCTGACGTCCAGCCGCGAGCCGGGCGTGGCGAAGGGCGGCAGTTCGGCCGTGACCATGACGGCGGCGACGTTCTTGGTGTTCAGATTGGCGCCGCGGATGTTGACGCCCTGCCGCTCCATCATCCCTTCCAGCGACTGGCGGGTGAAGGGCGAGTTGCGGACGCTGTCCCCGGTGCCGTTCAGGCCGACCACCAGGCCGTAGCCGACCAGCTGGTTGGAGCGGACTCCCTCGATCGAGACGATGTCCTTGATGCGGGACTGGGCCTCGGCGATCCCGGGTTGGAGGACCAGGGCGGCGGCCGCGACGATGAGGGCGGTAAGCAACTTCTGCATGAGAAGGACGTCCTGCGTGAGCGTTCCGCATTAACCATGCGAGGATCGTGCCGAACAAAAAGAGAAGGAAATTCAATGAATTTATCGGGAGCGGGCAGTGAGTCCCGGCAGGTTTTGCCGAGGCGTTAACCAAGATTTCAGTCCCTGGGGGCAAGGTGTGAAGTCTAGAGGGAGACGTCTCGCATGAAGGTCACCGGGCCCCTGGGCGCCGCTCCGACGCCGAACACCCGACCGGCCGCGCGCGCTGCCGGCGGTTTCGCCCTGCCGTCGGCCGGGAGCGCCGCGCCCGCCGCCCAGGCCGGCGCCGCTTCTTCCGCATCGGGCGTCACCGGGGCCGCCGCCCTGATGGCGCTGCAGGGGGTGGAGGACCCGACCGAGCGCCGTCGCCGGGCCATCCGTCGCGGCTCGGGCCTGCTGGACCGGCTGGACGAGCTGAAGCTGGCCCTGCTGGGCGACCGGGACGCCGCCGCCGCCCTGGGGCGTCTGGCCCGCGACCTGGCTCAGGCGCGCGACGAGGACGCCGAGCCGGACCTTAAAGCTGTGCTGGACCAGATCGATCTTCGCGCCTCGGTGGAATTGGCCAAGGCGGAAATCCGTCGGACGCCCGTCTGAAGGCGTTGAAACTTCGGCCGAACCCCGGATTTTCGGCTCCTTGTGAGGATAATTCGCCACACTTCCCCTAGGTGATCGTAGCTTGGCCATATCACGGACACGCGAACGGCATTGCCGGGCCTCTTGCGCTTGCCTATACGGCCCATGCGCCGCAGGGGGGCGCGATAGAGAACGAGTGTGAGTGCGATGACCGCATTGGCCTCTGGAGCGTCCGCCGATACAGCTGTTTATCGGCCGACCGAGGACGAGCCGTTCATGAACGAACGGCAGATCGCCTATTTCAAGAACAAGCTCCTGTCCTGGAAGGAGGACATCCTTCGCGAATCGAAGGGCACGGTCACCAATCTGAAGGCGGAGACCGAGAACCACCCCGATCTGGTGGACCGGGCCTCGTCCGAATCCGATCGCGCGCTGGAGCTCCGCACCCGCGATCGCCAGCGCAAGCTGATCTCCAAGATCGACGAGGCGTTGCGCCGGATCGAGGACGGAACCTACGGCTACTGCGAGGACACCGGCGAGCCGATCGGCCTGGGGCGTCTCGAGGCCCGTCCGACGGCGACCCTGTCCGTCGAGGCCCAGGAGCGGCACGAGCGTCGCGAGCGGGTCCACCGCGACGACTGACCCATGTCGGACGTCGAATAGGGGCGGTTCGGCTTGACTTGAGCGGACGGCGGCGCGACCAAGCCGCCTTCCTATCGAGGTCGTTGATCCCCCATGTCCGTCAAGGTTCGTTTCGCTCCGTCTCCCACGGGTAAGCTGCACGTCGGCAATGTCCGCACCGCTCTGGTGAACTGGCTGTTCGCCAAGGGTCAGGGCGGCTCCTTCGTACTGCGGATCGACGACACCGACCTGGCTCGCTCGACCCAGGAATCGGAAGACAATATCGAGATCGACCTGAAGTGGCTCGGTCTGGTCTGGGACGAGCGCTACAATCAATCCAAGCGCTTCGACCGCTACGAAGAGGCCGCCGCCCGGCTGAAGGCCGATGGTCGCCTCTATCCCTGCTATGAAACCGCCGAGGAGTTGGACCGTCGCCGCAAGGTGCAGCTGTCGCGCGGCCTGCCGCCCATCTACGATCGCGCCGCCCTGTCGCTGAGCGAGGCCGAGAAGGCCGCGCTGGAGGCCGAGGGCCGTCGCCCGCACTGGCGCTTCAAGCTGGAAGGCAAGCGCGTCGCCTGGGAAGACCTGGCGCGCGGCCACGCCGAGGTGGACACCGCCTCCATGTCCGACCCGGTCCTGATCCGCGAGGACGGGCTGTTCCTCTATACCCTGCCGTCCGTGGTCGACGACATCGACATGGCGATCACCCACATCATCCGGGGCGAGGACCACGTCACCAACACCGGCGCCCAGATCGAGATCTTCGAGGCGCTGGGGGCCAAGGCTCCGGGCTTCGCCCACATGCCGCTGCTGGTCGGCGCCGACGGGTCGGCCCTGTCCAAGCGCCTGGGCTCGCTGGCGATCATGGACATGCGCGCCGACGGCTATGAGCCCATCGCCATCACCAGCCACTTGGGCAAGATCGGCACCTCGGACAATCTGGAGGTCGCCGCCTCGCTGGAGGAGCTGGGCGCCGGTTTCGCCTTCTCCAAGATGGGCCGCTCGCCCGCCCGCTATGACACGGCGGACCTGGACCGTCTGAACGCCCAGGCGGTGCACGCCATCGACTACGTCGCCGCCCAGCCGCGCCTTAAGGACCTGGGCGTCGATCTGGGCGAAACCTTCTGGACCACGGTGAGGGGCAATCTCAGCAAGTTCGGCGATGTCGTTGAAATGGCGAAGATCGTCGCCGGGCCGGTGACGCCGGTGATCGAGGACGCCGCCTTCGCCGCCGCCGCGCTGGAGTTGTTGCCCGAAACCATCGACGCCGGCGCCTGGGCGGCCTGGACGTCGGCGGTCAAGGATCGGACCGGCGCCAAGGGCAAGGGGCTGTTCATGCCCCTGCGCCTGATCCTGACGGGCCAGGCCCACGGCCCCGACATGGCGGCCATGATCCCGCTGATCGGTCGTGAACGCATGGTTCAGCGGCTGAAGGGCGAAACCGCCTGACGGTTCGACCCGCCGTTACAAGAAAGGCCGCCTTCGTCCTGAAGGCGGCCTTTTTCATTGGAGAAGGCCGGGATCAGCCCGCGTTGCAGGCGGCGATCTCTTCGGCGCTCAGGGCCTGACCCCTGTAGGAGAAGCTGGTCACCGGACCCAGCTTGGCCACCACGCGGCGGCAGGCGCGGGTCGCGGGTTGGTTGGCGCCGCCCGTGGCGGTGCAGGCGTCGCCCTCGCAGCGCCAGGCGGCGCCGTCGACGATCACGCGGCCCGTCGGGGCCTTGGCCGCGTCGGCCAGGGTGGCGCTGGTCGCCGGGGTTTGGGCGAGGGCGGGATCGGCCGCGAACAGGACGGCGGCGGCGAGAAGAGCACGCATGAACAGTCTCCGATAAGGTAGGGCGCACGCCCAGCAGCGCCATAGTCCGTTTTTTTAGAAAACTGTCAATCCAGGACTTCTGATGACGGACCGGCGTTACTGACGCACGTTTACTTACCGACGATCATGTTTCAAGTGGGGCGTGTCCTCGGCGGATTTCATGGCTGTGATCGCGGCCTCGACCGAATCGACGCTGACATAGGCCTCCAGGAAGCCCGCCGGCGTCATGCCCTTTTCCACCGTGTGTTCGATCAGGGTGAAGAAGCCGTCCCAGAAGCCGTCCAGATTCAGGAAGATGACCGGCTTGGCGTGCAGGTCCAGCCGTTTCCACGACAGCAGCTCCACGACCTCTTCCAGCGTGCCGACGCCGCCGGGCGCGACGACGAAGACGTCCGACTCGTCGTACATGAGCTGCTTGCGCTCATGCATGGAGGTGACGACGATCGTCTCCACCTCGTCGAACAGGCGTTCGCGGCTGCGCAGGAAGGCGGGCATGATGCCGACCACGCGGCCGCCCGCTTCGTGGGCCGCACGGGCCGATGCGCCCATCAGGCCCACGCCGCCGCCGCCATAGACGAAGCGCCATCCGGCCTCGGCCGCCGCTTTCCCGAAGTCGGCCGCCGCCTGGAGATAGCGGGGGTCGGAGCCATCGGACGAGCCGCAGAACAGGCAGACGGACCGGCCCTCGAACGGGGCGATGTTGACGGAGGGCAGGGACATGGGACCTTTGACGACCTCTGGCGGCGGGTGGAAGGACAGGCGGACGAACCGGGAAGGCCGGGCCGAAGGGCTGGGCCAATCGGACGGAGCCGTCTATCTGACCTAAAAGCCTTATAGCGATGCGGGACAGGATGAAACGAAGGATTGCCCGGCTGTTGAGTTTCAGTCTCGCGCTGGCGGCGCTTTCGGCCTGCGGCGCTCCACAGCGCGAGGCGGAGCCGGCCGAAGCGCGGGAAGGCGACTGGACGGCGACGCCGGGAATCCTCGGCGTCGCCCCTCAAGGCGACGGCGGCGTTCTGGTGCGCGGCGTGGCGGCGCCCGGCGCGCGGGTGATTCTCAGCGGGATGGAGGGGCCGGCCGTGGCGGCGGGGGCGGATGCGCGGGGCCGGTTTGAACTTCACGTCGGCGACGAGGCGATAGGCCAGGTTCTGATCCCCGAAATCCAGATCGGCCAGACGAGAACCCCCGGACCCCAGCGCCTGCTCGTGGCCGGAGAGGGCGCAGGCCTGGCCGTGCTGTTGACCGACGGCGGGCCCAGCGTGCGCCTGACGCCGGGTCCGGCCCTGGACGCCGTGGACGGCGACGGTCGAGGCCTGATCGCGTCCGGCAGGGCGGCGCCGGGACGGCAGGTCGCCGTGCGGGCCGGAAGCGGGTCCTCGCAGGCCGTGGCGGATTCGCAGGGACGATGGGCGGCCCCCCTCGCGGCCGTGGGCGACCAGGCCGTCGAGATCGACGTCGAAGGCAAGAGCTTCCATTACCCGGGACCGGGGAGGCCGGGCGCGCGCGCCGAGCGCGCCGGCGCCGGCTGGCGGATCACGCGCCCGCTGTCGGCTTCCGCCTACCAGACGACCTGGTTGCCCGACTGACGAACGTCGTTAACGCCGCATTAACCAAACCGGTTGATCAAGGACCCGTCTTCTTCTTCGAGGACACCCACCATCACCAAACGACTTCAAAGCCCGGCGCTTGCGTCGGGCTCTCTTTTTTCGCCTGCGCGTCCAGCGGGGCCGCGGGCCGTCTAGGCGCTCAGCCGCAAGGCCTCGGACAGGGCCCGATACATGGCTTTGGGCCGGTAGTCGGCGTCATAAGGCAGGCCGCGATTGGGCGGGGCGTCCGCATACTGACGTTGCAGCGGCTCGGACAGCCAGGAGTGGCGGTCGCTCAGACCCCAGGTGACCACGCCCCGCACCTGGGGGAAGACCAGCATGGTCTCCAGATAGCGGCGCGTCTCATCGGCCACCTTCTGGTCCCGCGCGGCGTCATCGCCCTGGAAGCTGGATTCCTTGACGTCCAGTTCGGTGACGGTGATCTCCAGCCCCAGGTCGACCAGCTGCCGGGTCATGTCGCGCAGACCCTCGACAGCCAGCGGCCCCTTGGACAGGTCCAGGTGCGCCTGGACGCCGACGCCGTCCAGCGGCGTTCCCGAGGCGCGCAGCCGTCGCGCCAGGGCGACGATGGCCTTGCGCCGCGCCTGGTCCACCGGATTGTCGTATTCGAAGCCGTAGTCGTTGACGACCAGATGGGCCTGGGGCGCCCGGGCGCGGGCTTCCTCCAGGGCGCGCTCGATATAGGTCGGGCCGAAGGCGCGGTGGAAGACGTTGCGCCTCAGGCCGTCGGCGCCGCCTTCCGTATCGATCGGCTCATTGACGACGTCCCAGTCGGCGATGCGGCCGCCGTACCGCTTCAGCACGCGCTCCAGATGGCCCGACATCAGCGACCAGTCGCGCCGCCGCAGCATCTCTCGCCTGGCCCAGTCGGGCGTGCCCTGATCCCACAGCAGGGTGTGGCCCCGCACCTGCATCCCGTGGCGCTGCGAGAAGTCGAGCAGCTCGTCGACCGGGGCGAAGTTGAACTCGCCCTTGCGCCACTCCAGAGAGTTCCACTTCAGGTGGATTTCAGGGGTCAGCACCTGACAGTCGCGCAGGACCGCATCGCGCAGCCCGGCGTTCTGGCCCAGTTGATCGGGCCGGACGGCGGCGCCGAAATAGCGGCCCCGGGCGCCGGCGGCGTCGGCGAGCGTGGCGGGCTTCGCCGGAGGCGGATCGACCGGGGCGCCTTCGCGCACGGGCGCCCAGGCTCCCAGGCCGAGGGCGGGCACCAGCGCGGCGGCGCCGACGAGGGCGCGTCTGGTCAGTCGCGGCGGCATCCGGCGGCGCCTCCTCTGGAACGCGAGAAGGTTGCCTGACTACGCCTAACTCCTCGTTAAGGGGAAATCTTAAGAGGCGTCATGGACAATAAGTTGGGCGCGAAAACGGTGTTTCCATGAGCGGATCGGCCTAATTCGCGGGACAGGCCGCGATCCGTTCTAGAAGCTTCGATAGAAACCAACCCTTAGATAGGCTTGAGAATCTCGTTCATCGCCGTCGCTGAAGCCTGCGGAAACTTGGATTTCTGAGCGGTCGTTCAGTTTGAAGCCGACGACGGGGCCCAGGTGATAGGCGTTGTAGTTGGTGTCGCCTTCGGCCGCGACCTCCAGCCCCAGACGGACGCGGCCGGACGATCCGACCTGATGGGTCAGGCTGACCAGGGCGTTGTAGTCGTCCAGCTCGAAGCCGTAGGCGCCGTACCAGTCGACCCGCCAGGGGCCGGAGACATGGCCGCCGTCCGTGGAGAGGATGATCCCGCCCTGGCCGCCGTCGCGCCGGTTGCCGGGATCGGCGGGGCTCAGGTCCGTATCGACATAGCGATAGCCCACGCCGACGCTGCCCCAGGTCGGGCCGTCGCCGAAGCGATAGATCAGTTCGGCCTGGGCGCCGGTGAAGTCGGCGTCGATCTCGTTCGGACCCGAGCTGTAGTCATAGCCGCCCGTATAGACCGAGCCCCGCACCGCAAGGCCCCGGGAGTCGACCGAGCCCGGCAGGCCGATCGTCGCCCCGACATAGGCGCTGTCGGCGACGTCCAACTGGCCGCCCGCGAAGATGGTCACGTCGCTTTGCGCCGAGGCGGGTCCGACCCCGGCGGCGCCTGCGCAGGCCAGGGTCGCGGCCGCGAGGGCGGTCGGCGAAATCATCGGGCGTCGACGGTGGGGCATGGGTCGGTTCCTTGCGAAGGATCGAACGCGCCAGATCCTGGCGACGCCGGCGAGGGCGCTTCAACGCATACAGAACAGGGGGCGGGCGGCGTCATACGACCAGCCTTCCCTTCGAGAGTTGTTCCAGGCTTTCGGCGCAGCGGTCAATGGGCGCGCGGGCGTGGGACACCCAGGCGATCAACTCCTCCATGCCCTGATCCATGGAGCGGCGGGGCGTGAAGCCGAAGGTCCGCTCGATCTTGGAGATGTCGCCGAAGCAGTGGCGGATGTCCCCGACCCGATAACGGTTCAGCACCTCCGGGGCGATGTTCTTGCCCAGGAGCCGCGCCAGAACGCCGGCGATCTCGTTGATGGAGACCGGCGCGCCGCTGCCGACGTTGAACACGTCCCAGATCTCGCGGTCGTCATCCAGCACGGTGGCGAAGGCTTCGGCCACGTCCTGCACATGGACGAAGTCGCGCATCTGCCGCCCGTCCTCGAAGACCAGCGGCGGCTGGTCGTTCATCAGCCGCGAGATGAAGATGGCCGCCACCCCCGTATAGGGATTGCTCAGGGCCTGGCGCGAGCCATAGGCGTTGAACAGCCGCAGGGCCACGGTGGGGATGCGCAGGGCCCGTCCGACCGACAGGAACATCTCCTCATGGTCGCGCTTGTTCACCGCATAGATGGAGTTGGGCTGCAACAGCTTCTCCTCCGGCGTGGGGCAGGGCTCCAGCGGCTCGCCCTCGACCGTCAGGTCCCAATGGCGCGCCTCCAACTGGGTCAGCGGGCGGATGTCGGCGGTCACATGGGCGCCCGTCGAGGGGCGGACGTAATCCCCCTCGCCATAGATCGACATGGAGGAGGCCACGGCGATCCGTTCGACCGTGTGCGGCCGCTGGGACAGGACCTCCAGCATGACAGCCGCCGTCATGACGTTGTTGCGGGTGTAGTCGACGATGTTGGTCATGCTCTGACCCACGCCGACCGAGGCGGCGAGGTGGGCCAGATGGGTCACGCCGTCCAGGGCGGCCTCGAACACCCCGTCCTCCAGCAGGTCGCCCCTGATGCGACGGGCCCGCGCGTCGAGATAGACGGGCCAGCCGTCCGCATCCAGTTCGGCGTCGCCGTGAACCTGGGGCGACAGGCTGTCCAGCACGCTCACGCGATAGCCGCGCGCCAGCATGGCGTCGACCAGGTGGGAGCCGATGAAGCCCGCCCCGCCCGTGATGAGAATATGCCTGTCCATGACCGTCTGCCTAATGGTGGTGACGAAGGGCGCCGAACTCATCCAGCTTGGTGCGGACGAGGGTGTTGTTGGCGTCGATCTTCTCGGTCCGCTGCCAGGCCAGGCCGCTGTCCCGCAGGTACATGACGAAGCCCAGAGTCAGCGGGATGATCCAGACGCACCACCAGACCATGATGAAGACCGGATTGACCATCAGCATGTAGCGGAGCCGCTCGCCCACGCCGTCCAGCACCAGGTCGGTCCGCCGCCACGTCTTGATGTAGAGGCCGATCATCAGGATGGAGAAGGCGATGATGTTGAAGATCGACAGGATCACCAGCCACAGGGGCAGGAAGTCGTCGCCCTGAAAGAACCGCCAGGCCGCCCAGACGCCCAGTGGAATGCCCAGGGTGTTCACCCACATGGACATGCACGGCAGGAAGTTCATCCATGCGCGCACCCGTTCGCCGAAGCTGAAGTCCATCTCCTTCAGCGGCGTCGTCAGGCTCTGGAAGAAGCCGGCGACCCAGCGCTTCCTCTGGGTGATCCCCTCGCGGAAGGTCTCGGGCACCTCTTCGATCAGCGAACCTTCGATGATGCCCAGCGTCCGGCCGTTCTTCCAGAAGCGCTGACCCACCTCGGGGTCCTCGATGGCGATCCAGGGGTGGAAGCTTCCCAGTTCGATCAGGTCGTCGACCTTGAAGAACAGCCCCTTGCCCAGCACCCAGTAAGGTTGCTTCGGATCAGACAGGTGGCCGTATTTGGCCCCGTCCCAGGTCATGTGGTCGAAGGCGTGGAAGGCGGCGGCCAGACTGGCGTTCAGATTGCCCGCCACATTGCGCGCCTGCAGCACGTCGAACCGGCGTAGGCCGATGGCCGCGGCCTTGAAGTGATCGGCCGGCGGGCAACTGTCGGCGTCGATGTAGTCGATCGTCAGCCCGCTCTTGTCCCTGTAGGTCTCGGCCACGTGATAGGTGGCGTAGATCAGCTGGCGCGTCTTCTTGGGCGGCAGGTCCTTGACCCCGGCGCGCTTGCCGCTGTGCCACCAATAGGCCTTGGGATTCCGGTCCCAGGCGTTCCACACCCGGTCCCAACGGGGATCGGCGGTCGGCGGAACCTCCAGGATTTCGACGAAGGGATAGGCCCGGCTCAGCCTTTGCAGGCTGGCGATCGTCTCGGCGTCGTTGCTGTTGGGAATGGCCAGGACGCGATAACGGTCCGCAGGATAGTCCAGCTTGGCCAGCGCCGTGAAGGTCGTCTCCATGGTGCTCTCCAGCTCCCGCAGCACGGGGTAGAGCAGGACGATGAAGGGATGGTCCGCCTCATGGGCGGGCAGGGGCTCGGTCATGTCCACCCGCTCGACGCGCAGCGAGCGGAAATACATCTCCAGCAGGAAGCTGCCGAAGTACAGGACCTGGGAAATGGCGAACAGCCAGACCAGCAGGGTCGCCCAGTTCGGATCTTGAGTGTTCATCACGCCGCTCGCCCAGTTATCTTTCCAGTTCGTCGGTGGAGGCCTTGTTCGGTTGTCGTCTCAGGATGCGGCCGCGCCGCTTGCGGCCAGGCGTTCGCCGTCCAACTCGGCGGCGAAGTAGGCGATGGTCTGCTCCAGCCCTTCCTCCAGCGGCACCTGCGGCGACCAGTGCAAATGGGTCAGCGCCCTGGAGATGTCGGGCTTGCGGCGGCGCGGATCGTCGATCGGCAAGGGGTGATAGACCAGGCGCGAGCGCGAGCCGGACAGGGCGATGACGCGCCGGGCCAGTTCATTGACCGTGATCTCGTTGGGATTGCCGATGTTGACCGGCCCGTCGATTTCCTCGTCCGTCTCCATCAGGCGGAGGAAGCCCTCGATCAGGTCGTCGACGAAGCAGAAGGAGCGCGTCTGTTCGCCGGTGCCGTAGATGGTGATGTCCCGCCCCGCCAGGGCCTGGACGATGAAGTTCGACACCACCCGCCCGTCGTCCGGGTGCATCCGGGGCCCATAGGTGTTGAAGATGCGCACGATCCGCGTGGTCAGGCCGTGCTGCTGGCCGAAATCGGTGACGAGGGTCTCTGCGAACCGCTTGCCCTCGTCGTAGCAGGACCGCGGGCCGACCGTGTTGACGTTGCCGCGATAGGTCTCCACCTGCGGGTGGATCTCGGGATCGCCATAGATTTCCGAGGTCGAGGCCTGGAAGAAGCGCGCCCCGTCCGAGGCGGCCCGCTTCAGCAGGTGCAGCGTGCCGATCGAGCACGTCAGGGCCGTTTTCACCCGGTCGTACTGATAGTGAACCGGGGAGGCGGGACAGGCCAGGTTGTATATCTGATCGAACCGCCCCAGGGCCTCGTCCAGCGGCTCATTGATGTCCTGGGCCGCCAGGTGGAAACGGTCGCAACTCATCAGGTCAGCGACGTTCGCGTGCCGTCCGGTATGAAAATTATCGATGCAGGTGACATGATGGCCTGCGGCGATCAGTCTTGCGCACAGATGAGATCCCAGGAAACCTGCGCCCCCGGATACGGCGATATGCTTGGCGCTGGGGGCGTCATGAGGCGGCGCATAAGAAAAGCGATCATATGTCATCGCCCTCAGCCTTGATGGTTGTTTACATGTCGCGGAACAACGTTACCTGATTACTGTATTCACGTGACGGGAGAGATCGCATGACCCCCCGGCGTCGTCGGCAGTCTCGTTAACTGACTGTTAAGAATTGAGTTCCATTTCGGCGCCGCATCTACGCCAAATTTCCGACAAAATCCGTCCCGCGGATCGCCGAATCAACTCGGCTGACACGACTCACGGCCAGCATTTGCAGGGGAAGGAATGGTGGACGCGACAGGGATTGAACCTGTGACCCCCTCGGTGTGAACGAGGTGCTCTCCCGCTGAGCTACGCGTCCGCCTGGAACGGGGCGGTCAGTGACTACGCCGTCGGGAGGCGCGGACATAGCCCGCGATTCCGGCGACGGCAAGCCTAAATTCATCAAATCGCTGCGTCGCTTGCTCAGATTCCCGCCGCCCGCGCGCCTTCCGGGGTTTCGTCCTCTGGATCGCCCGGCAGCCAGGCGACATGGCCGTCGTAGATGTCCTGGTTCAGGACGCCTTCCTCCCTGGCGACCAGGACCGGCACGACCATCTGGCCTGTGACGTTGGCGGCCGTGCGCATCATGTCGATGATGCGGTCGATGGCGATGATGTAGCCGACGCCCTCCAGCGGCAGCCCCGCCGTCGACAGCGTCAGGGTCAGCATGACGATGCTGGTGCCCGGCACGCCCGCCGTGCCCAGCGATCCCAGCACCGCCGTCAGGCCGATCAGCACATATTGGGTCAGCGTCAGGTCGATCTGGAAATACTGAGCGATGAAGATGGAGGCGATGGCCGGATAGATGGCGCCGCACCCGTCCATCTTCACATTGGCGCCCAGAGGCACGGCGAAGGACGCATAGGCTTGCGGCACGCCCAGCCGCTCGACCGTCTGGCGCAGGGTGACGGGCAGGGTCCCCAGCGACGACGAGGTGGCGAAGGCCGTCTGCATGGCCGCCGCGCCGCCGCGGAAGAAGCTGACCACCTTCAGCCCATGCAGCTTCAGCAGGCCCGAATAGACGACGAAGATGTGGAACAGGCAGGCCGCATAGATGGCGAAGATGAACTTGCCCAGCGGCAGCAGCGCCTCCCAGCCATAGCCGCCGACGACCGAGCCGATCAGGCCGAACACCCCGAACGGCGTCAGCTGGATCACCCAGCGGGTGATGCGGAAGATCAGGGCCGCGCCTTCGTCCACCAGCCTGCGCGCATTCTGCGCCCGGTCGCCCAGCGCCACCAGCGCCGCCCCCAGCAGGGCCGAGAAGAAGATGATCTGCAGCACCTTGCCCTCGGCCAGGGAGGCGAAGGGATTGGTCGGCACGACGCCCAGCAGCACCTGCAGGGGCGAGGGGATCTCGCGCGCCTTCACCTCGCCCAGCGGCAGGTCGGACAGGCCGACGCCCGGATTGATGATGTGGCCGAAGGCGAAGCCCACCAGCACGGCCAGCAGGGAGGTGACGGCGAACCAGACGAGGGTCCGCACGCCCAGCCGCACGGCCCCGACCCCTTCGCCCAGCCTGGCGATCGAACTGGCGATGGTGAACAGCACCAGCGGCGCCACCACCATGCGGATCAGGTTCAGATAGACGTCGCCGATCGGCTGCAGCCAGATCGGCGCCTGCTCGCGCAGGATCAGGCCGGCGATGACGCCCAGGGCGAACCCGGCGGCGGTGCGCTGCCACAGGGGGATGGCGAAGAAGCGACGAAACATGACGACCTTTGGCGAGGAGCGGTCGGTCTATGTGTTTGTCGCACGCGCGAACGACAACCGCGTCGAGTGCGATCGACGCGCAGAAGTTCTGACAGATCGTTTAGTTTTCGTGGGGGCGGAACTCAGCCGCGCTCACGCAGATAGAGATACAGAGGCAGCGACAGCGACAGGCCGACGAAGAAACTGGCCGGAAGGACCAGCCACCAGCGCGCCACCTTGCGTTCGCGCGCATCGCGCCACGACCACACCCAGAATATGACGATGGAGATCAGGACGTCGGCCGAGAAACCGCCCGCGGCGCCGTTTGCGAAAAGTGACTGCAGGAAAAGCGGAATGTCCGGCCCATGGGCCCCGAAGAACGCGCCGAAGAACAGCCAGGGGATCACGGTCCCCGCGACGGCCATGGCCAGATAGAAATTTCTGAGGTTCATGCTCTTCGTCGTCTCGCTGCGGACATTGAGGCCGGCGTTTGTGACATCAGGCGCCCGTCACGCCGGCCAGGGCGTCCTCGAATCCGTCATAGTGATCGATCGTCACGTCGCCGCCCATTTCCGCAGGGGGCGCGTCATTGTAGCCGAAGCCGACGACGATGCAGGGGACGCCCGCGTCCCTGGCCGCCTTGGTGTCCGTGGTGCTGTCGCCGACCATGACGCAGCGCGCGGGATCGCCGCCCGCCTTCTGGACGGCTTCGAGGATATGGACGCCGCTGGGCTTGCGGGCCGACACCGCGTCCGGCCCGGCGACGAAGGCGAAGTGGCGGGTCAGCCCCAGCGCCTCGATCAGCGTGACCGACAGGTCTGTGCGCTTGTTGGTCGCCACGCACAGGATCGCCCCGCGCGCGCTCAGCCGGTCCAGCGCCGCGACGCAGCCCTCGAAGGGGCGGCTCTCATCGGCGATGTGGGCCGTGTAGTCTTCGATGAAGCGCTCGAACAGGCCGGGGGCGTGGGCTTCGTCCCAGCTGGCGCCCGCCTCCATGAAGCCGTGGCGCAGCATGGCCATGGCGCCGTGCCCGACCAGGTGACGTGTCGAGGACATGGGCACGGGCGGCAGTTCATACTCCGCCAGCATCCGGTTCAGCGTGCCGATCAGGTCCGGCGCCGAATCCACCAGGGTCCCGTCCAGGTCGAAGGCGATGGTCCAGCCTTCCAGGTCGCGCTCAATGCTCACTCATCTGTCTCCCGGCTCGCGAAGACCCCGGCAATGGGCTAGATCGCGCGGAACGACAAGCCGCCGGATCGATTCATGACCAGCCAGCCTCACCCACCGAGTCATCCCAGGGCCGCCATCATCCTCGCCGCCGGGCAGGGCACGCGCATGAAGTCGCCCCTGCCCAAGGTGCTGCACCCGGTCGGCGCGCGCGCCATGCTGGACCACGCCATCGACGCGGCCGAGGCCCTGGGCTGCGAGCGGATCGTCGTGGTGGTCGGCGCCCATTCGCCCGAGGTTCGCGCCCATGTCGAGAAGCGCCTCGGCCCCGACAGCATCGCCGTTCAGGACCCGCCGCTGGGCACCGGCCACGCCGTGCGCGCCGCCGAGGCCGTGCTGGGCGACTTCGTGGGCCATGTGGTCGTCACCTACGGCGACGTGCCTCTGTTGAAGGCCGCCGACATCGAGCCGGTCTTCGCCGACGCTCATGAAGGCGTCCATGAAGGCGTCACCGTCATCGGCTTCGAGGCGCGCGATCCCGGCGCCTACGGCCGCCTGATCCTCAAGGGCGACGACCTGCTGGCCATCACCGAGGCCAAGGAGGCCTCGGCCGAGGTTCTGGCCGTCACCGCCTGCAATTCGGGCGTCATGGCGGCGCCGGTCGGCCTGCTGTTCGACCTGCTGGCCGAGGTCACGAACGACAACGCCAAGGGCGAATACTATCTGACCGACGTGGTCGAACTGGCCCGCAGGCGCGGCGCCCCGACCCGCGCCGTCTTCGCCGCCGAAGACTCCGTCATGGGCGTCAACGCGCAAGCCGAACTGGCCCAGGCCGAGGCCCTGTTCCAGAAAACCCAACGCGAGCATTTTCTCGCACAGGGCGTGACCATGAGCGCCCCCGACACCGTCCACTTCGTCTGGGACACAGACATCGGCGCAGGCACGACCATCGAGCCCTTCGTCGTCTTCGGCCCCGGCGCGGTCGTGGCCGAGGGCGCGCGCATCCGCAGCTTCAGCCACATCGAGGGCGCCAGGATCGCGACCGGCGCCGAGGTCGGCCCCTACGCCCGCCTGCGTCCCGGCGCGGATCTGGGGCAGGGCGTCAAGGTCGGCAACTTCGTCGAGGTCAAGAACGTCCGCATGGACGCGGGCGCCAAGGCCAACCACCTGGCCTATCTCGGCGACGGCGAGGTGGGGGCGAAAGCCAACATCGGCGCGGGCACGATCTTCTGCAACTACGACGGCTTCTTCAAGCACCGCACCACGGTGGGTACGGGCGCCTTCGTCGGTTCGAACAGTTCGCTCGTTGCTCCGGTGACCATCGGCGCGGGCGCCATGGTCGGCTCCGGCTCCGTGGTGACGAAGGACGTCGCGCCCGGCGATCTGGCCCTGGCGCGCGGTCAGCAGACGACGAAGCCGGGCTGGGCGGCCCGCTTCATGGACACGATGCGCGCGAAGAAGGCGGCGAAATCCCAATGAGCGACCTGCAGAAGAAGAACGCCGGCGAAGCCGCCGCCCAGTACGTCGAGGCCGGGATGGTCGTCGGCCTGGGCACCGGGTCCACCGCCGCCTGGTTCGTCAAGGCGCTGGCCGCCCGCAACCTGCCGGACCTGCGCTGCGTCCCGACGTCCGAGCGCACCGCCGACCTAGCCCGCGAACTGGGCCTGACCCTGTCGACGCTGGAAGACACGCCCCGCATCGACCTGACCGTCGACG
This sequence comes from Bordetella sp., assembly GCA_017308115.1. Taxonomy (GTDB): domain Bacteria; phylum Pseudomonadota; class Alphaproteobacteria; order Caulobacterales; family Caulobacteraceae; genus Brevundimonas. Next base: position 23,934 of record JAFKFS010000122.1, read on the forward strand.
GCGCCGACGAGATCGGCCCGGGCCTGGCCCTCATCAAGGGCGGCGGCGCGGCCCTGCTGCGCGAAAAGCTGGTGTGGGAGGCGTCGGCCCGCTGCATCTGCATCGCCGACGCGGCCAAGGTGGTTCCGGCGCTGGGAACCTTCCCCCTGCCGATCGAGGTCGTCGCCTTCGGTCACAAGACGACCGCCAACCGCATCGCCGACGTCCTGGCCGATCATGACATCGGCTCGCCAGCCCGCGTGCGCGAGGCCGAGCGCGGCCTGATCCGCACCGACGGCGGCAACCTGATCTACGACGCCGCCTGCAAGCTGATCGCCGACCCGGCCCGCCTCGCCGCCGACCTGAAAAGCCTGACCGGCGTGGTCGAGCACGGCCTGTTCCTCGACCTGACCGACCTGGCCGTCATCGGCACGGACGCGGGCGTCGAGACGATGCAGCCCTGAACCAAACTCCGCTCATCCCGGCGAAGGCCGGGACCCAGATTGTAGGGCGCGGCCTCCAAGACTTTGGGCGCTGCCTCTGTGCTTAAACTTGCTGCCGGCAGGGTTTGCATCTGGATCCCGGCCTTCGCCGGGATGAGCGGGACGGGGAGTCGCCTTGCCCCCTCGCGCCCCGGCGCCTAAGTCGGGTCAGCGCTGCGGTTCGGCCGCACGGATTTCAGACGATTCAGACGAATTGGACTCTGTTCTTCGAGTCCGTTCCCGGAGAGCCCGATGGCACAATACGACTACGACCTCTTTGTCATCGGCGCCGGTTCGGGCGGGGTGCGGGCGGCGCGGCTGACGGCGCTGGGCGGCAAGAAGGTCGCCGTCGCCGAGGAGTATCGGGTCGGCGGCACCTGCGTCGTGCGCGGCTGCGTGCCCAAGAAGTTCATGGTCATGGCCTCCGAAGTCAGCCACGCCCTGGAGATCGCCGAGGGCTACGGCTGGTCCTTCGACAACGCCAAGTTCGACTGGCCGACCTTCCTGCAGGCCAAGGATGTCGAGATCGCCCGCCTGTCGGGCATCTACGCCGCCAACCTCGGCAAGGCGGGCGTCGATCTGATCCACGGCCGCGCCGTGCTGAAGGACGCCCACACCGTCGAGATCGTCGGAAAAGACCAGACCATCACCGCCGAGAAGATCCTGATCGCCACCGGCGGCCGCCCGTGGAAGCCGGAAGGCCTGACCGGCGTCGAACACGCCATCACCTCGGAAGAGGCCTTCCACCTGTCCGAACTGCCTAAGCGCATCCTGATCGCGGGCGGCGGCTATATCGCAGTGGAGTTCGCGGGCATCTTCGCCGGCCTCGGCGTCGAGACGACCCTGATCTATCGCGGCCCGAACATCTTGCGCGGCTTCGACGACGACGTGCGCGCCCATCTGGCGGGCGAGATCGAGAAGCGCGGCGTCAAGGTCATTCTGGGTTGCCAGCACGCCTCGATCGAGAAGACCGAGAGCGGCCTGGTGAACCACCTCGAGAACGGCATGACGATCGAGACCGACGTCGTCATGTTCGCCACCGGCCGCGTCCCTCACGTCAAGGGTCTGGGCCTCGAGACCGCCGGGGTCGAGCTGAACGAGAACGGCGCGATCAAGGTCGATCCGCATTCGAAGACCACGGCCGACAACATCTGGGCCATCGGCGACGTCACCGACCGCATGAACCTGACCCCCGTCGCCATCCGCGAGGCCGTGGCCTTCCACGAGACGGTCTACAGGAACAATCCGCAGAGCTTCGATTATGAAGCCGTCGCCACCGCCGTCTTCAGCCAGCCGCCGGTCGGCACGGTCGGCCTGACCGAGGCCGAGGCCCGCCACGCCTGTCCGGGCGAGGTGGACGTCTACGTCACCCGCTTCCGCCCGATGAAGTACGCCTTCACCGGCTCGGACGAGCGGGTGCTGATGAAGCTGGTGGTCGATGCGGAGAGCCAACGCGT
>JAFKFS010000005.1 GCA_017308115.1 Bordetella sp.
TCGACCCAGGGGGCGACGAAGTCCTGACAGTTGGCGGGGGCGCCGTTCAGCATGGCGTTGACCCCGCCGCAGGAGGCGTGGCCCATGACGACGACGCGCCGGACCTTCAGCACATTGACGCCGAACTCCAGCGCCGCCGAGACGCCGTGCAGCTTGCCGTCCGGCTCATAGGGCGGGACCAGGTTGGCGACGTTGCGCACCACGAACAGCTCGCCCGGCGCCGTGTCGAAGATCAGGGCCGGGTCGGCGCGGCTGTCCGAGCAGGCCACCACCAGGGTGTGCGGCTTCTGACCGTTGGCGGCCAGGGCTTCGTATTCGGCGCGTTCGGACGGCCACCGGTTCTGGCGGAAGCGGTGATAGCCCTTGGTCAGTTCGTCGGTCATGCCGCGTTCCTAAACCCGCGACGGTTGGTCGCTCAACCCCGAAATCGGCGTCGCTCAGGACTTGTGAAAGAAGCCGTGGATGCGTTCGGCCAGGGCCTGGCTGACGCCGTCCACCTTGACCAGGTCGGCGACGGAGGCGCGGCCGACCCCCTTGGCCGAGCCGAAGGCGTGCAGCAGGGCCTTCTTGCGCCCCGGCCCGACGCCCTCGATCTCGTCCAGCGGATTCTTCTTGATGTCCATCGAGCGGCGCTTGGCGTGGGCGCCGTTGGCGAAGCGGTGCGCCTCGTCCCGCAGCCGTTGCAGGTAGTAGAGGGCGGGCGACTTCAGCGGCAGCATGAAGGGCGCCTTGCCCGGCATGAAGAACTTCTCCAGCCCCGCGTCGCGATCGGGGCCCTTGGCCACGCCGACCACGGCGATGTCGTCGACGCCCAGGTCGGCCATGACGGCCAGCACCTCGGCCAGCTGACCCGCCCCGCCGTCGATCAGCAGCAGGTCGGGGCGCTCCACCGTATCGCCGGCCTCCTCGTCCTTGACCAGCTTGCCGAAGCGGCGGCGCATGACCTCGCGTATCATGCCGTAGTCGTCGCCCGGCGTCAGGTCTTCGCCCTTGATGTTGAACTTGCGGTACTGGTTCTTGCGCAGGCCCTCGGGCCCCGCGACGATCATGCCGCCGACCGCATGGGTCCCCTGGATGTGGGCGTTGTCATAGACCTCGATCCGCTCGGGCCGGGCGTCCAGGCCGAAGGCCTCGCACACCTCGTCCAGAATCTTCGACTGGGCCGAGTTCTCGGCGAGTTTGCGGCCCAGGGCTTCGCGGGCGTTGGTCAGGGCGTGGTCGACCAGGCCGGCCTTGCCGCCGCGCAGGGGACGGGCGATCTCGACCCTGTGTCCGGCCTTCATGCTGAAGGCCGCCTCCAGCAGCTCCAGTTCGTGCGGGCGGACGTTGGACAGGATCAGGCGCGGCACCGGCTTGTCCTCATAGAACTGGCCCAGGAAGGCGGCGAGGATTTCCGGGTCGCTGTCGCTCTTGTCCACGCGGGGGAAATAGGCGCGCCCGCCCCAGTTCTGGCCCGCGCGGTAGAAGAAGACCTGGACGCAGGCCTGGCCGCCCTCGGCATGCAGGGCGAAGACGTCGGCCTCGGCCACCCCGTCGGCGTTGACGCTGCTCTCCATGGCGATGGCCGACAGGGCGCGGATGCGGTCGCGCACGCGCGCGGCGGTCTCGAAGTCCAGATCGTCCGACGCCGCCTGCATCTCCTGCGACAGGCGGCCGATGACGGCCCGCGACTTGCCGCGCAGGAACTGCTCCGCCTCGCGGACCAGATCGCCGTAGTCCTCAAGACTGATCAGGCCGGTGCAGGGGGCCGAGCAGCGCTTGATCTGGTGCAGCATGCAGGGGCGGGTGCGGGTCTCATAGACGCTGTCCGAGCAGGACCGCAGCAGGAAGGCCTTCTGCAGGGTGTTCAGCGTGTGGTTGACCGCCCAGGTCGAGGCGAAGGGGCCGAAATAGTCGCCCGGAATCGTATGGGCGCCGCGATGCTTGCGGACCTGGGGCGCGCGGTGGTCGCGGCGGATCATCAGTTCGGCGAAGGACTTGTCGTCGCGCAGCACCACATTGAAGCGCGGCTTCAGCTTCTTGATGAAGTTGGATTCGAGCAGCAGGGCCTCGGTCTCGGACGCCGTGACCACCAGCTCCATCGAACGGGTCAGCGACACCATCAGGCCGATGCGTTGGGTGTGGAATCGCCCTTGCGCATATTGAACCACCCGCTTCTTCAGCGACTTGGCCTTGCCGACATAGAGGCAGGCGCCGTCCTCGCCGTACATGCGATAGACGCCGGGCTTGTCGGGCGCGCGCCGGGCCTCGTCCGCGATCAGTTCGGCGGCCTGAAGCGGAAGGGCGTTCACCTGCGAGTCGGGCGTCTCCGGAATGTCGGGCGTCGGATCGGTCATCGGGCGGGATATAGGCTCAGCCGCGCCGGACCAGAAGCACCCCGCCGATCACCAGCAGCAC
>JAFKFS010000197.1 GCA_017308115.1 Bordetella sp.
CAGGACGAAGATGTGGGCCTGGGTCGCCACGGCGCGCTCGCGCGGGGCGATGACGCGCAGGACGCCGTCCGCCTCCTGCACGCGGATGTCGACATAGGCGGGGTAGCGGGTGGTGTCGAACCAGAAGGGCTGGTCCAGCCGCGAGGCCAGGGCCTGCTCCAGCGTCCGGTCGACCAGGCCCAGGGCGCCGCGCCGCCCTTCGTCCGGCAGGGAGGCGGCGGGCTGGAAGGCGATGGATAGCTGCATCGACCGCTCGGCCCGCTCGGAGATCAGGGCCAGGTTCCGGGGCGAGGGATCGTCGCGATAGCTCTCGGCGGCCCAGGCCACGTCGCCGGCCAGGCCCTCGGACAGGCGGGCCGTCACCGCCTGCCAGTGGGCGTCGAAGAAGGCCCAGGTCACCGCCGCCTGCATGATCAGCACCGGCAGGACGATGATCAGCAGCGAGCGCCCCCACAGGGAGGTCGGCACCCGACGCTTGATCCACCGCGTCCAGACGTTGAACGGCGTCAGCCGCATGAGGGGCCTTCCGCTTCCTGCCGTCAGTCCGGGGCCAGCATATAGCCGACGCCGCGCACCGTCTGCAGATAGCGCGGGTTCTTCGGGTCCGCCTCCAGCTTGCGGCGCAGGCGCGTGACCTGCACGTCCACGGCCCGGCCGGTCACGTCGGCCGTGTCGGGCGACAGGGTCATGCGCTCGACCGGCGAATGGGCGTGGATGGCCAGGGTCTTGAGCAACTGCGACTCGGCCTCGGTCAGGCGCTGGGGTTCGCCGTCGCGCGTCAGCTCCAGCCGCTCCATGTCGAAGACGGCCGCGCCCATGCGAATCTCTCTGGGCGTCATCAGCTTGCCGCCGGTGCGGCGCAGGATGGCCTCGATCCGCAGCGCCAGTTCGCGCGGGTCGAAGGGCTTGGACATATAGTCGTCGGCCCCGCGCGACAGGCCCTCGATCCGGTCGTCCGGATCGCCCTTGGCCGTCAGCAGCAGCACCGGCGTCTTGGACAGGGCCGCCTGGCTGCGAATCCAGGTGGTCAGGTCGAAGCCGCTTTCGCCCGGCATCATCACGTCCAGAACGATCAGATCGAACTCAATCAGTTCGACCATGCGCCGCGCCGCGCCCGCGTGGGCGGCGCCGGTGACGCGATAGCCCTCGCGGCTCAGGAATTCCTTGAGCAGTTCGCGGATGCGGTCGTCGTCGTCGACGACCAGGATGTGCCGTCCGCTGCCGGCGGGCGCGATGGGGCCGGACCGGCCGTTGGCGCGAGGCTCGATCATGCTCACTGCGAATCTCCTCGCGAGGCGCCGTTGACGCGGGCGTGCGACGGGCGTCTAAATAAATATCTTGCGCGGGAGATGTTCTTCAATGGCCTTCGTTCCTTTCGACGACCGTGACGGATGGATCTGGTTTGACGGAGAATTCGTTCCCTGGCGGGAGGCGAAAACGCACGTTCTGACCCATGGCCTTCACTACGGCTCGTCGGTGTTCGAGGGTGAGCGTATGTATGGCGGTGAAATCTTCAAGCTGACCGCGCACAGCGAACGCCTGAAGCGCTCCGCCGAGCTGCTCGACTTCGAGATTCCCTATAGCGTGGCCGAGATCGACGCCGCCTGCAAGGAAACCTGCGCGCGCAACGGCCTGATCGACTGCTATATCCGCCCTGTCGCCTATCTGGGACCGGAACAGCTCAGCGTCACCGCCAAGAACAGCAAGGTCCATCTGGCCATCGCCGCCTGGGAGTGGCCCAGCTATTTCGATCCCGAGGTCAAGAAGAAGGGCATCGCCCTGGAGTGGGCCAAGTGGCGCCGTCCCGACCCGGCCACGGCCCCGTCGACGGCCAAGGCGGCCGGCCTCTACATGATCTGCACCATGTCCAAGACGGCGGCCGAGAAGCGCGGCTTCGCCGACGCCCTGATGCTGGACTGGCGCGGCTATGTGGCCGAGGCGACCGGCGCCAATGTCTTCTTCGTCCGGAACGGCGCCCTGCACACGCCGCGTGTCGATCACATCCTGAACGGCATCACCCGTCAGACCGTCATCGAAATGGCCCAGGCGCGCGGGATCGAGGTCATTGTCAGCGACATCTTGCCGGAAGAGCTGGGCGATTTCTCCGAATGCTTCCTGACCGGCTCGGCCGCCGAGGTGACGCCGGTGGGCCAGGTCGGCGACTATCGCTTCACGCCGGGCGCGCTGTCGCTCAGCCTGATGGACGACTACGGCAAGCTGGTGCGCGGCCAACTCTAGGCGGCTTCCATCGACGAGTTTCGTCGTCCCCCTTGCCAGCGGCGTTCTGCTGTCGTTGATGCGCACTGAAGAAGCCGGCTCCCATAGCGCCGGTCGCGGAGCCGCCTTTC
>JAFKFS010000198.1 GCA_017308115.1 Bordetella sp.
GCCGAGGAAGTCGGCTATCCGGTCGTGCTGCGCCCGTCCTACGTCCTGGGCGGCCGCGGCATGATGATCGTCCACGACCGCGAGGGTCTGGACCGCTACGTCGGCGAGGCCATGCGCGTTTCGGGCGACGATCCCGTGCTGATCGACCACTATCTGAACCGCGCCACGGAAGTGGACGTCGACGCCCTGTGCGACGACGAGACCGTCTTCGTCGCCGGCGTGCTGGAGCATATCGAGGAAGCCGGCGTCCACTCGGGCGACAGCGCCTGCTCCATGCCGCCCTTCTCCCTGCGTCCGGAAACCGTGGCCGAGCTGAAGCGCCAGACCACCGCCATGGCCAAGGCCCTGAAGGTGCGCGGCCTGATGAACGTGCAGTTCGCCATCGAGGAGCCGCACGGCGCTTCGCCTAGAATCTTCGTGCTGGAAGTGAACCCGCGCGCCAGCCGCACGGCGCCCTTCGTCGCCAAGACCATCGGCCAGCCGGTCGCCGCCATCGCCGCCAAGGTCATGGCCGGGGTTCCGCTGGCCTCCTTCGGCCTGGTCGACAAGGATCTGGACCACATCGCGGTCAAGGAAGCCGTCTTCCCCTTCGCCCGCTTCGCCGGGGTCGACACCATCCTGGGCCCGGAAATGCGCTCGACCGGCGAGGTCATGGGTCTGGACTGGAAGCGTGAGGGCGAGGCCGATCTGGCCCCCGCCTTCGCCCGGGCCTTCGCCAAGTCCCAGACCGGCGGCGGCACCATCCTGCCCACCGAGGGCACGGCCTTCGTCTCGGTGCGCGACGCCGACAAGCCCTTCATCGTCGAGGCGGTGAAGACCCTGCTTGCGCAGGGCTTCGCCGTCATCGCCACCGGGGGCACCCATAGCTACCTGGCCGAACAGGGCCTTGAGGTCGGTCTGGTCAAGAAGGTGCTGGAAGGTCGTCCGAACATCGTCGACGTCATGAAGAACGGCGAGGTCCAGCTGGTCTTCAACACCACCGACGGCAAGCAGGCCCTGGCCGACAGCTTCTCCATCCGCCGCACGGCCCTGATGATGAAGATTCCCTACTACACCACCGCCTCCGGCGCCCTGGCCGCCGCGCAAGGCATCGCCGCCGTCCGCCACGGCGAGATGGATGTCCGCCCGATCCAGTCCTACAACTGAGATCAGGCCCCGACCTGAAGAAAGGCCCCCGCCGAGCGATCGTCGGGGGCTTTTTCTATCCTCCCCATTTCATGGGGAGGGGGACCGCGCAGCGGTGGAGGGGCCGCTTCGCGCGCTACCGCCCCTCCCGCCGTCATCCTCGGGCTTGACCCGAGGATGACGGCAGAGAGTGTGCATGCGCCTCATAGCCCTCTTCCCCGGTTGCCCCCTTCCTCCCAGCGGTTAAGGTCGCGTGACATTGGAGGGGACGCCATCATGAAGAAGACTACGCTCACCGCCATCCTGGCCGCCGTTCTGGCGGCCGGTTCCGCGCCCGCCGTGGCCCAGGACGCGGGGCTCAAGGCCGCCGTCAAGGCGGATTACGACGCCAACCTCGGCGCCCTGTTCGACCACTTCCACCGCAATCCCGAGCTGTCGGGTCTCGAAGTCCAGACCTCGGCCCGCATGGCGCAGGAGCTGCGCGCCCTGGGCTACGACGTCACCACCGGCGTCGGCGGCACGGGCGTGGTCGCCGTGCTGCGCAACGGCCCGGGCCCCACGGTCATGATCCGCGCCGACATGGACGGCCTGCCCGTCGAGGAGAAGTCGGGCCTCGCCAACGCCTCCACCGCGCGCCAGGTCGACAGCGACGGGGTGGAGAAGCCCGTCATGCACGCCTGCGGCCACGACGTGCACATCACCGCCCTGGTCGGCACGGCGCGCCAGATGCAGGCGCGCAAGGCCAACTGGTCCGGCACCCTGGTCCTGATCGCCCAGCCGGCCGAGGAACGCATCTTCGGCGCCCGCGCCATGGTCGAGGACGGCCTCTACTCCCGCTTCCCCAAGCCGGACTACGCCCTGGCCTTCCACGTCTCGGCCGACACCCCGACGGGCAGGATCGAGGCGCCGCTAGGCATCACCTCCTCCAGCTCGGACAGCGTGGACATCGCCGTTCACGGCGTCGGCACGCACGGCGCCTCGCCGCACCTGGGGGTCGATCCCATCCTGGTCGCCTCGCACATCGTGGTGGCGCTGCAGTCCCTGCGCAGCCGCGAGACCAATCCGCTGGAGGGCGCCGTGGTCACCGTCGGCGCCATCAAGGGCGGGATCAAGCACAACATCATCTCCGACCGCGTGGACATGCAACTGACCGTCCGCGCCGACAGCCCCGAGGTGCGCGTCCAGCTTCTGGACGGCATCGACCGCATCGCCC
>JAFKFS010000123.1 GCA_017308115.1 Bordetella sp.
GGCGGGCGTTCCGGCGGTGGCGGTGTTCGGCCCTTCGGACGAGACGCTGAAGCGTCCGTGGACCGGCGTCGCCGTACGCGGCCCGCGCACGCTCGATGAGTTCCGCGAACTGGACCCGCGCCTGAACCAGCACATCCAGCACATGATGGACCTGCCCTATGAGCGGGTGCTGAAGGCGGCGAAGAAGCTGCTGGCCGAACGGACGGCCTGATCGCCCTCGGCTTGCGTCTCCAAGCCTTCGGCGCGCATAAGCGCCGGAACTTCAGGAGATGCGCGCGATGACCCAGACCTATGACCTGATCGTTCGGGGCGGCGAGGTGGCCAACCACGCCGGGCGGGGCAAGGCCGACGTCGGCGTCATCGACGGCCGCATCGCCTTCATCGGCGACCTGTCACAGGCCTCGGCCGGAGAGGTGTTCGACGCGACCGGCCTGACCGTCCTGCCGGGCGTCATCGACACCCAGGTCCACTTCCGCGAGCCGGGCCTGGAGTGGAAGGAGGACCTGGAGACCGGCAGCCGTGCGGCGGCCCTGGGCGGCGTCGTCGCCGTGTTCGAGATGCCGAACACCAACCCCAATACGACCGATCCGACCACGCTGGAGGACAAGCTGGCGCGGGCGCGTGACCGGATGTGGACGGACCACGCCTTCTACATCGGCGGCACGCATGAGAACGCCGACCATCTGGCTGATCTGGAGCGCCTGCCGGGTTGCTGCGGGGTCAAGGTCTTCATGGGCGCCTCGACCGGCGACCTGCTGATCGCCGACGACGAGGGAGTGAGGAAGGTTCTGTCGAACGTGCGCCGCCGCGCCACCTTCCACTCCGAGGACGAATACCGCCTGGTCGAGCGCCGCAATCTGGCCCGCACCGGCGACTGGACCAGCCACCCGGAAGTTCGCGACGCCGAAAGCGCCATCATGTCCACCCGCCGTCTGGTCGGGCTGGCCAAGGAGACCGGCGCCCGCATCCACGTCCTGCACGTCACGACGCGCGACGAGATGGAGTTCCTGCGCTTCCACAAGGACGTCGCCACCGTCGAGATCACGCCCCAGCACCTGACGCTGGTCGCGCCCGAGGCCTATGAACGCCTCGGCGCCTACGCCCAGATGAACCCGCCGATCCGGTCGCAGGAGCACGTCGACGCCCTGTGGCTGTGGGGGATGCAGCAGGGGGTGGCCGACGTCCTGGGCTCGGACCACGCGCCGCACACCAAGGAAGAAAAGTCCAAGCCCTATCCGGCCTCGCCCTCGGGCATGCCGGGGGTGCAGACGCTGGTGCCGCTGATGCTGACCCATGTCGCGAACGGGCGGCTGTCACTGGAGCGCTTCATCGACCTGACCTCGGGCGGGGCGCAGCGGGTGTTCGGCACGGCGAACAAGGGGCGGATGGCCGTCAGCTATGACGCCGATCTGACCATCGTCGATCTGAAGGCCAGGAAGACCATCACGCACGACCAGCAGGCCACGCGCTGCGGCTGGACCCCCTTCGACGGCTTCGAGGCGACGGGCTGGCCGGTGGCGACCATCGTGCGCGGCCGCGTGGTGATGAAGGACGGCGAACTGATCGGCCAGGCCCACGGCCGCCCGGTGCGGTTCCAGGAGACGCTGGCGGGGTGAGCGGCGCCAAAGCTCAACTTGGTCTGATCGGTTTCGGCGCCTTCGGGCGTCTGACGGCGCGACATCTGGCGCCGTGGTTCGATATCCTGGCCCATGACCCGGCGGTCAGCGACGGCGAGGGGCTGGCCCGCATGGCTCCGCTGGAGGCGGCGGCGGCCTGTCCGGTCGTCATCCTGGCCGTGCCGGTCGGCGTCCTGGCCGAGACGGTCGCGGCGATCGCGCCGCATCTGGCCCCGGGCGCCCTGATCCTCGACGTCGGCTCGGTGAAGGTGAAGCCGGCGCAGGTCATGCTGGACGGTCTGCCGCCGGGCGTTCAGATCGTCGGCACCCATCCCCTGTTCGGCCCCCAGAGCGGCAAGGACGGCATCGCCGGTCTGCGCATCGCCGTCTGTCCGGTGCGCGGCGACAAGGCGGCGTGGCGCGTCGCCGCCTTCTGCAGGAAGGCGCTGGGGCTCAAGGTCTTCGTCGTCAGCCCCGAGGATCACGACCGCGAGGCGGCGACGGTGCAGGGCCTGACCCATCTGATCGCCAAGGTGCTGCTGGCGATGGAGCCGCTGCCGACCCGCATGACCACGACCAGTTTCGAGCGCGTCATGCAGGGCGTCGACATGGTGCGCCACGACAGCGCGGCCGTGTTCCGCGCCATCGAACACGACAACCCCTTCGCCGCCGAGGTGCGCCGCCGCTTCTTCGACCTGGCCGAACAGGCGCGGGCGGAACTGGACGGGTGAAGGCGCCGCCACTCCTCTCCCTCCCCTTCATGGGGAGGGTGGCTGAGCCGTAAGGCGAGGCCGGGTGGGGGCGGCTTGGCTGGTCAAGCGCCGAGGCCAGGATCACCTAGCCCTCCCCACCCGGTCTCCGCTTCGCGACGCCTCTCCCTCCCCATGAAGGGGAGGGAGAGGCGTCGCGTCTGCTTCTACTTCAGCATGAAATCCGCCACCGCCTCGACCACGCCGGGCGCCAACGGCAGCGCCGGGTCCATATAGGTCGCGAGATTGGCGGCGCGTTCGGCGGGCGCGACCTTCAGCACGTGGTTCACGCCGTCCCAGATCGCCCGTTCGGCGCGCGGCTGGGCGGCCTTCAGCGCCTCGGCGTCGGCGACCGTCACCTGAATGTCCGTCGCGCCCTGGCCGATGAAGAGCGGGCCGTCGTAGGCGGCCGCCAGCCTGGCCGGGTCCAGCGCCAGCCACGAGAGCAGGTAGGGCTGGACCGACGGCCGGAACAGCGCCGCCAGCGAGGCGGGCGGATCGGCGGCCGTACGGCCCGCCTCCAGTTCCGCGACGGCGGCGTAGGCCTCGGCCTTCAGCGGCTCGGGCAGGGCGGCCAGCTGTTCGCGCAGAACCACGCCCGCCGGACGCCCGGCGCCGGACAGCAGCACCAGGCCGCACACCTTGTCGTCGCCGTTTGCAACGGCGGCCAGGGCGACCAGCGCCCCTTCGCTGTGGCCGATCAGCCAGGCGCAGGGGCGGCCCGTCCTCGCCGCCGCCTCGGCCGCCCAGGCCCGGGCGTCCTCGGCATAGGTTGAGAAGCGCAGCTCGGCCTCGGACGGGGCGGCGGCGGCGCTCTGCCCGATGCCGCGCTTGTCGATGCGGACAGTGGCGACGCCGCGCTCGGCCAATCCTTCGGCCAGCAGGCGATAGGTCGCCGCCCGGACGCCGAACTGCGGACTGTTCCCGTCGCGATCGGTCGGTCCCGAGCCGGGCAGGATGACGGCGGCGGCGCGCGTCTGGCCTTCGGGCGACAGCAGGGTTCCGTGCAGCGGCGCGGGGCTGGACGGCAGCTCGACCGACGTCGAAACCGGTGAGAGCAGCAGGGCGGCGGCGAGGGTCAGCATGCTTTGTCTCCTGGACGTTTTCCCGATTAATCGGCAAGCCACGGAACAAGGGCAACCCTCGTTCTTTCACGCGCGGCTGGCCTTGGCGACGAGCCCGGCCTATGGCTGAGGTTGGTTCATTCTCTGCGAGTTGTTCTCATGGAAATCCGCGATCAGATCGTTCTCATCACCGGCGGAGCGCGCGGCGTGGGCGCGGCGGCGGCGCGGGCCTTTGCGGGGCAGGGCGCGCGGGTGGCGATCAACTGGCGCAGCAGCGGCGAACAGGCCGAGGCGCTGGCGGCGGAACTGGGCGAACGCGCGCTGGCGGTTCAGGCCGATGTGACCGATCGCGCGGCCGTGGACGCCATGGTGGCGAAGGTTCAGGCCCATTTCGGCGGGCCGATCAGCACTGTGGTCAACAATGCGCTGGACTACAGCTTCAACGGCGACGCCCGCGCCCAGATGGCCGATATTCCGTGGGAAGACATGGAGCGTCAGTTCTCCACCGTGATCCGCGGCGCCCTGAACGTCATCCAGGCGACGGCGCCGGGCATGGGCGCGCAAAAGTTCGGTCGGGTCGTCAACATCGGGACCAACCTGTTCCAGAATCCGGTGGTGCCCTATCACGACTACACCGCCGCCAAGGCCGCCCTGCTCAGCCTGACGCGGACGGCGGCGGGCGACCTCGGGCCGTCGGGGATCACCGTCAACATGATCTCGGGCGGCCTGTTACGCACGACCGACGCCAGCGCGGCGACGCCTGAGGCGGTGTTCGACCTGATCGCCGGCATGACGCCGCTGCGCTCGGTGACCACGCCGGAAGAGTTCGCCGACGCCGCCCTCTTCTTCGCCTCGCCGTGGAGCCGGGCGGTGACGGGACAGAATCTGGTGGTCGACGGCGGACTGGTGCGGGATTAAGTCGGCGGGCAGTAAAGCCTCAAGGACGGACATCATGAGCGGCGTCATTCTGATCACCGGAGCCACCTCGGGTATCGGCCGGGCGGCGGCGCGCCGTTTCGCGGGCGCGGGCTGGAAGGTGATCGCCACCGGCCGCCGTCAGGAACGTCTGGACGAACTGGTCGCCGAACTGGGCGCGGATCGCGTGCACGCCGCGCCCTTCGACATGCGCGACGAGGCCGCCATCGACGCGGCGCTGGACGCCCTGCCCGAGGGCTTCCGCGACATCGACGTGCTGATCAACAACGCCGGACTGGCGCTGGGCACGGCGACGGCGCAGGAGGCGGACCTCGCCCAGTGGCGCCAGATGATCGACACCAACATCACCGGCCTGGTGACGCTGACGCACCGCCTGCTGCCGCGCCTGATCGCGCGCAAGGGGGCGATCCTGAACATCAGTTCGGTGGCCGCGACCTACCCGTACAAGGGCGGCAACGCCTATGGCGGGACCAAGGCCTTCGTGCGCCAGTTCTCGCTGGGCCTGCGGTCGGACCTGCACGGGACGGGGGTGCGCGTCACCTCCATCGAGCCGGGCATGGCCGAGACCGAGTTCACCCTGGTCCGCACCGGCGGGGATCAGGCGGCGTCCGACGCCCTCTACGGCGGAGCGGCGCCGATGACGGGCGAGGACATCGCCGAGACCCTGTTCTGGGTCGCCACCCTGCCGGCGCACCTGAACATCAATGCGCTGGAGCTGATGCCGGTCAGCCAGTCCTTCGCGGGTTTTCAGGTGGCGCGGGGGTAGATAATAGAACCCCCGCTCATCCCGGCGAAGGCCGGGACCCAGATTGTAAGACGCATCGCGTGTCGATAGGGCGCAAGCGCGTCCTACTGTTCATCCGAGTCGTCATGTCATCTGGGTCCCGGCCTTCGCCGGGATGAGCGGAGCTTGGACGGAGCCAGTCGCCAATCCGTCCCCTTTTCTCTATAGGGGCGGGCCATGAGCCAACACCCGCCGCACCGGTTTTCCGTCGCTCCCATGATGGACTGGACCGACCGCAATTGTCGGGCGTTTCACCGTGCGTTGAGCACGCGGGCCCTGCTCTATACGGAGATGGTGACGGCGCCGGCGGTGATCCACGGCGATCGCGACCGCCTGCTGGGCTTCGACGCGGTCGAGCATCCGGTGGCGCTGCAACTGGGCGGGTCGGACCCGGCGCAGCTGGCCGAGGCGGCGAGGATCGGCGAGGCCTACGGCTATGACGAGATCAATCTGAACGTCGGCTGTCCGTCGGACCGGGTGCAGTCGGGCCGGTTCGGCGCCTGCCTGATGCGCGAGCCGGAGCTGGTGGCCGACTGCATGGCGGCGATCAGGGAAGCGGTCAGCGTTCCGGCGACCGTCAAATGCCGCATCGGCGTGGACGATCAGGACCCCGAGATCAGCCTGTTCGCCACGGTCGACGCCTCGGCGGCGGCGGGGATCGACAGCTTCATCGTCCATGCGCGCAAGGCCTGGCTGAAGGGGCTGTCGCCCAAGGAGAACCGCGACGTGCCGCCGCTGGACTATGCGCTGGTGCGGCGGCTGAAGCGCGAGCGGCCGCATCTGACCATCTGCATCAACGGCGGGATCGGCGATCTGGACCAGGCCGAGGCGCATCTGAGGGCCGACGACGGGGTGCAGCTGGACGGCGTCATGCTGGGCCGCGCCGCCTATCACGAGCCGGCCCTGATGGGGCAGGTGGACCGCCGCATCTTCGGCGAGGCGACGCCCGACGCCGACGTGTTCGAGGCGCTGGAGCGTTACCGCCCCTATATGGCCGCGCGGCTGGAGGAGGGGGCGAACCTGGCGGGCATGACCCGGCATATGCTGGGCCTGATGCACGGCCGGGCGGGGGCGCGCGCCTTCCGTCGCATCCTCACCGTCGAGGGCGTCAAGCCCGGCGCAGGGCTGGAGGTCGTGGACCGCGCGGTCGAGGCCGTGCGCGAGGCCGAGGCCAGGAAGGCCGCCTGAGCGCGCCTCGGAGAACCCCGGCCGGGCATGGCTTTCTCCTCTCCATGAAATGGGGAGGTGGATCGGGCGCGATAGCGACCGAGACGGAGGGGCCGCTTGGTTCCGCCGTCGCTAGGCCCCTCCACCACTTCGTGGTCCCCCTCCCCATTGCATGGGGAGGAAAGGCGTCGCCAACTTCGCCGTCCCGGCCGCCCTTTCCGGGATGACGCTGCGGGACTGTGGCGCTAAGCGAAGGATATGATCCTCCCCCTCTCCGAACTCGCCCTGATGCTCGCCGCCCTGGTGGGAGCCGGCGCGATCGCGGGGGTGATCGGCGGCCTGTTCGGCGTCGGCGGCGGGACGGTGCTGGTGCCGGCCCTGTTCTACGCCTTTTCGGTGCTGGGGGTGGGAGGCGAGAGCAATCTGCACGTCGCCATCGGCACCTCCCTGCTGACCATCGTCGCCACCTCCCTGCGGTCCCTGGCGACGCACCGGGCGCATGGGGCGGTGGATGAACAGGTGCTGAGAACCTGGACGCCCTGGGTGGCGTTCGGCGGCCTGGTCGGAGCGGCCGTGGCGGGCTTCACCTCGATGGAGGGGCTGGCGGTCGTCTATGGCGTCTGCCTGCTGCTGATCGCGGCGCAGATGGGGCTGCTGCCCGAGCGCGTCACCCTGCGAAAGGACCTGCCGACCGGCTGGGGACGGCGCGGCGTCGGCACGGGCATCGGCCTGCTGTCGGCCATGATGGGCGTCGGCGGCGGCAGTTTCGGCGGCATGACCATGACCCTGTGCGGGCGGCCGATCCATCAGGCGGTGGCGACCGCCTCGGGGTTCGGCCTGGCCATAGGCGCGACCGCCGCCCTCGGTTTCGCCGTTTTCGGCTGGGACGCGCCGGGGCGGCCGCCCCTGTCTCTGGGCTATGTCAACGTGCCCGCGGCGGCGGTCATGGGCCTGCTGACGGCGCTGACGGCGCCCTATGGCGCGCGGCTGGCGCACCGTCTGGACCGCAGGATGCTGCGCAAGGCCTTCGCCGTCTATCTGCTGCTGACGGCCCTGTCGGTGGTGCTGAAGGCGCTGTGACCCGCGACTAAGTAGATGCCCGCAGGCGGGCGCTAACGCTTTGTCGAGCAACTGTGGACCAGAAGGGAGGGACTTCCCCTCCCCACGCCGAGTCCGACATGCTGCAGAACCTGTCCGTTCCCCGAAAACTGATCCTGTCCTTCCTGGCGGTTATCGGCGCGTGCGGCGCAGCCACCCTGGTCGTCCTGTGGTCCGTGGCGTCGATGCAGAGGGCGGATGCGGCCGACCTGGCGTCCCGCGAGGTGATGAAGGCGTCCGACCGGATCCTGGCGGCGGCGGTCGAACAGCAGAACGCCATGCGCGGCTATGTGCTGACGGGCGACCCGGCGATCCTGGAGCAATATGAGGAAGGGCGGCGGGATCTTCCCGCGCGCATATCCGACCTGGCGGCGTCCGACATCCACGGGACCTATGCCGAGGAGCAGGCGCGCATAGGCGCCGCCGCCGCGATCTTTCAGGAGCAGGCCCAGGCCGCCATGGCCCTGGCCCGCGATCCGGCCGGTCGCGCCGAGGCCCTGGACGATGTCGGCCACGTCGCCAAGCTGACGGACATGCGCGCCGCCGTCGCGGCCATCCGCGCCAGGGAGACGAAGGCGGCCGAAGACCTGGCCGAGGCCAAGGCGAGCGCCTTCGTCCGTTCCTACGCCGCCTTCGCCGTGGGCGGGCTGCTGGCGCTGGGCGTGGCCGTGGGCGCGGCCCTGTGGCTGATCGGGGCGCTCAGCCGCCCGGTCGAGGCCATGACCCGCGCCATGGGCCGTCTGGCCGGCGGCGATCTGAACGTCGCCATCCCGGCGGTCGGCCGCCGCGACGAGATCGGCCGGATGGCCGACGCCGTCCTGACCTTCAAGCAGAACGCCGAGGAGAAGACGCGCCTGGAAGCCGAGGCCGAGGCCGCCCGCCTGTCCGCCGACGCCGAGCGCCGGACCCAGGCCGAGCGCGACGCCGAGGCCGCGCGCCAGCAGGCGCTCGTGGTCGAGGGCGTGGCCAGGGGGCTGGACCGGTTGTCGCGCGGCCAGCTGGCCTTCCGCCTCAGCGAGCCGTTCGCGGCCGAATATGAGGGGCTGCGCGCCGACTTCAACGCCGCCATGGACAAGCTGCAGGGCGTGATGCGGGTCATCGTCGAGCGCGCGGCCGCCATCGGCGCCAGCGCCCGCGAGATTTCACAGGCCTCCGACGATCTGTCCCGCCGCACCGAGCAGCAGGCGGCCAGCCTTGAGGAGACGGCCGCCGCCCTTGAGCAGATCACCGCCACCGTGGCCCGCTCGACCGAAGGGGCGATGGAAGCCGGCGTCGTGGTGCGCGGCGCCCGGTCCGAGGCGGTCGAAGGCCAGGCCGTGGTCGGCCGCGCGATCGCCGCCATGGGCGAGATCGAGCGCTCGTCCTCCGAGATCGGGGCCATCATCGGGGTGATCGACGAGATCGCCTTCCAGACCAACCTTCTGGCGCTGAACGCCGGCGTCGAGGCGGCGCGCGCGGGCGACGCCGGTCGCGGCTTCGCCGTGGTGGCCTCCGAAGTGCGGGCCCTGGCCCAGCGCTCGGCCGAAGCCGCCAAGGAGATCAAGACCCTGATCACCGAGTCGGGACGCCAGGTCGGGACGGGCGTCGCCCTGGTCGGCGACACCGGCCAGGCGCTGGAGCGCATCGCCGGCCAGATTCAGCGCCTGACCGTCATCGCTGAAGAAATCGGCGCCTCTTCCCAGGAGCAGTCCAGCGGCCTGCAGCAGGTCAACATCGCCGTGAACCAGATGGATCAGGTGACGCAGCAGAACGCGGCCATGGTCGAGCAGTCGACCGCCGCCAGCCACGCCCTGGCTTCGGACGCGGTCGAACTGGATCGCATGATGGGCCAGTTCGCTCTGGACGACGCTCGCGACCTGGATGCACGCGGACGCATGGAGGCCCTGGCGCGGGCCGTGGCGTAGAGCTGCGCCCGACGCCTCTCCCTCCCCGTCCCGGGAAGGGAGAAAGAGGAACTCCCTTTTCCTCCCCATGTTAATGGGGAGGGGGACCGCGAAGCGGTGGAGGGGTCTAACGACAGCGGAACCAAGCCACCCCTCCGTCTCGGTCGCTATCGCGCCCGATCCGCCTCCCCCTTGCATGGGGAGGAGAGCGCCGCCCTCTACGCCGCCGCCTTCAGCGACACCGCGTCCAGCGCCTGGGTCAGGTCGGCCAGGACGTCGTCCTGATGCTCAAGCCCCACCGACAGGCGCAGCAGGCCGTCGGTGATGCCCGCCGTGGCGCGCGCCTCGGGCGTCATGGCGGCGTGGGTCATGGTGGCGGGGTGGGCGACCAGGCTTTCGACCCCGCCCAGGGATTCTGCCAGGGTGAAGACCTCCAGCCGTTCGATCACCTGGCGCACCGCCTCGGTCCCGCCGTTCAGTTCGAAGCTCAGCATGGCGCCCGGCCCCGACTGCTGACGCGCCGCCAGGTCGTGGCCGGGGTGGCCGGCCAGGCCCGGATAGTGGACGGCCTTGACCGCCGGGTGGCGCTCCAGCGCCGCCGCGATCAGGCCGGCGGTCGCCTGCTGGCGCTCGATGCGGGTGAACAGGGTCCGAAGGCCGCGCAGGGTCTGATAGGCGTCGAACGGCGAGCCGGTGACGCCCAGGCAGTTGGCCCACCAGGCCAGTTGCTCGTGATCGGCCGGATCGGCCGCGACCACGGCGCCGCCGACCACGTCGGAATGGCCGTTGATGTATTTGGTGGTCGAGTGGACCACGATGTCGGCGCCCAGCTCCAGCGGCCGTTGCAGGGCCGGCGACAGGAAGGTGTTGTCGCACACCACCTTGGCTCCCACGGCATGGGCGCGGCGACAGACCTCGGCGATGTCGGTGACGCGCAGCAGGGGGTTGGACGGGGTCTCGACCAGCACCAGCCTGCAGCCGTCGGCGAGGGCGGCGTCCAGGGCAGCGCTGTCGTTCTGATCGACGAAGGCGACGCGGAAATGGCCCTTCTTCGCGCGGGCGCACAGCAGACGGTGCGTGCCGCCGTAGCAGTCGTGCGGCGCGATCAGCAGGTCGCCCGGCTCCAGCAGGCTGAGCGGCAGGTCGACCGCCGCCATGCCGGTGGCGGTGATGACGGCGCCGGCGCCGCCTTCCAGCTCGGCCAGGGTCTCGGCCAGGACGTCGCGGGTCGGATTGCCCGAGCGCGAATAGTCGTACTTCCGCGGCTGGCCGAAGGCGGCGAAGGAATAGTTGGACGACAGATACAGCGCCGGCATGACCGCGCCGTGGGCCGTGTCCGTATCGACGCCCGAGCGGGCGGCGATGGTGCGGGGATCGGCGGGGCGGGCGCGGCTCATTGGTCGATGTCCTTCAGTACGGAGGTCAGAATGTCGGCGACCAGGGCGTCTTCCTTCAGGAAGGCGTCGTGGCCGTAGACGGAGGGGTGCTGTTCGAAGCGCCAGAGGTTGGGCAGGCGGTCGGCCAACTCCCTCATGTCGTCGATGGGGCACAGGCGGTCGGTGGTGAAGCCGACTAGGGTGACGGGGGCGATGATCGCCTCGGGCTCGACCCTGTGGCGGTCGATGGAGTCCGACAGGGTCAGCCAGCGCGAAGGGGTGGTGCGGTCGCGATAGGCCCGCCCGCGCGATTGGAGATAATCGCACACCGGATAGGCCTGGCCCGCATGGCTGGGGGCTTCGGAATCGAAGCGGTCGCCGAACTCCTCCTGGGTGCGGTAGGTGGTCATGGCCAGTTCGCGCGCCAGGCCGACGGCCTGATCCACGCGGCCGGTCTCCAGGCCCAGCTGCAGGATGCGGCGCTGGATGCCGCGCCAGGCGGTGGCCAGCGGATGGGGGCGGTGGGCGGCGGACACCACCACCAGCTGCTCGGCCCAGTCGGGGAAGAGCTCGCCGAAGGCCAGGGCGATCATGCCGCCGTAGGAACAGCCGATGAAGGCGGCGACCTTCTCGACCCCCAGATGGTCCAGCAGCAGGGCCAGAAGCCGCGCCTGGTCCTGAGTGGTGATGGTCAGGGGCGTTTTCGGCTCCTTCACGCCGTCGCCGAATTCAGGCGCGAAATCAAAGGCCAGGACGCGGAAACGGGTCAGGTCGATCGGGGCGCGCACCCCCACGGCGCCGGACCACCAGCCCAGGCCCTTGGTCTCGGTGCGATGGACGTAGCGGTCGGCGGAAATGCCGCCCGCCACCACGACCAGGGGGGCGTCGGCCTTGCCGTGCAGGCGGCCCACGACCTGCTTCTGGGTCAGGGTTCCGCCGAAATCCAGCGCGAAGCCGTCGGGAATGGGAACCACGACGTCATGGGCGCCGTCGCGCTGCAGCAGCTCGGACGGACGGCGCGCGGAAGCGGGCCGACAGGCGGGCTCCTCGGCGGGAGCGGCGGGTTCGATCAGGGCCAGGGTCATGGTCTCGGTCACTCAGCAGAACGGCTCGCCAAGGAACCCATGCAGTGACAGACCGTGGGGAGTCGCCTCGTCGACGCTCCACTCATCTCTCGCGGCCCGAAGGACCCCGCAGGAGTTGGCACCGTTTCGGGCGGAACCCGATGGTTGCCCCGGCGTCAAAGGGCCTAATCCCTCAGCCGGTCTTGATGAGTGAGCCTACGGTGCGGATGCGAAGGGCGCCGGTCAAGCGAAAAATTTCACCTCCTTTCATCCAGAGCGCCGCCTGTCTGTGGTGAAACCGGCCTGCTGGGGCGATGTCGTGAAAAATTATTTCGATACGGGGTTGACGCGGCGCGGCGCCCTGGCTCACCCTAGGGCACGATTTTCAACCGGACGCCGCCTGTGCCTCACCGCCTCGCCAGCATGAAGACGACCGCGATCGCCGCCTCGGCGACGGGTCTCTTCGCGTCCATGATTACCACCACCGGTACCACCACCATGCCCTCGCGGGCGGGGACCGGATGATGCGCGCCGCCTAGGCGAGACACGCAGAAAACCGATCACCCGCCCGGACCCCCGGGCGGGTTTTTTATTGACCCGAATCCAGCCCGATCACCCCGCTTCTACCGAAATCCTCCCAGACCAGCCTTCAGGAAACCGCCCATGTCCGCCTCCCTCGCCCTCGTCGCCGATCCGCTGAAACCGGTCGAGGCCCTTGCTCAAGCCGCCGCCCCCGCCGCCGATGTGGTGGTGCTGAAGTTCGGCTCCTCGGTGCTGCGCGACGCATCCCAGGCCCCCGCCGTCGCCAGCGAGATCTACGGCCACGTCCGCGCCGGGCGGAAGGTGGTGGCGGTGGTCTCGGCCCTGGCGGGCCAGACGGACCAGCTGCTGGCAGACGCCCGCAGCCTGGGCCTGGATCACGCGAACGAACTGCTGCCCGCCTATGTCGTGCTGGGCGAGGAGAAGGCCGCCGCCCTGGTCGCCGTCGCCTGCGACCGGGTGGGGCTGGACGCCGTCGGCCTGTCGGTGCGCGAACTGGGCATCGTCGCGGAAGGCCCGGCCCAGCACGCCCGCCCCGTGGCGCTGAAGGGCGAACGCCTGCATCAGGCGCTGGCCCAGCATGAGGTGGTGGTGGTTCCCGGCTTCGGCGCCCTGCGTCCCAACGGCCGCGTGGCCCTGCTGGGCCGGGGCGGATCGGACCTGACGGCGGTGGTCCTGGCCGCCGAGCTGGGGCTGAAGCGGGTGCGCCTGGTGAAGGACGTCGACGGCCTCTACGACCGCGATCCGGCCTCGGAAACGGGCACGCCGCTGCGCTATCGCCGCGCCAGCTGGGAGACGGCGCGCCAGGTCGGCGGCGCCCTGGTCCAGCACGACGCCATCGACCTGGCCCAGGCGCGGGGGGTCGAGATCGAGGTCGCCGCCCTGGGCCGCGCCGAGGGCACGGTCGTCGGCGAGCGCGGCGCCCCTCCCGGCCCGGTCCAGGCGGCGGCGCCGCTGAAGGTCGCCGTGGCCGGCTGCGGCGTCGTCGGCGGCGGCCTGCTCAGCCGCCTGCTGCCCGACGACCGGTTTGAAGTGGTCGGGGTGCTGGTGCGCGACCCCTCGAAGAAACGGGACGTCTCGGCCCCCGCCGAACTGTTCACCAACGATGTCGAGGCCCTGTTGGCCAAGAAGCCGGACCTGGTGCTGGAGGCCCTGTCCGAGGGCGAGGCGGGACACGCCCTGATCCGCCGCGCGCTGGAAGCGGGCTGCGACGTGGTCAGCGCCAACAAACAGGCCGTGGCCCGCGATCCCAAGGGGCTGCAGGCCCTGGCCGACGTCAATGGCTGTCGCGTCGCCTGGTCGGCCTCGGTCGGGGGCGGCTCGCCGATGATCGAGACGCTGCGCGCGGCCCGCGCCGCCGGGCCGGTGGTCGGTTTCGAGGCGGTGCTGAACGGCACGGTCAACTTCATGCTGCAACGCCTGGGCGAGGGGGCGGCCTTCGCCGACGCCCTGGCCGACGCCCGCGCCGCCGGCTTCGCCGAGGAAGACCCCTCCTCGGACCTGGAAGGGTTCGACGCCGCCGCCAAGGTCAAGCTGCTGTCGTTCGAGGCCTTCGGCCGCTCGCCCGAGGACCTGCCGCGCGACGTCCTGGCGGCCGAGACGCCGCTGGGCGAGGCGCCGGTGCGCCAGATCGGCGCCTGTTTCGAGCGCGACGGCGCCCTGGACGCCTATGTCCGCCTTGACGGCGAGCTGGAGGACGCGCTCTTCCTGTCGCTGAACGGGGAGCGCAACGCCTTGAAGGTCTATGGTCAGGACGGCCGGGTGTGGACGTGCAAGGGGCGCGGCGCCGGGCGCTGGGCCACGACCGAGAGCGTGCTGGCCGATGTGGCCGACGTCATGCGCGCCCGGCGCGCCGCCGCGGAGCTTGTCTAGTCATGGCCGTCTTCACGCCCGTCACGCCGCAACAGGCCGACGACTATCTCATGCGCTACCCTCTCGGCGGGCTGGTCGAACTGACCCCGATCGCCGAGGGGGTCGAGAACACCAACTATCGTCTGACGACGCAGAAGGGGGCCTATGTCCTGACCCTGTTCGAGGGCCGGACCGAGGCCTCGGCCCTGCCGTTCTGCCTCGGGCTGACGGGGCGGCTGGCGGCGCAGGGGTTCCCGACGCCCGCGCCCGTGGCCGATCGCGACGGCCGGGTGATCGGCCGCCTCAACGACCGCGCCGCCGCCATCGTCGAATGGACGCCCGGCGCCTGGAAGCGTCAGCCGACGGACAAGGACCAGTATCGCGCCGGTCAGGTGCTGGCCCTGCTGCATCTGGACGCCGCCGACTATGACGGGGTGCGCGAAAACCCGGTCGGGCCGCGCGCCTGGGCCGATCTGGCCGCGCGCTGCGATACGGTCGCCGGGGGCGAGGACCGGCGTATGCTGGAGCAGATGCAGCGCCTGCTGCCTGACCTGGCCCGCCCCTGGAGCGATCCCTCCCTGCCGCGCGGACCGATCCACGCCGACTACTTCCCCGACAACGTCCTGTTCGCGACGAACGAGCATGGGGCGACGGACGTGGGGGGCGTGATCGACTTCTACTTCGCCTGCGTCGACCTGCTGGCCTACGACCTGGCCATCGCGCTCAGCGCCTGGGGTTTCGACGCCGAGGGGCGGCCGATGCCGTCGGCCCTGCGCGCCTTCCAGAAGGGGTATGAGTCGGTGCGGCCCCTGTCGGACGCCGAGCGCCAGGCCCTGCCGGAGCTGGGCGCGGCGGCGGCGGTGCGCTTCACCCTGACGCGCCTGCATGACCGCCTGTTCCACGACCCGGCCAATCTGGTCACGCCCAAGGACCCGGCGCCCTTCTTCCGGCGGCTGGACTACTGGAAGGCGGCCGAACCGGTCTGAACATGAGGCGGCGTCTTCGTTTGGAGAGGCCGCCTTTTCTTCGTCGCCCCAGGGCCGGACATGACGCCGCAAGGGTGGAACAGGCCAGACGGCCATACGCTCTCCTGTCATCTGAAGATGGAGGATGAGCATGACCGCCGCTGACAAGAACCGCGCCCTGGACCGTAATGAGGCGGAATGGGTCGAGACCAGCCGTAGCGCGCCGCAATTGACCGATGCGCAACTGATCGAGCTGGTGCGGCGGCTGCGTGAGCGGCGGGACCGCGCCCAGCGTCTGGTCCGAACCCGCACCCGTCAGGCCAACCGTGAAGGGCAGATGAACATCGACGCTGGCGCGCGCGAGAAGAAGGCGCAACTGGCCGAGGCGATCGAGCGCGTGGTCGAAGAGCAGAAACGGCGGCGCGCGTCGAGCGTCGCGACCCGTAACCTCAAGGCCGCCGTCGAGCGCAAGGCCGGCCAAACCCGCGACGGGATTCCCCAGAGCCGAACCGCCGACACCGGCCCGGCGGAAACGCCCAATGACAAGATCGCTCCGTCCGGCGCCCTGCACGCCGAGGGGATGCGGGCGGCCATCACGCGGTCGACCGGCGACCGTTGAAATGATCCGCAGGGCGGCCGAGGAGAGGCGTCAGCCCGCCTTCGCAAACCCCTTCACCGCCGCCAGGGCCGCCTCGGGGGTGTTCTCGATCACCGTCAGGCGCTCGGGGCGGTCGCCCAGGGCGCGGATGACGGGCGCCGGCTCCGGCTCGACGCCTATGACGTCAGAGACGAAGGCGCCGAACTTGGACGGGTGGGCGGTGGACAGGGCGACGATGGGCGCGCCGTTGCGGTCCAGACGGCGCGCGGCCGCCAGGGCGACGGCCGTGTGCGGGCAGACGACGCGGCCCCAGGCGGCGTGGGCGTGGGCGATCTCGGCCCTGGTCGTCGCCTCGTCGACCGAGACGGCCGACACCTCGGCGCGCAGGGCGGACAGCAGGTCGGGCGGAAGCGTGACCGAGCCGTCGCGGGCGAAGGTCTCGAACACGGCGCGGGTCGCCGCGGCGTCGCGGCCGGAGGCCTCGAACACCAGACGTTCAAAGTTGGAGGGCGCCTGCACGTCCATCGAGACGCTGCCGCTCTCGACCGCCGGGCGACGGGCGTAGACGCCGTCGTTGATGGCGCGGGCCAGGGCGTCGTTCTGATTGACGGCGGCGACGAAACCGGCGGCGGGCAGGCCCATCTTGCGCGCGGCGATCCCGGCGAAGGCGTCGCCGAAATTGCCGGTCGGCACCACGAAGGTCGCCGCCTGGCCCAGCTGGGTCGTGGCCGAGACGTAATAGGGAATCTGGCCCGCCAGGCGGCCCCAGTTGATCGAGTTGACCGAGGACAGGCGGCCCTGTTCGCGCAGGGACTCTTCGGCCAGCAGCCCCTTCACCAGACGCTGGCAGTCGTCGAAGTCGCCGCGCACGGCCAGGTTCAGGACGTTGTCGGCCTCGACCGTCGTCATCTGTTTGCGCTGCACCGGCGAGACGCGGTCCAGCGGGTGCAGGACGATCAGCTTGATGCGCTCGGCGCCCGCGAAGGCGCGCACGGCGGCGGCGCCGGTGTCGCCGCTGGTGGCGGTCAGCAGGGTCAGGGTCTCGCCCGTCGCGGCCAGGGCCTCGTCCGACAGGGCGGCGACCAGCTGCATGGCCAGGTCCTTGAACGCCGCCGTCGGGCCGTGGAACAGCTCCAGCACGAACAGGCCCGGCTCCAGCTCGACCAGGGGCGTCACCAGCGGATGGTCGAAGCCCTTGGTCAGACGCTCCAGGGCGCGGTCCAGCGCGCCCGCAGGCAGGGCGTCGCCGATGAAGGGCGCCATCGCCGCCCTGGCGATCTCGGCGTAGCCGCGTCCGGGGCGGGTGGCGTCGGCGGGCAGGGGAGGCCAGGCCTGCGGCATGTAGAGGCCGCCGTCCGGCGCGATGCCGCGCAGCAGGGCGTCGCTGAAGCGGGTGGGGGCGGCGTCGCCGCGCGTTGAGATGTAGCGGTCTGGGGAGGGTGTCATGTCGGGGTCGTTTTTAGCCGTGATCGGGCCTGTCGTCATGACTATTTTGCGCGTGCGAAAGGAATTTCAGCGGGGCGGCGCAACAAGCTCGCGCGCATCCTGCTCGGCGCGCGCCCTGACGACGATAGGGCGGAAAAGGGGCTGGCGTCCTGCGGCGGCCCGGTTCATGTCACCCGGATGAACCGCCGTTCCCTTCTCATTCGCGCCGGAGCAGTCGCGGCCGCCGTCGGGGGCGGGCTGTGGGTCAAGGACCATGTGATGTGGCGGCGGCCCCAGGTGACTTTCGGCGCGGACGGAAGCAGCGGATGGCTGCCCTTCGCCGCGCCCCGGACCCTGCTGCCGACGGCGCGGGTGCGACTGGCGGGGCGAGAGCTGACCGCCCTGATCGACAGCGGGGCGCAGTATTCGGTGGTCGATCGGCGGCTGGTCGCCGAACTGGGGCTGGACGATCTCTTCGACATGCCGCTGATCGCCTACGGCGTGGACGGACGCGCCCAGGTGGGGCGCGGCGTGACCCTGGACCTGAGCGTGGGCGAGGCGCGCGTCCAACGCCTGCGCGCGGGGATTCTGGACCTGGGGCCGCTGTCGGAGGAGGAGGGTCTGGGCGCGCCCCTGATCCTGGGCCAGGACCTGCTGATGGAGGCCGTGCTGGAGATGGACCTGCGCCGCCGGCGGCTGCGGCTGGCCGGCGGGGCGGGAGCGGCGGGGCCGCCCGCCTATCGCCCCGTGCCCGTGCGGCGCGCGGGCTCCGCCCTGTTCGCCGAGGTCCTGGTCGAGGGCGCGCGGGTGAAGGCGCTGGTCGACACCGGCTCATCGGCCCTGCTGGCGCTCAGCGAAGGGGCCGCGCGGTCGGCGGGCCTGCTGGACGGACGCCCCGAGCGGGCCGGGTCCAGCATCGTGCTGGGCGGGGTGGCCAGGGCGCGGATGATCCAGGCGCGAACCGTGGCCCTGGGGCGCGAGGCATGGCGGGACGTGACCACGGCCGTCTACGCCGATCGGGCGCTGCCCAACTATCCGCAGGCCCTTCTGGGCATGCAGGCCTTCGCCGGGCGGGACGTTATTTTGGATATCGGCGACGGAGCGCTGCATCTCGCCCCGTTGATGGATGTGACCATTGTTTAGTGTTGACCATAGTCCGTGGGGCGAATCCGTTTCATCTGCGGCCTTAAGGGGGATAAGCGGCCCGGATGATCGCCTCGCCGTCCATGATATCGGTGTCGCCCAGCCAGAGGCTGGAGAGCCTTGATCTGCTGCGCGGGTTCGCCCTGTGCGGCATCCTGCTGGTCAACATCATGATGATGGGGGGCCTGTGGGGCCAGTATCATCCCGACCTGCCGCCGACCCTGGCCAACCCGGACTGGGCGGGGTGGATCATCCAGCACCTGTTCGTGCAGGGATCGATGCGGGGCCTGTTCACCCTGCTGTTCGGCGCGGGGATGCTGCTGATCACCCTGAGGGGCGAGGACGGGCGCGGAACGATCCAGGCGGCCGATGTCTATTTCCGACGCTGCATGGCCCTGCTGGCGCTGGGAATGTTCAACGCCACCGTCCTGCTGTTCCCGGGAGACATCCTCTATGTGTACGGCCTGTCGGGATTTCTGCTGTTCGTCTTCCGCATGGCCCGGCCGCGCACGCTCATCGTCCTGTCGGCGGTCCTGCTTCTGCTGCTGACGGCCGAGTCGACGGTGGTCGGGGCCTATCAGGCGATGGAGGCGCGGCGGGGGGCTGAGCTGGCGGAACAGGTCGAGACGGGCGCGGCGCTTTCGCCGACGGACGCCGAGGCCCTGAAGGCCTATGCCCGCGCGCAGGAGGCGCGGAGCCTTCCGCCCGAGATCGTCGCCGAGGAAGCCGCCGTGCGCACGGGCGACGCCCTAGGCCTGCTGAAATGGAGCGTGCGGACCTGGCTGGACTACGTCGCCTCCAGCTACACCATCACCCTGGTCATCGAATCGGTCGCCTTCATGCTGCTGGGCATGGCCTTGTTCAAACTGGGCGTTCTGGGCGGCGCGCGGTCGCTCGGCTTCTATCTGGCGCTGGCGGGGGGCGGCTACGCCCTGGGGCTGGCGGTCAACGGCGGGCAGGCGGTCATGCTGTGGAACAGTCAGTTCTCGCCCGCATCCTGGACGGCGCAGTCCAGCTATGAACTGGGGCGGTGCGCCATCACCCTTGGCCATGTCGGCCTGCTGCTGTCGTTGTGGAAGATGAACGTCCTGGGCTTCGTGGGCAGGGCGCTGAGGGGATTGGGCCGGATGGCCCTGACCAACTACCTGGGCCAGTCGGCGATCGCGGGCCTGCTGTTCTACGGCCTGAACCTGTGGGGCAGGCTCGACTGGTGGGGCCTGTGGGGCGTGGCGGCCGGAATCTGGGCGTTCCAGGCGGCCTTCAGCGCCCTGTGGCTGCGGCGCTTCAACATGGGGCCGCTGGAATGGGCGCTGCGCTGGTTCGCCTATGGGCGGCCCTCTCCCCTCAGGCGGACCGAGGCCGCCTGATCCCCCGAAGCGGTGGAGCCTACAGTTGGGAGAAGGTGTCGCAGGCGGCCGGGTCGCCGGTCTGATAGCCGCGCTGCAGCCACTCCACCCGCTGGGCCGAGGAGCCGTGGGTGAAGCTTTCGGGCGAGACGCGGCCGCCGCCGCGACGCTGCAGGGCGTCGTCGCCGATGGCCTGGGCCGTCTTCATGCCCTCCTCCAGGTCGCCCGGCTCCAGCGCCACCTGGCCGTTCGAGACGAGGGCGGCGTTGCGCGCCCAGACCCCGGCGTAGCAGTCGGCCTGAAGCTCCAGCGCGACGGAGTAGCGGTTGCCTTCCGCCTGTGACCGCGCGGTCTGCTGGGCGCGCTGCACCTGCTGACTGGCGCCGGTCAGGGTCTGGACGTGGTGGCCGAACTCATGAGTGATGACATAGGCCTTGGCGAAGTCGGCGCCGGACGCGCCCAGTTTGCTCTCCATCTCGCGCCAGAAGCTGAGGTCCAGATAGACCTTCTGATCGGCCGGGCAGTAGAAGGGCCCCATCGCCGCCTGGCCGTAGCCGCAGCCCGTCTGGGTGCCCTGCGTGTAAAGCACGGTGGTCGGCGGGACATAGCCTTTCAGCTTGGTCTTCCACACGTCGTTGATGTTGGAGCCGATGACCTCGACGAACTGGCCGTCCTGATCCTCGGGCGAGCCCGTCCGGCCCGGCTGCTCGGCCTGACCGGCGCCGCCGAACTGGCTGGCCAGCTGCTGGGTGGTGTTCGGGTCAATGCCGAAGACGAAATAGCCGATGGCCGCCAGCACCAGCACGCCGACGCCGCCGCCCGCGACCGCGCCGCCGCCCATGCCGCGCCGATCCTCGATCCCGCCGCCGCGCCGTCCGCCCTGCCAACGCATCTGTCGTTCTCCCGTCGTTCGGCCCGAAGCTAGGCTGAACGCAGGGGCAGGTGAAGGGATGCAAATGTAACGCTGTGGCTCAGTGCGGCGAACGGCTCAGCCAGGCGTCGATCTCCGCCACGCCCGGCGCGGTCTGATCGGGCGGCGGCGTCAGGGTCGCAGGCGCGGGCAGGGCGGTCGGGCGCGGCGACCACGCCGTTGAGGGCGGCGCAGCGGGGGCGGGGGATCGCGCCGCTTCCAGCCGGCGCAGGGTCTGATCGGTCTGAAGCCGCATCCGCGCGGCGTCGGCTTCGCGCCGGTCGGCCTGCAGGCGCAGGCTTTCCATGGCCTGACGATGCTGTTCGGCCTGCGCCGCGTGGGGATTGTAGCCGGGCGGCGGCGGACCGGCCCGGCCTGGCCAGGTCTGGGCGCACGCCATCAGGGGCGGCGCGCTGAACAGCAGGATCAGGGCGAGCAGGCGCTTCATGCCCTACAGATGGTGGGTCACGACTGGCCGCCAAGCGAGGCCGTTGGCGGGCTCAGATCGAGAAGCTGACGCCGCAGCCGCAGCTGGAGGCGGCGTTGGGATTGCGCACCACGAACTGGGCGCCGGCGAGTTCGTCCACGAAGGCGATCTCGGAATCCTTCAGGAAGGGGACGGAGACCGGGTCGATGACCACAGCCTGGCCGTCGCGACGCACCACCAGGTCGTCGGCCTCTGGCGCGTCCACCAGTTCGAAGCGGTACTGGAAGCCCGAGCAGCCGCCGCCGTCGACGGCGACGCGCAGCAGGACCGGCCTTCCCTCGGCCTCGGCCAGCCTGGCCAGGCGCCGCGCGCCGCTTTGGGCCAGGACGATGCCCTCGGGCGACCGGGTTGCGACCGACAGCGACAGGTCGCGGGCTGATTCTGTGGATTGGACGGTGCTCACGGCCCTCTATATGAGGGTCTGACAGGTGTTCGCAAAGGCCTGTCGCCATCACGAAGTCCCGCCCTCTTGAGCCAGACCCGCGCCCCCTACGCCGAAAACCCCGCCGCCAGCCGCGGCCGCCATGTTTTCGAGCCCGCCAGCCGCACCCGCACCGCCTTCGCCCGCGATCGCGACCGCATCATCCACGCCACCGCCTTCCGCCGCCTGAAGGAGAAGACCCAGGTCTTCGTGGCGCATGAGGGGGACCACTACCGCACCCGGCTGACGCACAGCCTGGAGGTGGCGCAGATCGCCCGCTCGCTGGCCCACGCCCTGCGGCTGGACGACGATCTGGCCGAGACGGTCGCCCTGGCCCACGACCTGGGCCACCCGCCGTTCAGCCACGCGGGCGAGGACGAGCTGCACGAGCAGATGAAGGCCTTCGGCGGCTTCGACCACAACGTCCAGAGCTTCCGCGTCGTGACCGAGCTGGAGACCCGCTATCCCGGCTTCACCGGCCTGAACCTCAGCTGGGAGACGGTCGAGGGCGTGGTCAAGCACAACGGCCCGGTGGCGCATCAGCTGTCCGACCCGGCGTGGAAGGCGGTCGCCGCCTATGCGCCGGGCGGGGCGGCCGACTGGGACCTGCGCCTGGGCACCTTCGCCTCGCTGGAGGCCCAGTGCGCGGCCATCGCCGACGACATCGCCTATAACAACCACGACGTGGACGACGGGGTGCAGGCGGGGCTGTTCAGCCTGTCTGATCTGGCCGGCGTGCCCCTGATCGGGCGCTGCCTGGCCGAGGCGCGCGCCGACTGGCCCGCCGTCGACGAGCGGATGCTGCGGCTGGAGGCCGTTCGCCGCATGATCGGCGTCATGGTCGACGACGTCCTGGCCGAGACGGAGGCCCGCCTGGCCAAGCACCGGATCGAGACGGTCGAGGACGTGCGCAACGCGCCGGAAACCCTGGTGCAATTCTCGCCGGGCATGACGGCCGAACTGGCCGTGCTGCGCCGCTTCCTGTTCGAGCGGATGTATCGCCATTACCGCGTCAACCGCACCCGTAGCCAGGCGCGTCGGGTGCTGGCCCAGCTGTTCCAGCTGTTCATGGCCGAGCCGGAGGTGATGCCGCCCGAATGGCAGGCCTCGGCCCTGACCGACGACCGGGACGCGCGGGCGCGGGCGGTGTGCGACTACATCGCCGGTATGACAGATCGTTACGCTATCGAGGTCCACAGGAAGCTGTTCAGCCTCGACCTCGCCCTCGATCTGTGATTCGAGAAGGGCTTCACGGCGCGTTAGACTGAGCGCCGACGCGCGCCGATTCGCGCGCGTGTCCCACGACCATCAAGGCGCGACCTAATGTCCTACGACGACGATCACCGAGGCAACTCCAACGCCGGCCGCGACCGGGGCGCCTATACGCCGCCGACCGACGACGACCTGCCCTTCACGCGCGGCGGCTACGACCCGCGCCGGGCCCCGGCCGCCAAGTCGCCGCCGATCACCCTGATCATCAGCGCGGTGGTCCTGCTGCTGCTGATCGTGGCCGTGGTGGTCTTCTACCGCTCGGGCGTGCGCTCCTCGACGGACGCGCCGCCCGCCGTGGGCACGCCGGTCGAAAGCATGAAGGTCGAGGCCCCGCTGGACGCCCAGCCGGTCGATCCGGAAGCCGACATCCGCGTCTATCGCGACGGCGGAGAGCCGTCCGACGCCGCGCCGACCTTCACCCCCGGTCCGGAAGAGGTGCTGCCGCGTCCGGCGCCGACGGCCCCGGCCGCGCCGGTCGACTCCGCGCCCCCGGCGCCCGCCGCGCCCGCGCCTGCGGTCAAGGCTCCGGCCGCGCCTGCGCCCGCAGCGCCCGCTCTGGCCGCCAAGGCTCCGGCCCCCGCGCCCGCGCCGGCCGCGACGGGCGGATCGTCCGGCGTCCAGATCGGCGCCTTCTCCTCGACCGCCATCGCCGATCGCGAATACGCCGCCGTCGCCGCCCGCTTCGGCCAGTACGCCTCGGGCGCCGAGAAGCGCGTGCAGGAAGTCACCGCCGCCAACGGCTCGACCGTCTATCGCACCACCTTCACCGGCATGAGCCGCGAGCGCGCCGTCGCCTTCTGCAACGCGCTGAAGGCCGCGGGCCGCGACTGCATCGTCCGCTGAATGACTGGAACGGCCGCTCATCCCCGCGGAAGCGGGGACCCAGTTCTTTGGCTTCGAGCGCCGAGGGGGGACGAGTCGTTCTCCATGCTCGGTCGGCGCCTGGCTCAGGTCTGGATCCCCGCGTGCGCGGGGATGAGCGGAAAGGAAACGGCATGACCTCCGCCGCCATCTATGGCTGTTCCGGCCACAGGCTGACGGCGGAGGAGCGCGCCTTCTACGCCGAGGCCAGGCCCTGGGGCTTCATCCTGTTCCGCCGCAATGTGGACAGCCCCGAGCAGGTCAAGGCGCTGGTGTCCGAGCTGCGCGACAGCGTGGGCCGCGACGACGCCCCGATCCTGATCGATCAGGAGGGCGGCCGGGTCCAGCGGCTCGGCCCGCCGCACTGGCCGAAATATCCGCCGGGCGCCGCCTATCTGAAGGCGGCCGGCGATCCGGCGGCGGCGCGCGAGCTGGTGCGTCTGGGCGCGCGGCTGATCGCCCATGACCTGCGCGAACTGGGCATTACGGTCGACTGCGTCCCGGTGCTGGACGTGCCGGTGCCGGGCGCCCACGACATCATCGGCGACCGCGCCTATGCGCAGGACCCGGCGACCGTGACCCAGCTGGGCCGGGCGGCGGCGGAGGGCTTGCTGGCGGGCGGCGTCCTGCCGATCATCAAGCACATTCCCGGCCATGGCCGCGCCTTCTCGGACAGCCACCATGACCTGCCGGTGGTCGAGACGGCGATCGAGGACCTGGACGCCTGGGACTTCGCCCCGTTCAAGGCCCTGTCGGACATGCCGATGGCGATGACGGCCCACGTCGTCTTCACCGCCGTCGACGCCAAACGCCCGGCCACCACCTCGAAGAAGGCCATCCGCCTGATGCGCGAGCGGCTGGGCTTCTCCGGCCTGATCCTGTCCGA
>JAFKFS010000199.1 GCA_017308115.1 Bordetella sp.
TGAACGCCCTGGGCGCGCTGGCCAAGAAGGTC
This sequence comes from Bordetella sp., assembly GCA_017308115.1. Taxonomy (GTDB): domain Bacteria; phylum Pseudomonadota; class Alphaproteobacteria; order Caulobacterales; family Caulobacteraceae; genus Brevundimonas. Next base: position 33 of record JAFKFS010000199.1, read on the forward strand.
GGCGTGGTCAAGGACGGCTGGAACGGCTTCAACGTCCTGCACAGCGCCGCCGCGCGCGTCGGCGGCCTGGACATGGGCTTCCTGCCGGGCGAGGGCGGTCTAGACGTGGCCGGCATGCTGAAGCCGGGCGCGCTGGACGTTCTGTTCCTGCTGGGCGCCGATGAGGTGAACGCCGATGCGTCGGGCGCCTTCCGCGTCTATCTGGGTTCGCACGGCGACCGCGGCGCGCACGGCGCGGACGTGATCCTGCCGGGCGCGGCCTACACCGAGAAGTCGGGCCTGTACGTCAATACCGAGGGCCGGGTGCAGATGGCCGAACGCGTGGTCTTCCCGAAGGGCGAGGCCAAGGACGACTGGGCCATCATCCGCGCCCTGTCGGAGCGCGTCGGCTGCAAGCTGCCGTTCGACACCCTGGAGCAACTGCGTACGAAGCTGATGGGCGACCATCCGACCTTCGGCCGCATCGACTATCTGGCCCCCGCCGCGACGTTCGACGTCGCCAAGCTGGGCGCCAAGGGAGACCTGGGCGACGTCGCCTTCGTCTCCGTCATCGCCGATCCCTACCTGACCAACCCGATCGCGCGCGCCAGTGAAACCATGGCCCAACTGTCCGCTGAGCGGACGGCGCCGGTCGCCCTGGCGGCGGAGTAAATCATGGACGCTGCGACTTCCTTCTGGGCCACCCCCGTCGGCTGGACCCTCGCCACCCTGGGCGGGATCCTGCTGGTCGTGGTCGGCATCCTGATTTCCCTGGCCTTCCTGTTGCTGGCCGACCGCAAGATCTGGGCGGGCGTTCAGCTGCGCAAGGGTCCGAACGTGGTCGGCCCCTTCGGCCTGCTGCAGTCCTTCGCCGACTTCTTCAAGTTCGTGCTGAAGGAGATCGTCATCCCGGCCGGGTCGGACAAGGTGGTCTTCATCCTGGCCCCGCTGATCAGCTTCGTGCTGGCCTTCATCGCCTGGGCGGTGATCCCGTTCGCGCCGGGCTGGGTGGTGTCGGACCTGAACGTCGGCATCCTGTACATCCTCGCGATCAGCTCGCTGGGCGTGTACGGCATCATCATGGGCGGCTGGGCTTCGAACTCGAAGTATCCGTTCCTGGGCTCGCTGCGTTCGGCGGCGCAGATGGTGTCCTATGAGGTCTCGATGGGCCTCATCATCGTCAACGTCATCCTGTTGGCCGGGACGATGAACCTGACCCAGATCGTGACCCAGCAGGCGGGCTGGATTTGGGAATGGAACATGTTCGGCGGCGGGCTCGAGACCCTGCCGACCATCATCGTCATGCTGCCGATGACGATCGTCTTCTTCATCTCGGCCCTGGCCGAGACCAACCGTCCGCCGTTCGACCTGCCCGAAGCGGAGTCGGAGCTGGTGGCCGGTTATCAGGTCGAATACTCCTCGACCCCCTACCTGCTGTTCATGATCGGCGAATACGCCAACATCGTCTTCATGTGCGCCATGATCACCCTGCTGTTCTGCGGCGGGTGGAATCCGGGCTTCCCGACCGAATTCCTGAACAGCGTGCCGGCCTTCGTCGCCAACCTGTTCTACCTGGCGGTCTTCGCCGTGAAGGTGGTCTTCTGGTTCTTCATGATCGCCCTGGTGAAGGCCTTCGTGCCTCGCTACCGGTATGACCAGCTGATGCGCCTGGGCTGGAAGATCTTCCTGCCGGCTTCGCTGGTCGCCGTGGTCTTCGTGGCGGCGTGGCGCGTGTTCGCGGTGGGGGCGTGATGGGCGTTCGCGCCGCATTCCTGATCGCGTCGGCGCTCGCCGTCGGCCTGTCGGCCTGCACCTTCAGGCCGATGGATCCGGCGGCGCCCGAGAGCGCGTCCGCGCGTCTCGAACGCCTGGACCGGGAGCGGGTGCAGGAGGCGGACAAGCGCGCCTATTGCCAACGTCTGTCGCGGGACGACCCGCGTTTCGACAGGGACGGCTGCGAACGCCGGATCGGCGGATGAAGATGAAAGCCGCAGCCATGATCTTCGCACTGGCCGCGCCCATGCTGGCGTCGGCCTGCGCGCCCTATGAGGCCGAGCCCGTCTCGGTCTATCAGTGGGAGCGCAGGGTGCAGGAAATCGAACGGCGCGAGGCGGAACGCCAGCGCCTGTGCCAGACCCTCGACAAGGAAAGCGCCCGCTATCAACGCGAGTGCGCCGGAGTGAAATCGTAATGCTGACCCGTATCGTTCAGGCGGCCAAGGGCGCGATGCTGACCGACGTGTTCGGCGCCGTCGGCCTGTCGATGAAGTACATGATGAAGCCGAAGGCGACGGTGAACTATCCGTTCGAGC
>JAFKFS010000200.1 GCA_017308115.1 Bordetella sp.
ACGGCCTGGGCGAGACGCCGCTGTCCTATCAGCCCGACTACCTCGACCCGCTGGGCCGGACGTTCCGCATCAGCCTGCGGAAGATCCTGTTCTGAGCCTCGCTCGCCATCATCCCCAACGCTGGGCCGGGGATAATGGCGAGACGCAGCCTATGAAAGGCTGAATGACGTCAAGTGCTGGCCGCCCCTTCACCTCCGCTCATCCCGGCGGACGCCGGGATCCAGTACTTTGGCTTCAAAACGCGCGGCTCAGCAGCCAGACCCAGTTCGGCTCACTGACTGGGTCCCGGCGTCCGCCGGGATGAGCGGGAATGAAAACACCCAAGGTGAGCCAAGCTATGAAAAAGGCCCGGTCACGCGACCGGGCCTTTTGTCTGCATCGGTTTACAAAACCGGAGCTCAGTGCGCCTCTTTCGGCGTCTCCATCAGCTCGATCAGCACTCCGCCCATCTCCTTGGGATGCAGGAAGACCACCGGCGTCCCGTGCGCCCCGATGCGGGGCTCGCCCGTGCCCAGGATGGTCACCCCCTTGGCCCGCATCTGCGCGATCGCGTCGTGGATGTCGGCCACTTCGAAGCAGACGTGGTGCTGGCCGCCCTTGGGATTCTTGGCCAGGAAACCGGTGATGGGGCTGGTCTCGTCGAACGGCTCGATCAGTTCGATCTGGGCCGTCGGCGTGTCGATGAAGCAGACCTTCACCCCCTGGGCGGGCAGGTCGAACGGCTCGCCGATCCTGGTCGCGCCCAGCACGTCGCGATACAGCTTGATCGACTCGGCGATGGAGGGCGTGGCGACCCCGACGTGGTTCAGATTGCCGATCACTTCTTCGTCTCCCCAATGTTCTGGGCTGGCGCGGGCTGAGCATAGCCCAGGCGCTGGTTCAGCTTTTCGATCAGGTCCACGGCCGTCTCGGCGATCACCGAGCCGGGCGGATAGACGGCCGCCGCGCCCATATCGAGCAGGGGCTGCACGTCCGACGGCGGAATTACGCCGCCGACCACGATCATGATGTCCTCGCGCCCCAGCCTGGCCAGTTCGGCCTTCAGCTCGGGCACCAGCGTCAGATGCCCCGCCGCCAGCGACGAGGCGCCGACCGCGTGGACGTTCTTCTCGACCGCGTCCCTGGCCGCCTCGGCGGGCGTCTGGAACAGGGAGCCCGCCGTCACGTCGAAACCGATGTCGCCGTAACCGGTGGCGACCACCTTCTGGCCCCGGTCGTGGCCGTCCTGGCCCAGCTTGGCGATCAGGATGCGCGGCGGACCGCCGTCGTTCTCGACGAAGGCGGCGACCATTTCGCGGGCGCGGGCGACCTTGGGATCATTACCGGCCTCCTTGGCGTAGACGCCCGAGACCGTCTTCACCGTGGCCACGTGGCGACCGAAGGCGGCCTCCAGCGCGTCGGAGATTTCGCCGACGGTGGCCTTGGCGCGGGCCGCCCGCACCGCCAGCTCCATCAGGTTCTCACTGCCCCGCGCGCCCTCGGTCAGGGCGTCCAGAGCGGCCTCAGTCGCCGCCTCGTCCCGCTCGGCCCTCAGGCGTTGCAGCTTCTCGATCTGGCGGGCGCGCACCTCGGCGTTGTCGACCTTCAGCATCGGAATGTCGTCGACGACGGGGTTCAGATATTTGTTCACGCCGACGACCGTCTGCTGGCCGGTGTCGATGCGCGCCTGCGTCTTGGCGGCGGATTCCTCGATGCGCAGCTTGGGGATGCCCGCCTCGATGGCCTTGGCCATGCCGCCGTAGGCCTCGACCTCCTCCATCAGGGCGCGGGCCTTGGTCGCCAGCTCCTGAGTCAGGCGCTCGACGTAGAAGCTGCCGCCCCAGGGATCGATGACGCGGGTCAGGCCCGTTTCGGCCTGGGCCAGAATCTGCGTGTTGCGCGCGATCCGGGCCGAGAAGTCGGTCGGCAGGGCCAACGCCTCGTCCAGCGCATTGGTGTGCAGGCTCTGCGTCTGGCCGCCCGCCGCCGCCATGCACTCGACCATGGTGCGCGGCACATTGTTGAACACGTCCTGCGCCGCCAGCGACCAGCCCGAGGTCTGACAGTGAGTCCGCAGGGACAGCGACTTCGGATTGACGCCGCCTTCGCGCTTGACCGCCTCGGCCCACAGCAGGCGGCCGGCGCGCATCTTGGCCACCTCCATGAAGTAGTTCATGCCAATGGCCCAGAAGAAGCTCAGGCGCGGCGCGAAGCGGTCGATCTCCATGCCCGCCGCCTTGCCCGCGCGCAGGTATTCGATCCCGTCCGACATGGTGTAGGCCAGCTCGATGTCCGCCGACGCCCCCGCCTCCTGCATGTGATAGCCGGAGATG
>JAFKFS010000124.1 GCA_017308115.1 Bordetella sp.
CCGGGGAGACATCCCGGCCTGCACCGTTCCGAGGGATCAGCCGATCCTTTTAACCGCCCGCGCTAGGTTTGATCGGAAAAAGGAAAAGACGATCATGGCTCTGCCTGAATTCTCGATGCGTACGCTGCTGGAAGCCGGCGCTCACTTCGGCCACCAGACGCACCGCTGGAACCCGAAGATGGACCGCTACATCTTCGGTTCGCGCTCGAACATCCACATCATCGACCTGTCGCAGACCATGCCGCTGCTGCACCAGGCCCTGGTCGCCGTGCGCGACGTGGCCGCCAAGGGCGGTCGCGTGCTGTTCGTCGGCACCAAGCGTCAGGCCGCCGATCCGGTCGCCCAGGCCGCCACGCGCTGCGCCCAGTACTACATGAACAACCGCTGGCTGGGCGGCACCCTGACCAACTGGCGCACCGTGTCGAACTCGATCCAGCGCCTGCGCGAACTGGAAGGCATCGTGGCGGCCGGCGGCGAAGGCCGTAACAAGAAAGAGCTGCTGAACCTGCAGCGCGAGAAGGACCGTCTGGAGCTGTCGCTGGGCGGCATCAAGGACATGGGTTCGGTGCCGGACATCATGTTCGTGATCGACACCAACAAGGAAGCGATCGCGATCCAGGAAGCCCGCAAGCTGAACATCCCGATCATCGCCATCCTGGACACCAACTCCGATCCGGACGGCATCACCTATCCGGTGCCGGGCAACGATGACGCCGCCCGCGCCATCCAGACCTACTGCGACCTGATCGCCGACGCCGTCCTAGACGGCCTGGCCGCCGGCGCCGCCGCCCAGGGCATCGACCTGGGCGCTTCGGAAGCCCCGGTCGAGCCGGCTCTGCGCGAAGCCGTCGTGGTTGAAGCCGAGGCCGCTCCGGCCGGCGCGGAAGGCGTGGCTGAAGAGCTGGTCGCCGCCGAGGCCGAGAAGGTCGAAGGCTGAGGACGGACGTTCCGGCGCCGCCGCGCGCCGGACCGACGTCAACTTGACATGCGGCCGGGCTAAACAGTCCGGCCGCCCATTTTGAATTTCAGGAGAAGAACATGGCCGAGATCACTGCCGCCCTCGTGAAGGAGCTTCGCGAGCGTTCGGGCGTCGGCATGATGGACTGCAAGAAGGCGCTGGTTGAGAACAACGGCGACATCGAAGCGGCCATCGACTGGCTGCGCGCCAAGGGTCTGTCCAAGGCCGCCAAGAAGGCCGACCGCGTCGCCGCCGAGGGCCTAGTGGCCGTCGCCGTGCGCGAGGACGGCAAGGGCGAAGTCGCCTCGGCCATCGAGTTCAACGCCGAAACCGACTTCGTGGCCCGCAACGACCTGTTCCAGTCGGCGGCCAAGGAATTCGCCCGACTGGGTCTGCACCACGAGGGCGTCGAGGCCATCCACGGCGCGACTCTGGAAAGCGGCAAGACGGTTCAGGACGAAGTCACCAACCTGATCGCCACCATCGGCGAGAACATGCAGCTGCGTCGCGCGGCCCGCCTGTCGGTCGGCGAAGGCGCGGTTGCGACCTACGTCCACAACGCCGTCTCGCCGGGCGTCGGCCGCATCGGCGTGCTGGTCGCCCTGGAAGGCGCCGGCGACAAGGAAGCCCTGCGCGAAGTGGGCCGCAAGATCGCCATGCACGTGGCGGCCACGGCGCCGCTGGCGCTGGACACCTCGGACCTGGACCCGGCCGCGATCGAGAAGGAACGCGCCGTCCTGATCGAAAAGGCCAAGGAAGAAGGCCGCCCGGAAAACATGATCGAGAAGATCGTCTCGGGCCAGATCGCCAAGTTCCAGAAGGACGTGGTGCTGACCAAGCAGCCGTTCGTCATGGACCCGGACGTGACCATCGAGCAGCTGGTCGCCAACACCGGCAAGGAGCTGGGCTCCGAGCTGAAGCTGGCGGGCTTCGTCCGCATGGCGCTGGGCGAAGGCGTCGAGAAGGTCGAATCCCCCGACTTCGCGTCGGAAGTCGCCTCGATGACGGGCGGCAACTAAGAGAAATACCCTCTCCCTCCCCATCCCGGGGAGGGCGGCTGAGGCCGTCAGGCCGAAGCCGGGTGGGGGCGACAAGGCTATTCAGGCCCTGAGGTCTGTAACGCCCAGCCCTCCCCACCCGGTCGCTGCGCGACCACCCTCCCCATGAAGGGGAGGGAGAATTATGCGTTTGGGCGCGTTCGGCTTTGAAGGCCGGCGCGCCCTTCGTCTATGATGAGCCGCCGATTCACTTCGCGCGGATGCCAGTCTCCTGTATCCACGGACCCCTGATCATGCCCGACGCCCCCTCCGAGTTTCGTTACAAGCGCGTCCTGCTGAAGGTCTCGGGCGAAGTGCTGATGGGCGATCAGCCCTATGGCATCGACATGAAGACGGTGGACGTGGTCGCCGCCGCCGTCGCCGCCGTGGCGCGCCAGGGCGTCGAGATCTGCCTGGTCATCGGCGGGGGCAACATCTTCCGGGGCCTGTCCAAGGCCGCCGAGGGCATGGATCGCGCCAACGCCGACTACATGGGCATGCTGGCCACCATCATGAACGCCCTGGCCATGCAGGGCGCGCTGGAGAAGATCGGCGTCGACACCCGGGTCCAGAGCGCCATTCCCATGGCCGCCATCGCCGAACCCTACATCCGCCGCCGCGCCCTGCGTCACCTGGAAAAGGGCCGGGTGGTGATCTTCGCCGCCGGCGTGGGCGCGCCCTTCTTCACCACGGACTCCGGCGCCGCCCTGCGCGCGGCCGAGATGGGCTGCGACGCCCTGCTGAAGGGCACCAGCGTCGACGGCGTCTACACCGCCGATCCGAAGAAGGACCCGACGGCGACCCGCTATGAGACGCTGACCTATCAGGACGTCCTGGCCAAGGACCTGCGCGTCATGGACGCCTCGGCCATCGCCCTGATGCGCGACAGCGGCATTCCGATCGTGGTCTTCTCGATCCGCGAGGAAGGCTCGCTGCACAAGACCTTGACGGGGCAGGGCACCTTCACCGTCATCACCAACAAGCCCGCCTGAGCGGCTTCGCCATTCAACGACAGGACCAAGGACACTCGCCATGGCCAAACCCGATCTCAAGACGTTCCGCGACCGGATGGACAAGTCTGTCGCCGCGCTGAAGGACGACTACGCCGGCCTGCGCACCGGGCGCGCCAACGCCGGCCTGCTGGATCCGGTCATGGTCGAGGCCTATGGCGCGACCTCGCCCCTGAACGCCGTGGCCGCCATCAGCGTGCCCGAGCCGCGCATGATCACGGTCAGCGTCTGGGACAAGGGGATGGTGGTCTCGGTCGAGAAGGCGATCCGCGCCGCCGGCCTGGGGTTGAACCCGGTGGTGGACGGCCAGACCCTGCGCATCCCCATCCCGCCGCTGACCGAGGAGCGCCGCAAGGACCTGGTCAAGCTGGCGGGCAAATACGCCGAGGACAAGAAGATCGCCGTGCGCAACGTGCGTCGCGACGCCAATGACGAGCTGAAGAAGGCTGAAAAGGCCGGCGAGATCAGCCAGGATGAACAGAAGAAGATGGAAGCCGAGGTCCAGAAGGACACCGACGCCGCCATCAAGCGCATCGACGAGACCTTGAAGACCAAGGAAGTCGAGATCATGCAGGTCTGACGCGCGCGTCGCTCCTGTGCAAGGAAGGTCCCATATGTCGGCCGAGCCCGTCGCCACGGCGCCTGCAAAGGGGCCTCGTCACGTCGCCCTGATCATGGACGGCAACGGCCGCTGGGCGCAGCGCCGGGGCCTTCCGCGCGCCGTGGGCCACCGCGAGGGGGTCCAGGCCCTGCGCCGGACCATCAAGGCGGCGCCTGAGCTGGGGGTGCGGTGCCTGACGGTGTTCGGCTTCTCGACCGAGAACTGGAGCCGCCCGGCCGACGAGGTGTCCGACCTGATGGGCCTGGTGCGCGCCTTCGTCGGCAGCGACCTGAAACGGCTGGACGCCGCGGGCGTGCGGGTGAGGGTGCTGGGCCGCCGCAGGGGGCTGCCGGACGACATCGCCGCGATCGTCGCGCGGGCCGAGGCCCAGACGGCGAACAATGAGAAGTTCCTGCTGCAGGTGGCCTTCAACTACGGCGGCCGGGCCGACCTGGTCGACGCCGCCCAGCGGTTGGTCGATCGCGCGCGCGCAGGCGAGGACGTGGCCGTGGACGAAGAGACGCTGGGCGCCGGCCTGTCCACGGCGGGCGGGCCGCCGGTCGATCTGATCGTGCGGACCTCGGGCGAGCAGCGCCTGTCCAACTTCCTGCTGTGGGAGGCGGCCTACGCCGAGATGGTGTTTCAGGAGATTCTCTGGCCGGACTACGGCGCCGAAGCCCTGGCCGACGCCATCGCCCAGTTCGGTTGCCGCGAACGTCGCTACGGCGGGCGCGAGGTCGTGAACGCGGCCTATGGCGAGGCGGCGGGCTGATATGGCGTTGAAGCCTCGCGACATCGCCCTGCGGGCGGCCTCCGCGTTCGTGCTGGCGCCGGCGGCGGTCCTGGCGACCTGGGCGGGCGGCGACTGGTTCTGCGCCCTGGTGGTCGCGGGGGCGGTGCTGCTGGCCTTCGAATGGGCGCGGATGTGCGCGCCGAACCTGTGGCGTCCGGTCGGGATCGGCGTGGCCCTGGCCCTGGTCGTGGCGGTGATCGCCGCCCACGTCGGGCAGATCTCCCTGGCCCTGGTGCTGATGGTGTTCGGCGCCCTGGCGGCCGGCCTGTTCGCCCGCGCGCGGGGCGAGTCCCTGCTCGATACGGCCTATGGGGTGCTCTACCTCGGCTGGCCCTGCATCCTGCTGATCTGGCTGCGCGACCTGCATGAGGTGCAGGGGCTGTACTGGACCGTGCTGGTCTTCGCCGTCGCCTGGTCGGCGGACATCCTGGCCTATCTGGTCGGCAGCTTCGTCGGCGGACCCAAGCTGTGGCCGCGCTTTTCGCCCAACAAGACCTGGTCAGGCTTCATCGGCGGTCTGGCCGCCGGAATGATCGCCGGCGCAGCCATGGCGGGCTGGCTGGACATGGGCCTGCTCAACGCCTTTTGGGGCGGGGTTCTGGGCCTGGCGGCGGCCCTGGCCACCATGGGCGGCGACCTGTGGGAATCGGCGCTGAAGCGGCGCTTCGGGGTCAAGGACGCGGGTAATCTGATCCCCGGTCACGGCGGCCTGCTGGATCGGGTCGACGGACTGATGTTCGCCGTGGTCGTGGTCTCGGCCGGGCGTCTGATCGTCCTGATGCTGGAACGCGCGGCATGATCGCGCGCCGCGTCACCGTCCTGGGCTCGACCGGATCGGTCGGCACATCCACCCTCGACCTGATGGAGCAGGCTCAAGGCGCGGGCTCGGCCTCGTTCGAGGTCGAGGCGCTGACCGGCGGCGCCAACATCGCTCGCCTGGCGGAACAGGCGCGCCGATGGCGTCCGCGCCTCGCCGTGACGGCCGATCCCGCGCGTCTGGGCGAGCTGCGCGACGCCCTGGCGGGAACCGGGGTCGAGGCGGCGGCGGGGCCTGAGGCCGTCGTCGAGGCGGCCGTGCGGCCCGCCGACTGGATCATGGCCTCCATCGTCGGGGCGGCGGGCCTGCGCTCGGCCTGGGCGGCGGCGGGGACGGGGGCGACCCTGGCCCTGGCCAACAAGGAGAGCCTGGTCTGCTGCGGCCCGGCGCTGATCGAGCGGGTCCGGCGCAGCGGCGGGACGTTGATCCCCGTCGATTCCGAACATTCCGCCATCTTCCAGGTCTTTCCGGCCGAGGCGCCGGAGCGGGTGTCCAGGCTGGTGCTGACCGCCTCGGGCGGGCCGTTCCGCACCCTGCCGCGCGCGGCCATGACGCGCATCACCCCGGAACAGGCCGTGGCCCATCCCAACTGGAGCATGGGCGCCAAGATCTCGGTAGACAGCGCCACCATGGCCAACAAGGGGCTGGAGCTGATCGAGGCCGCCTATCTGTTCGACATGCCGGGCGAGCGGATCGACGTGGTCGTGCACCCGGAATCGATCATCCACAGCCTTGTGGAATATGTGGACGGTTCGACCCTGGCCCAGATGGGGCCGCCGGACATGAAGACGCCGATCGCCTGCGCCCTGTCCTGGCCGGACCGGCTGGCCTGGCCGGCGCCGAAGCTGGACCTGGCGGCGCTGGGGCGGCTGACGTTCGAGGCGCCGGACGAGGCGCGTTTCCCGGCCCTGCGCCTGGCGCGCGAGGCCCTGGCGGCGGGCGGATCGGCGCCCATCGTGTTCAACGCGGCCAATGAGGCGGCGGCCCTGGCCTTCCTTGACCGACGGCTTGGCTTTCTCAATATTGCCGCAGTCGTCGCCGACACCCTTGAAAAGGCGGCGGGCGCGGGCGCGTCCTGCGGTTCGGACGATGCCTGCGACGCGGCCCTGGCCGTTGATGCGCAGGCGCGGCGGATCGCGGGCGAGGTCATCGCTTCGCTGACCGTCGCGGCCTGAAGGGAACGGAGATACGAACGGCATGATAGGCGTCATCAGCCAGGTTCTGACCTATGTCGTGCCGTTCCTGCTCGTGCTGACGCTTGTCGTGACGGTGCATGAGCTGGGCCACTTCCTGACCGCGCGCGCCTTCGGGGTGAAGATGGACCGCTTCTCCATCGGCTTCGGCGGCGCGCTCCTGCGCCGGACCGACCGGCATGGGGTGGAGTGGCGGCTGGGGTGGCTGCCGCTGGGCGGCTATGTGAAATTCTCGGGCGATCTGGACGCGACCGGCGTTCCGGACCGCGCGGGCCTGGAGGCGTTGCGAAAGGCCGTGACGGCCGAGCACGGACCGGGCGCCGAACGCGACTACCTCTATTTCAAGCCGCTGTGGCAGCGCGCCCTGGTCGTGGCGGGCGGGCCGTTCGCCAACTTCGTCCTGGCCATCTTCATCTTCACCCTGCTGTTCAGCCTGGTGGGCGTCGAACTGCGCCCTGCCCGGGTGATGCAGGTCCAGCCCCGGTCGCCGGCGGCCCAGGCGGGCTTCCTGCCGGGCGATCTGATCACCCATGTGAACGGCAAGCCGATCTCCGACGGCGGCGAGGTGACGCGCGTCGTGGCCCTGAGCAGCGGCGATCCGGTGCGCTTCACGGTCGAGCGCGGCGACCGGGCGGTGCAACTGACGGCCACGCCCGAGCGCCAGGTCGAAACGGATCGCATCGCCGGCCGGGTCAGCGTCGGCCGCATCGGCCTCGCCCTGGGGTCCAGCCGCGATGAAATTCGTCACGTCCGCTATGGCCCCGTCGAGGCCGTGGGGCAGGGGGTGCGCGAGACCGGCGCCATCCTCAACACCACCCTGACCTATATCGGCCGCATCTTCACGGGCCGCGAGACGGGCGATCAGTTCAGCGGCCCGCTGGGCATCGCCAAGGCCTCGGGCGCCCTGACCAACGCCGCCGTGGCGGCCAATCCCGAGCCCTGGGCCATCGTCCGCAATCTGTTGCTGACGCTGACCAGCTTCGCGGCCATACTTTCGGTCGGAATCGGCTTTCTAAATCTGATGCCCATTCCCGTCCTGGATGGGGGGCACCTGCTGTTCTACGCCTATGAAGCCGTGGCGCGCCGTCCGATGGCCGCCCGTGTTCAGGAGGCCGGATATCGGGTCGGTCTTGCTTTGCTGGCGGGTTTGATGTTGTTCGCGACCTGGAACGATCTGCAGAAGCTCAATCTCTTCAAATTCCTCGGCGGGCTCGTCTCGTGAGCCGACGCCAGCCCCCGATGGTAATCCGCATGAATCAAAACGACAGTCGCCTCATGATCCAGACCCGTGGCCGCATTCTCGGGGTCAGCGCCCTGGCCCTGACCTTCGCCGCCGGCCTCGCAAGCCCGGCGCTGGCCCAGCAGACGCCGCAGGTCGTGGTTCAGGAAGCGCCGCCCCAGGCCGATCGCGCCGTGGTGAACCGCATCTTGGTGCGGGGCAATGAGCGCATCGACCAGACCACGGTTCTGTCCTACCTGCCGATTCAGCCGGGCGACACGATCGACGCCGTGACGATCGACGTGGCGGTGCGCACCCTGTCGCGCACGGGCCTGTTCGCCGACGTCCAACTGGGCCTGCAGGCGAACGGCGACCTGATCGTCGAGATCGCCGAGAACCCGATCATCAACCAGGTGACCTTCGAGGGCAACAAGGCCCTGGCCGAGAAGAAGCTGCGCGATGAGGTGACCATCAAGCCGCGCGGCATCTATACCCGCGCCCGGGTTCAGGAAGACGTCGGCAAGATCGTTGAACTGTACCGCCTGTCGGGCCGCATCTCGGCGACGGTGACGCCCAAGCTGGTCCAGCTGGAGCAGAACCGCGTCGACGTGGTGTTCGAGATCGACGAAGGGCCGGAAACCGGCATCGCCGCCGTCACCTTCCTCGGCAATACCGCCTTTTCGGACAGCGACCTGCGCCAGGTCATGGTCACCAAGCAGTCGGCCTGGTGGCGTCTGTTCAGCTCGAACGACAACTACGATCCGAACCGGCTCGACTACGACCGCGAGCAGCTGCGGAAATTCTATACGAACCGCGGCTATTACGACTTCCGCATCCTGTCGTCCGTGGCCGAGTTGAAGCCGGACAACAGCGCCTTCGGCGTGACGGTCACGGTGGACGAGGGCGACCGCTACAACTTCGGCGAGATCAAGGTCGTCACCGAAAACGACCGGCTGAACGCCGACTTCCTGCAGATGCTGCTGCCGATCCGCAAGGGCGACCTGTACGAAAGCGATCGCATCCAGTCGGCCGTCGACACCCTGACCTTCGCGGCCGGTTCGGCCGGCTACGCCTTCGTCGAGATCAATCCGTCCTATCGCGCCGATCCCGAGACGGACACGGTCAACGTCACCTTCAACGTGCGCGAGGGCCAGCGCGTCTACATCGACCGCATCAATGTGGTGGGCAACACCCGCACCCTGGACACGGTCATCCGCCGCGAGCTGATGGTGGGCGAGGGCGACGCCTTCAACCGCTCCCTGGTCGAGCGGTCGCGCAACAACCTGCGCGCCCTGGGCTTCTTCAAGGACGTCAAGATCGAGGAGACGCGCGGCAGCGCGCCCGACCGTTCGGTCGTCAACGTCACCGTGGAAGAGCAGCCCACCGGCGAACTGTCGGTCGGCGCGGGCTTCAGCTCGGTCGACTCCTTCGTGCTGAACCTGGGCATCACGGAACGCAACTTCCGCGGCCGGGGCCAGAACGTCGTGGCGCGCGCCGAGTGGGGCTCGCTGCGTCAGCAGATCGACTTCCGCTTCACCGAGCCGAAGTTCCTGGGACGCGACGTGCGCGCGGGCTTCGACCTGTTCCACATGCGCTACGACCTGAGCAAATATTCGTCCTACGACTATCGCTCGACCGGCGGCGGGGTGCGCATCACCTATCCGCTGAACGGCTACGCCTCGTTCAGCGCGCGCTACTTCCTGAAGGACGACGAGGTCGTCATTCCCTACGGCTACTGCGGCGCGGTGGGCGCGGGATCGTCCGCCCTGTGCGACCAGGCGGGGTCCTACCTCAACTCCTCGGCGGGCTATACGCTGCTGGTGAACCGCCTGAACGACCCGGTGCGGCCGACGCGCGGCTGGACCGCGTCGCTGCGCCAGGACTTCGCCGGCATCGGCGGCGACGTGAACTACATCAAGACCGAGGCCGACGCGTCCTGGTACTACGGCGTCCGCCCGAACTGGGTGGTCAGCGTCCAGGGCCAGACGGGCTATGTCAGCGGATGGAACGGCGATCCGATCCGCATCAACGACCGCTTCTTCAAGGGCGGCAACACCTTCCGCGGCTTCGAGACGGCGGGCATGGGCGCGCGCGACCTGACCACGACCGACGCCCTGGGCGGCAACTTCTACGCCATCGGCACGGTTGAACTGACGGTGCCGAACTATCTGCCCGAGGAGTACGGCATCAAGACCTCGCTGTTCGCGGACTTCGGCACCATCGGCAAGCTGGACGATCGCTATCTGATCGACTCGGCGACGGGGCTGCGTAACCCCAACATCGTCGATGAGCTGTCGCTGCGCGCGGCCGCCGGCGTCAGCATCCACTGGCGCTCGCCGATGGGGCCGATCCGTTTCGACCTGTCCAAGGTCCTGTCCAAGGAAGACTACGACAAGACCGAGACCTTCCGCTTCTCGACCTCTACCCAGTTCTAACCGCGGCCTGATCGCCGCCACCAAGGCCTAGATTATGAAACTCATCGCTATCGGCGCCTTCGCCCTCGCTTCGCTGACCGCTTCGGCCGCCCTGGCCCAGTCGCAGGGTCCGGCCAACCCCGGCCCGGTCATCCCCGGCGTCTGCGTCTACTTCAACCAGCGCGTCCTGGCCCAGTCGACCGCCGGTCAGGCCGTCCAGACCCGCATGGAGCAACTGGCCCAGGAAGTTCAGGGCGAGCTTACGCCCTACGCCACCGCCATCCAGACCGAGGCCCAGGCCCTGCAGCAGGGCCAGGCGACCATCCCGGCCGACCAGATGAACCAGCGTCGCCAGCAACTGCAGCAACGCATCCAGGAGGCCCAGCAGCTGGAAGCCACGCGCGACAACGAGCTGCGCTACACCCTGGCGGAACAACGCCGCAAGATTTCGGAAGCCATCGAGCCGATCCTGATCGCCGTCTATCAGGAGAAGGGCTGCGGCATCATGATCGACCGCGAGAGCGTCTTCGTCATGAACCCGGCCATGGAGGTCACCGACACCGTGATCCAGCGCCTGAACGCCCAGCTGCCCACGCTGAGCTTCAACCGCATGCCGGTTCCGGCCCAGCCGCAATCCTAAGGCGGGCCATGCCCGATCCGAGGTTCTTCCAGACCCTGTCGTCCCTGACGGTCGCCGCCCTCGCCGAACGCATCGGCGGGGAGGTGGTCCGGGGCGGCGAGGTCGTCGTCTCGGCCGTCGCGCCCCTGTCCAGTGCGGACCGGGGCGCGATTGCGTTTCTGGGCGACCGCAAGTTCGCCGCCGCCCTGGCGCAGACGAAGGCCGGTTGCGTGATCGTGCCGCCGTCGGCGGTGGACGCGGCGCCGGCTGACGCCGCCGTCATCGTCTCCGGCGAGGCGCAGGCCGCCTGGGCGCGGGCCTCGGCCCTGCTGCATCGGCCGATCCGCCTGGACCGCGCCATCGCCCCCGCCGAGGCGGCCGAGGACGACACCGTGGTGGTCGAGCCGGGCGTCATCCTGGGCGAGGGCGTGCGCATCGGACGCGGCAGCCGCATCGGCGCCAACACCGTGATCGGGCCGGGCGTCCAGATCGGCCGCGACTGCCTGATCAGCCCCGGCGTCACCGTCGGCTTCGCCCTGCTGGGCGACCGGGTGAAGCTGCTGGCGGGCGCGCGGATCGGCGAGGCGGGCTTCGGCGCCGCCGGATCGAAGGCCGGGCCGGTGGACATCCCGCAACTGGGCCGGGTTATCCTGCAGGACGGGGTGACGGTCGGGGCCAACGCCTGCATCGACCGGGGCGCCTATGACGACACCGTCATCGGCGAGAACACCAAGATCGATAACCTGGTCATGATCGGCCACAACTGCGTCATCGGCCGCAACAACCTGATGGCGGCCCACACCGGCATCTCGGGCTCGGTCACCAGCGGAGACAACTGCATCTTCGGCGGCCGGGCGGGCGTGGGCGACCACATCACCATCGGCGAGGGCGCGCGCATCGCGGCCGGAGGCGGCGTCCTGGCTGATGTTCCGCCGGGCGAGACCTGGTCCGGCTATCCGGCCAAGCCCATCCGCCAGTTCTTGCGCGAGACGGTCTGGCTGTCCAAACAGGCGTCCCGGAAGAAGGGCGCGAAGGAATCGGAAGAATGAGCGAAGACAACAAGATCGACTACGCCGAGGTGATGCGTCGCCTGCCGCACCGCTATCCCTTCCTGCTGGTCGACAAGGCCGAAGACTTCGTCGCGGCGACCTCGATCGTGGGGATCAAGAACGTCACCCATAACGAGCCCTTCTTCCCCGGCCACTTCCCGATCGACCCGGTCATGCCCGGCGTCCTGATCGTCGAGGCCATGGCCCAGACCGGCGCCCTGCTGATGTCCAAGAGCTTGGATGTTGCGGTGGCCGACAAGGTCATCATGTTCATGTCGATCGACGGCGTGCGCTTCCGCAAGCCCGCCCGTCCGGGCGACCAGCTGCGCATGGAGGTCAAGGTGATCAAGGCGCGCGGCGACGCCTATAAGTTCCGGGGCGAGACCTTCATCGACGGCAAGCTGGCGGCCGAGGCCGAGTTCATGGCCATGGTCGTGACCGTGGCGGAGCCCGCCCAGTGACCATCCACCCGACCGCCGTCGTCGACGCCTCGGCGACCCTGGCGGACGGGGTCGAGATCGGCCCGTTCTGCACGGTGGGGCCGGGCGTCGCCCTGGCTTCCGGCGTGCGCCTGGTCAGCCATGTGGTCATCCAGCAGGATACGAGCGTCGGCGCGAACACCACGATCCACCCCTTCGCCGTTATCGGCGGCGATCCGCAGCACAATGGCTACAAGGGCGAGCCGGTGCGGCTGGAGATCGGCGCGAACAACCTGATCCGCGAGCACTGCACCTTCAACCGGGGCACGCCGCCTCATGCTGGAGTGGGATCGGGCGTCACGCGCGTCGGCTCGAACAACCTGTTCATGACCGGCGCCCACGTCGGCCACGACTGCGTGGTCGGCGACAATGTCGTCATGGCCAACAACGCCACCCTGGGGGGCCACGCCGGGATCGGCGACAAGGTGTTCCTGGGCGGCCTGTGCGCCGTGCATCAGAACGGCCGGGTGGGGCAGGGCGCCATCGTCGGCGGACTGGCCGCGGTGACGCGCGACGTCATCCCCTACGGCTCGGCCTGGGGCAACCACGCCAGCCTGCACGGCCTCAACCTGATCGGGCTGAAGCGCAAGGGCTACGGCAAGGACGCGGTGCGCCGCCTGCTGGCCGCCTATCGCGACCTGTTCGAGGGGGACGGCGTCTTCGCCGAGCGCCTGGACCGGGTCGAGGCGGTCTATGCCGACCTGCCCGAGATCATGGAGATCACCGCCTTCATCCGGGACGGCGGCAAGCGCCCGCTGTGCCTGCCGGGCGCGGAATGACGACCGCGCCCAAGCTGGCCCTGATCGCGGGTTCGGGCGATCTGCCCATCCGCGTCGCCCAGCGTTGCGAGGCCGAGGGACGCGAGGTCTTCATCATCCGCCTGAAGGGCTTCGCCGATGCCCGCCTGCACCGCTGGCCGGGGCGGGACTTCGGCATGGCCGAGATCGGCGGGATTCTGAAGGCCATGCGCGCCGAGGGGTGCCGGACGGTCTGCCTGGCGGGCTACGTCAACCGGCCGGATTTCAAGACGCTGAAGCCTGACCTGAAAGGCGCGTCCCTGCTGCCCGGCATCATCGCGGCGGCGTCCAAGGGCGACGACGCCCTGCTGCGCAAGATCCTTTCGGTGTTCGAGAATGAAGGCTTCGCCGTCGAGGGCGCGGACGACCTCCTGGGCGGGGAGATGCTGGCGGCGGGCGCGCTGGGCCGGGTGGCGCCGACGAATGAACAGCTTGCGGACCTGAAGAAGGCGCTGCACGTCGCCGAAAAATCAGGAGAACTGGATATCGGCCAGGGCGCGGTCGTCTGCGACGGCCTGGTGCTGGCGGTCGAGGCGCAGGAGGGCACGGACGAGATGCTGCGCCGCGTGGCGGGCCTGCCCGCCGACCTGCGCGGCTCGCCGGGCTTTGCGCGCGGCGCGCTGGGCAAGGCGCCCAAGCCGATCCAGGATCTGCGCGTCGACATGCCCGTTATCGGGCCGACGACGATCGAACTGGCCGCTGCTGCGGGTCTGGCCGGGATCGGCGGGTTCGAGGGACGGCTGATCGTCATCGACCATGAAGGTCTGGTCGAGGCGGCCGACCGTCTGGGCCTGTTCGTCTGGGGAGTCGAAGGATGAGCCGACCGCTGAAGGTCATGCTGGTGGCGGCCGAGGCCTCGGGCGACGCCCTGGGCGCCGGGCTGGCGCGGGCGCTGAAGGCACGGCTGGGCGAGGACGTGATCTTCGTCGGCGTGGGCGGTCCCAAGATGGCGGACGAGGGCGTCGCCAGCCCTTTCGACATCGCCGAACTGTCGATCCTGGGCTGGATCGAGGGGCTGAAGGCCTATGGCCGGGTCAAGAAGCGGGTGGCCGAGACGGCGGCCCTGGCGGCGGCTGAGAAGCCGGACGCCGTGGTGCTGATCGACAGCTGGGGCTTCACCATCCGCGTGGCCCAGGCGATCCGCGCCGCCTCGCCGAAGACGCCTCTGATCAAATACGTCGGACCGCAGGTCTGGGCCTCGCGGCCGGGTCGGGCCAAGACGCTGGCGGGGGCGGTGGATCACCTGCTGGCCCTCTATGCGCTGGATGCGCCGTGGTTCGAGAAGGCGGGCCTGCCGACGACGGTCGTGGGGTCTCAGGCGCTGCACGTCGACATGGCGGGGGCTGACGGCGCCCGCTTCCGCGCGGCGCGCGGGATTGCGGCGGACGCGCCGCTGCTGCTGGTCCTGCCGGGCAGCCGCCCCAGCGAGATCACGCGCATGACGCCCGTCTATGAGCAGGCCGTCAAACAACTGAAGGCTCAGATTCCGGGGCTGGAGGTCGCGGTCGTCGCGGCGGGCACGGTGGCCGCCGACGTGGCGGGCCGGATCGCCGCCTGGCCCTTCCGCGCCCATGTCGTGCAGGAAGCCGACAAGTACGACGCCATGAAGGCCGCCAACGCCGCCCTGGCCACCAGCGGCACGGTCTCGACCGAGCTGGCGCTGGCGGGCGCGCCCATGGTCATCGCCTATAAGATCGACGGGCTGAGCTACGTCCTGATGAAGCGGCTGGTGACGGCCAAGCACATCACCCTGTTCAACATCGCCGCCGACGAGGCCATCGCGCCGGAGTTCATCCAGCATGAGGCGACGCCGCAGGCCTTGGCGAAGGCGGCGGGGCGTTTGCTGACCGACCCCGAGGCGGCGGCCGATCAGGCGCGCCGCCAGACCGAGGCGCTGGACCTGATGGGACGCGGCGGGCCGGACCCGTCCGAGCTGGCGGCCGATGCGGTGCTGCGGGTGATCGCGGCGAAGGCGGGGTAGCCCCCCACTTCCGCTCATCCCGGCGGAGGCCGGGATCCAGTAAGAACCACGCGCGCAGTTCTCGGCTGATGGGGCTGGAAGCGCCCTTGGCTACTGCTGTGACTGTAGCCAAAGCACTGGATCCCGGCCTCCGCCGGGATGAGCGGATTTTAGAAGGGCTTAGGCCAGCAAGGATCGCGTCGCGGCTTCCACGTCCGCCTGACGCATCAGGCTTTCGCCGACCAGCAGGGCGCGGGCCCCGGCGTCAGTCACGCGAGCCACGTCTTGCGGCGTGAACAGGCCGCTTTCGGCGACCAGAAGCGCGCCGTCGGGGCTCAGCGCCGCCAGTCGCTCCGTCGTCGCCAGGTCGACCTCGAAGGTCCGCAACGAGCGGTTGTTGACGCCGATCAGGGCGTCGTCGCGGCCTTGAACCAGCTTGGCGGCGCGGGCCATTTCGTCGGCGTCGTGCGTCTCGATCAGCGCGTCCATGCCCCAGCGCGTCGCTTCGGCCAGCAGGTCGGCGGCCAGGGCGTCGTCCACCATGTCCATGATGATCAGGATGCAGTCGGCGCCCAACGCCCGGCTCTCGGCCACCTGCCAAGGATCGACGAGGAAGTCCTTGCGCAGGCAGGGCAGGGCGACCGCCCCGCGCGCGGCGATCAGATAGGCGTCGTCGCCTTGAAAGCTGGGGCCGTCGGTCAGCACGGACAGGCAGGACGCGCCGCCGCGCTCATAGGCCTGGGCCAGAACAGGCGGGTCGAAGTCGGCGCGGATCAGGCCCTTGGACGGGCTGGCCTTCTTGATCTCGGCGATCAGGGCCGGGCGGCCGGTTTCTGCGAAACGGCTAGCCAGGGCGGCGCGGAAGCCGCGCGGAGGCGAGGCCGCCTTCGCTTGCGCCTCGACGGCGTCCTGCGACAGCGCGACCTTGCGGGCGGCGACGTCGTCGCGCTTGTAGGCGGCGATGCGGTCCAGAACGTCGCTCATCAGGCGTCCTCGTCTTCGATCGGCGCGTGGGAGACGCGCGCCAGTTCAGCCAGGGCGGCGGCGGCGCGGCCGTCGTCGATGACGGCGGCGGCGATCTCGGCGCCCGATCTCAGGTCCTCGGCCCGCCCGGCCACCACCAGGGCGGCGGCGGCGTTCAGCAGGACGATGTCGCGATAGGGTCCGCGTTCGCCCGCCAGCAGGGCGGTCAGGGCCGCCGCATTATGCTCGGCGTCGCCGCCGCGCAGGTCGTCCAGCGTCGCCAGCGGCAGTCCCGCGTCGGCGGGCGTGACGGTGAAGCGGCGCACGGCGCCGTCCTTCCATTCCGCCACCTCGGTCGGACCCGTGGTGGTCAGTTCGTCCAGGCCCTGGCCGTGGACGGTCCAGGCGCGCTTCGCCCCCAACCGCCCCAGAACCTCGGCCAGCGGCTCCAGCAGGGCCGGGTCATAGACGCCCATGACCTGATGGGTCGCGCCCGCCGGATTGCACAGCGGGCCCAGCAGGTTGAACACGGTGCGGAAGCCGATCTCGCCGCGCACCGGCCCAACGTGGCGCATGGCCCCGTGATAGGTGGGCGCGAACAGGAAGGCGATGCCCGCCTGGTCCAGCGCGCGCGCCTGCTGGGCGGGCGTGGCGTCCAGATTGACGCCCAGGGCGGCCAGGACGTCGGACGAACCGGACTTGGAGCTGATGGCGCGGTTGCCGTGCTTGGCGACCTTCAACCCGGCGCCCGCCAGGACGAAGGCGGCCGCCGTCGAGACGTTGTAGGTGTGCCGGCCGTCGCCGCCGGTGCCGCAGGTGTCGATCACTTGGTCGAACGGGTGGTTCAGCGACAGGGCGGCTTCGCGCATGGCGCCGGCGAAGGCGACGATCTCGTCCACCGTCTCGCCGCGAATGCGAAGGGCGGTGACGGCGGCGGCGACCTGGGACGGGGTGGGTTCGCCGCGCAGGCAGGCGGCGAAGAAGGTCTTGGCCTCGTCCAGGGTCAGCACCTGTCCGTCGACCAGCTTGGCCAGCAGGGGCTTGATGCTGTCCATCAGACCATCGCCGATCGCTTGACGCCCGCCAGGTCGAGGAAGTTGGCGATCATCGCATGGCCATGTTCGGTGGCGATGGATTCCGGGTGGAACTGGACGCCGTGGATCGGTCGGGTGCGGTGCGACAGGCCCATGATCTCGCCGTCCTCGGTCCAGGCGGTGACTTCCAGCACGTCGGGCAAGGTCTCGCGGCGCACGGCCAGGGAGTGGTAGCGCGTCGCCGTGAAGGGCGAGGGCAGGCCGCCGAAGACGCCGCGCCCTTCGTGCAGGATCGGCGAGGTCTTGCCGTGCATCAGGGTCTTGGCGCGCACCACTTCGCCGCCGAAGGCCTGGCCGATCGACTGGTGGCCCAGGCAGACGCCGAGGATGGGCATGGTCGGCGCCGCCGTCTCGATCAGCGACAGGCAGATGCCCGCCTGGTCGGGGGCGCAGGGACCGGGCGACAGCAGCACGGCCTCGGGCTTCAGCGCCCAGGCTTCCTCCACGGTCAGGTCGTCGTTGCGGACGACGTGCGTCCGGGCGCCCAGCTCCGCGAGGTAGTGGACGAGGTTGTAGGTGAAGCTGTCGTAGTTATCGACGACGAGGATCATGGCGAAGGCTTCTTGGGACGGGGAGGCGGAAGGGCCCAGGATGGAAGGCGGACGGGCCGATTGAAAGCGGACGTTAAGCTGTCCGGGCGATACAGGAGCATCGCCATCGGAAGAAGTCCGTCTTGACCCCTCTTGAAGCCATTCGTGACGCCCGCGCCCTGTTGGCGGAGGCACCTCTCGAGCAGCCGAAACCCCTGCGCCTGCTGGCCGCAGCCGCCTTCGCCGCCACGGCGGCGGTCTTTCTGGCAGGGACCATGGTCGTGGGTCCCGGCGTATCCTTTGACCAGGCGTCCACGGTTTCCAATCCCTAGCCGTCGGAGCCCAGAGCCGCGGCGTTCTGGCCGCGCGTGGTCGCGGTGAATCGCCACGCTTCCTCGGCGGCCTTCATCGGCGCGCGGGCCTTGGCCAGGGTTTCGGCGTATTCGGCGGCGGGATCGCTGTCGGCCACGACGCCCGCGCCCGCCTGAACGAAGATCTGGCCCTTGGCGAACATGGCGGTGCGCAGGACGATGCAGATGTCCGCCTCGCCGTTGGCCGAGATGTAGCCGACGCCGCCGCCGTAGCCGACGCCGCGCTTTTCGCTCTCAAGCTCGTCGATGACCTCCATGGCCCGCACCTTGGGCGCGCCGGACAGGGTGCCGGCGGGCAGGGCGGCCAACAGGGTGTCCACCGCGTCCAGCTTCGGATCGGCCGCCCCATGGACGTTGGAGACGATGTGCATGACCTGGCTGTAGCGCTCGACGACGAAGCTTTCCGTCACCTCGACCGAGCCGGGCGCCGAGACGCGGCCGACGTCGTTGCGGCCCAGGTCCAGCAGCATCAGGTGCTCGGCCCGCTCCTTGGGATCGGCCAGCAGTTCGACCTCCAGCGCCTTGTCCTGCTCGGGCGTGGCGCCGCGCGGGCGGGTGCCGGCCAGGGGGCGGATGGTGACGCGCCCGTCCTTCAGCCGCACCAGGATTTCCGGACTGGACCCGGCCAGCTGGAAATCCACATAGTCGAGAAAGAACAGATAGGGCGACGGGTTGCCCCGCCGCAGCGCCCGGTAGAAGGCGAACGGGTCCTGGCACCAGGCCGCCGAGAAACGGTGGGCCAGCACGACCTGGAAGATGTCGCCGGCGGCGATATAGTCCTTGGCCCGCGCCACCATGCGGCCGAAGGCGGCCTCATCGACATCGGAATGGAAGTCGGGCGCGGGGACGGCTTCGGCCTCGCGCTGGATGGGCAGGGGGCCGCGCAGGCGGTCCTCGAAGTCCGCCAGCCGGGCTTCGGCCGCGGCATGGGCCGATGCAGGGTCCGCCGTCGTGTCGGGATAGGCGGCGGCGATCAGCACGATCTCGTGCTTCACCGAATCGAAGATGGCGACCAGGGCCGGGCGCGCCATGACGGCGTCGGACAGGTCCAGCGGGTCGGGGTTGGCCGGGCCCAGCGGCTCCAGCAGCCGCACCATGTCGTAGCCGAAGACGCCGAACAGCCCGGCCGCCATTGGGGGCAGGTCGGCGGGCAGGTCGAACTTCGTCGCCGCGATCAGGGCGCGCAGGGAGTCCAGCGCGGGCCGGTCTTCCGGGGTGAAGACGTCGGCCAGGACATCGGCGCCGCGCGCGATCTCGGCCTTGCCGTCGCGACAGCGCCAGACCACGTCCGGCGACAGGGTGACGAAGGAATAGCGGCCGTTGACGGCTCCGCCCTCGACCGACTCGAACAGGCTGGCGTAGCGCCGTCCGTGCCCGACCTTCAGGAAGGCCGAGACGGGCGTCTCCAGGTCATCGACCAGTCGGCGGACCAGAACCTGGGGGCGGCCCGCCGTCAGACCGGCGATGAAGGCGTCGCGCTCCTGCGGCATCACTTCTTGGCGGCGGGCGCGGGGGCCGCAGCCTCCACGCCCAGGGCCTGCAGGGCCAGCGCCGGATCGTTGCGCGATTTGGCGCGCGCGGCGGCGGCGGCGATGGTGCGCTCAGCGAGGGCGTTGGACAGTTCCTCGGTCAGGCGCGGACGGGCCTGTTCGGCCAGCGGCCCGGCCCGGGTCGGGTCGGCGGCGTGGATGGCGTCGACGCGGCCGACGACGAAGGCGGTCTGCGACTGGGCGTCGGAGAAGACCTGGCCCTTGCCCTGGCCGAACAGGCCGCGCAGCACGCCGTCGCCGACCTGGGCCTGCGCCTCGCGGCTCTGCTGCACGCCGGTGCGCGCGGTCAGTTGGGCGCCGGCTTCGGCGGCCACCTTGGCGATGTCCTCGCCGGCGCGGACGCGGCCGGCCAGTTGCTCGGCCTTGGCCGACAGCAGGCGGGCGTTCTCACGCAGGGTCCACTGCTGGCCCAGCGGCGCGCGCACGTCGTCCAGGGTCGGCAGGGCCGACGGGCGGATGTCGTCGAGGCGCACGGCGAAATACTGGCCGTCTCCGGCGTCGATGACGTCGCTTTCGCCGCCCTTGGTCAGGGCGTAGGCGCTCTCCAGGACCTGGCGCGGCGCGTTCATCGGCTGGCCGTCCGGCAGTTGGCCCTGCTGGGTGAAGGGCGGCAGCTGGATGACGCGGGCCTTGGCGGCCGCGGCGGCGTCGGCCAGGTTCTTGCCTTCCTGGCGGGCCTTCTCGAACTGCTCGACCTTGGCGTAGGTCGCGGCCTTGACGGCCTCGGCCTGGAGTTCCTGGGTCAGGGCCGGGCGGGCGCCTTCCAGCGTCACGGCCTGGCCGGCCTGGACGGCGGACAGCTTGGCGACGGTGAAGCCCAGGCGGCCCTGGATCGGCGCCGAGACCTGATCGACGGCCAGGCCGAACACGGCGGCGCCCACGGCCGGGTCGCCTACGGCGGCCTGCGGCGTGGCCTTGTAGTCGCCCAACTGGATGTTGTTGGCCCTGGCCACCTCGGCGGGGTTCTTTCCGGCGCGCAGGTCGGCGGCGATCTTGTCGGCCGCGGCCTTGGTCGGGACCGTCAGGGTGACGAAGGTGCGCTTCTCCGGCTCGGCCAGGGCGGCCTTGCGGAACTCATAGCGCTCCTTGATCTGCTCTTCGGTGACGGTTGGGCGCGGGTCGTTCGGGCCCGGCGTGAACAGGACCAGGGAGATCATGCGGAACTCGGGGCTGCGCAGGCGCGCCTCGTTTTCCTTCATGAAGGCGGTCAGCTGGGCGTCGGTCGGCGCGCCGGCGCGGCCGGCCATGTCCTGGGTGACCGAGAACCAGCGGCCGTCGCGCGTCTCCAGCGCCTGGCCCGCCAGCAGGGCGGCATAGACGCGCGGCGCTTGCAGACCGGCGAAGACGGCCGAGCCGACGTGCGAGGTGACGTACTGGTCGCGCAGGTCCTGCTCGAGCATTTCCGAGGTCAGGTTCTGCTGGGCCAGGGCCTGGTTGTAGAGGTCCTTGTCGAACTGGCCGGTGATCTGGCTGAAGAAGGCCGGAATCTTGCGGATTTCGGCCAGCACCAGCTCCTTGCCGGGGCGGATGCCCGCCTTATAGGCCCAGTCCAGGAAGCCGAGGCGCTGGGTCTGGCTCTCCAGATACTGCTGGTGCAGGTTCTCCTTGACCATGTCGTCGTAGCTGACGGGGCGGCCGGCCTGTTCCTGAAGGTTGGCGCGCACGCGCTCGAAATCGGCGCGGAACTGGTTGGAGTCGACGCTGCGGTCGCCGGCGCTGATGATGTGGCGCGGCCCCAGGTTGGCGAAGATGTCGGACTGGGCGCCGACGATCAGGAAGCTGAGGATGATCAGGGCGAACAGGCCTGCGGCCCATTTCGACTTGGCGAAGTTGCGGAAGAGGGTGATCATCGAAAAGAACCTGACGAGGGCCGGCGTCGAAAGGGCGCCAAGGCTCGCGTATAGGGGGTGCGGGGCCGCCGCCGCAAGTGAGGCTTGACGACATCTTGGCTTCCGCGAGCGTCGCCACTAGACAGGCGGCATGAAACAATCTGTGAAGCTGGTCGCCGGCAACTGGAAAATGAACGGCCTGGGCGCGAGCCTGGCCGAGGCTGAAACCCTGGCGAAGGCGCTGAAGGACCAGGCCGCGGCCTGCCGCGTGGCCCTGTGCCCGCCCGCCACCCTGATCGACCGCATGGCCCAGGCCCTGAAGGGCGGGGTCGTCGAGATCGGCGGGCAGGACTGCCACGCCGAGGCGTCGGGCGCCTATACCGGCTCGGTGTCGGCGGGGATGGTCCGCGATGCGGGCGCGACCCTGGTGATTCTCGGTCACTCGGAACGCCGCGCCGGGTTCGGCGAGACCGACGCCGACGTCGCCGCCAAGGTCGAGGCCGCCCTGGCCGCCGGTCTGGAGCCGGTCATCTGCATCGGCGAGACGCTTCAGCAGCGTGAAGCCGGGCAGGCGGTCGAGGTCGTCAGCCGTCAGGTCGCCGGGTCGCTGCCGGCCTCGCTGGCGGGCAAGGCCTTCGCCGTGGCCTATGAGCCGGTGTGGGCCATCGGCACCGGCCTGACCCCGACGCTGGAGCAGATCGAGGAGGTCCACGCCGCCGTGCGCGCCGCCATGATCGCCAGGCTGGGGGAGGGCGGCCGCGCCGCGCCGATCCTGTACGGCGGCTCGGTCAAGCCGTCCAACGCGGCCGAGATCCTGACCGTGGCCGAGGTCGGCGGCGCCCTGGTCGGGGGCGCCTCGCTGAAGGCCGAGGATTTCCTGGGCATCATCCGCGCGGTCTGACCCGCCTGACCGTTTGCCCGAAGCGCTCAACGATGTTAGAGGCGGCCGCTTGATCGGCGCGCTTCTGCGCCCACATGAATGACGCCATGCTCCAGACCATTCTGCTCGTCGCGATGATCATCATCTCGGTCGCCCTGTCGGCCGTGATCCTGCTGCAACGTTCCGAGGGCGGCGCCCTGGGCATGGGCGGCGGACCTTCGGGCTTCATGACGGCGCGCGGGGCGGGCAATCTTCTGACCCGCACGACGTCGATCCTGGCGGTGGCCTTCTTCGTCTGCGCCATCAGCCTGACGATCGCGGGCAACTATGCGCGGGGTTCGCGTTCGGTGATCGACGCCGATGCGGTCGGCTCCATCGCCGTGGACCAGCCGCAGCAGACGGCTCCGGCCGCGCCTGAGGCCGCTCCGACGACGCCGGCCGCGCCGGTCGCCCCCTCGCTGGACGACCTGGAAGCCAGCCTGCCGGCGGGCCGGGGCGCGCCCGCCCAGTAACGGCGTTTCCGCCATCGAGTTCGAGGAAGCGCGCCGCGAGGCGCGCTTTCTTCTTTTGATCAACAGTTGGATTTTCCCGCGCCCTCTCCGCGCGGGACGAATCATGGAGTAAGGTGTCCGCCCATGGCTCGCTATGTGTTCATCACCGGCGGCGTGGTTTCCTCTCTTGGAAAAGGCCTCGCTTCCGCCGCTCTCGGCGCTCTTCTGCAGGCGCGCGGCTACAAGGTCCGCCTGCGCAAGCTGGACCCCTATCTCAATGTCGATCCGGGCACGATGAGCCCCTATCAGCACGGCGAGGTCTTCGTGACCGACGACGGCGCCGAGACGGACTTGGACCTGGGCCACTACGAGCGCTTCACCGGCGTCTCGGCGGCCAAGTCGGACAACATCACGACCGGCCGCATCTATCAGACCATCATCGAGAAGGAGCGGCGCGGCGACTATCTGGGCGCGACCGTCCAGGTGATTCCGCACGTCACCGACCAGATCAAGCAGTTCTGCCTGAACCCGGCCAAGACGGACGGCGGCGAGGACGTGGATTTCGTCCTAGTCGAGATCGGCGGAACGGTCGGCGACATCGAGGGGCTGCCCTTCTTCGAGGCGATCCGTCAGCTGGAGCAGGATCTGCCGCGCGGCCAGTCGTGCTTCGTCCACCTGACCCTGCTGCCCTTCATCAAGACCGCGGGCGAGATGAAGACCAAGCCGACGCAGCACTCGGTCAAGGAGCTGCGCTCCATCGGCATCCAGCCCGACATCCTGCTGTGCCGTTGCGAGGCGCCGATCCCGGCCGACGAGAAGCGCAAGATCGCCCAGTTCTGCAACGTCCGTCCCGACAGCGTCATCCAGGCGATGGACTCGGCCGACATCTACGCCGTGCCGCTGGACTATCACCGCGAGGGTCTGGACACCCAGGTGCTGGCCCATTTCGGCATGACCGAAGCGCCCGAGCCGGAGCTGTCCGGCTGGAACGAGATCGTGCGCCGCCGCCTGCACCCGGACGGCGAAGTCACCATCGCCGTGGTCGGCAAATACACCGTCCTGAAGGACGCCTATAAGTCGCTGATCGAGGCCTTGCAGCACGGCGGCGTGGCCAACAACGCCAAGGTCAACATCGACTGGGTCGAGGCCGACACCTTCGCCGGCGACCCGCAGGCCTGCGCCGAGCGGCTGGAAGGCGCCCACGCCATCCTGGTGCCCGGCGGCTTCGGCGAACGCGGGGCCGAGGGCAAGATCGAGGCGGCGCGCTACGCCCGCGAGCGCAAGATTCCGTACTTCGGCATCTGCTTCGGCATGCAGATGGCGGTGATCGAGGCGGCGCGGAACCTGGCGGGCTATCCCAAGGCGACCTCGAC
>JAFKFS010000125.1 GCA_017308115.1 Bordetella sp.
CCCAGGGCCTTGGCGCAGGCCTCCTTGGCCGCGAACCGCTTGGCGTAGCTCCAGGCCGGATCGGCCTTGCGGTCCGAGCGGCTGCGCTCCAGTTCGGTGAAGACGCGCTGCTTGAAACGGTCGCCGAAACGGTCCAGCGACGCCTGGATACGGCGGATGTCAGACAGGTCAGCGCCGACGCCGATGATCATGATCCCGATCCTGAAATCGCCTCGTCCATCGCCGTGCGCATCCGGCGAATGGCGGCGTCCAGACCGACGAAGACCGCCTCGCCGATCAGGAAGTGGCCGATGTTCAGCTCGACGATCTCGCGGACAGCCAGAACCTCGCCCGCCGTGGCGTAGTCGAGGCCGTGGCCCGCGTGGACCTCCAGCCCCAGGATGTCGGCCTGGGCGGCGGCGGCAGCCAGACGGTCGAACTCGACCGCGCGCTCGGCCGGGTCGGTCAGGTGGCAATAGCGGCCGGTGTGGAACTCGACCACCTGGGCCCCGACGGCGGCGGCGGCCTCGACCTGATCCTCAGACGGTTCGATGAACAGGCTGACGCGGATTCCGGCGTCCGACAACGCCTTCACCACCGGGGCGATGCGGGCTTCGTGACCGGCGACGGCCAGACCGCCCTCGGTCGTCACCTCCTCGCGCCGTTCGGGCACCAAGCAGGCGGCGTGCGGGCGGTGGCGCAGGGCGATGGCCAGCATCTCCTCCGTCACCGCCATCTCGAAGTTCAGCGGCTTGTCCGCGCGGCGGCACAGGGCCGTCAGCACGTCGATGTCGGCGTCGGTGATGTGGCGGCGGTCCTCGCGCAAATGGGCGGTGATGCCGTCGGCGCCCGCCGCCAGCGCCGCCTCGGCAGCACGGGCCGGGTCGGGATGAGCGCCGCCGCGCGCGTTACGGACCGTGGCGACGTGGTCGATATTGACGCCCAGACGAACCCGCTGACGCTTCATCCCGTGCTCTTTCTCTATTTGGACAGGCGGCGGCTGCCCGGATCCTCGACCGGCAGGGCGGCCAGTTCCGGCGGCAGGGCGTCGGCCGGATAGGCCGGGACCTCCATCGAGGCGAGGGCGATCAAAGGCACGCCCACATCGACCTTGCCGCCCGAGCGGTCGACGATGCAGGCGGCGGCGACGACTTCGCCGCCCGCCTTCTGGATCGCGGCGATGCATTCGCGCGAAGAAAGACCCGTGGTGACGATGTCCTCGACCATGACGATCTTCTCGCCCGGCTCGACCGAGAAGCCGCGACGCAGTTTGAACTCGCCGCCCTCGCGCTCGACATACATGGAGCGGACGTTCAGGTGCCTGGCCGTTTCATAGCCGGGGATGATGCCGCCGACGGCGGGCGAGATCGCCGCGTCGACCGGACCGACCGTCGCTACGATCTTTTCGGCCAGCGCCTTGCACAGGCGCTCGCAGCGGGCGCCGTCCATGAAGACCAGGTTCTTCTGCAGGAAGACCGGGCTGTGCAGGCCGGACGAGAGGACGAAATGGCCTTCGCGCAGGGCGCCGGCGTCGCGGAATTCGTTGAGGACGTCTTCAGTGTTCATGAAAGCGGTCCTTAGACCCTGTGACGGCAGCCCTCAACCACCCAGGAGCCAGCTATTCGATGTCGCGGTGGGGCTGCAGCCCGCCCTCCAACAGCCTGGTCCACACCATTTCGGCGTCGTCAGCGAAGGCGAACAGCTCCATGTCCGACGCCTTGACCATGCCGTGCTCGATCAGCGTCTCGAAATTGATGACCGAGCGCCAATAGGCCTCGTCGAACAGGACGATGGGAATCGGAGGCGCCTTGTCCGTCTGGCGCAGGGTCAGGATCTCGAACAGCTCGTCCAGCGTGCCGAAGCCGCCGGGGAAGACCACTAGGGCGTTGGCCCGCATCGCCAGATGCATCTTGCGCATGGCGAAGTAGTGGAACTGGAAGGTCAGCTCGGGCGTCGACCAGGGGTTGGGGAACTGCTCGTGCGGCAGGGTGACGTTGAAGCCGATGGACGGCGCCCCGACCTCGTGCGCGCCCTGGTTGGCGGCCTGCATGATCCCCGGGCCGCCGCCCGTGGCGATGACGTTGTCCCGCACCTGGCCCGGTTCGCCCCGGAAGGCGCCGCCGCGTTGCGAGGCGATGCGGCCGAACTGGCGCGCCTGGTCATACCAATAGGCGTGGCGACCGTCGCCGTTCACCCCAACCCTGGCGCTGCCGAAGACCACGATGGTCGAGCGCACGCCCCAGGCCTTCAACGCCTGCTCGGCCTTTTCGTACTCCATCAGGAAGCGCACGCCGCGCATCGATTCGCCCAGCAGGAAGTCCTGATCCAGGGCGGCCAGACGATAGGAGGGCGAGGCCATCTGGGCCTCATTGGCGAGCTTCTGTTGTTCGGGTGACATGACGGCCTTGTCGTAAAACGAAAAAAGGCGGCGATCAGCCGCGCGCGCGATCAACGGTGTCGACGGACGGATTGGCCCGCAGGGCCGCGATGATCATGGTGGCGTGGCGGGCGTCCTCGACCTCCACGTCGATATCGACGTCGAAGAAATCCTGCTGGCGATGCGCCATGGTCAGATTCAGGATGTTGCCGCCCGCCTCGCCGATAATGGTGGCGACCTGGCCCAGGACGCCGGGGGCGTTCTTTATGGTGGCGTGCAGCTTGACCGCGCCCACGGCGCTGCGCTCGGCCTGAGGGGTCCATTGCAGGTCCTGCCAGACGGAGTCGTCGTCGGCGAAGTCGGCCAGGGTCTGGCAATCGATGGTGTGGACGGTCAATCCCTTGTCCGGCTCCAGAATCCCGACGATGCGGTCACCCGGCACGGGAGAGCAGCAGGGGCCGAAATGGATGCTGACGCCCGGCGTCAGGCCGCTGCCCCGGACGAACAGGCGCGGCGGCTCCTCGCCGATGCGCTTGCGCTCAGGCCCGGCCTTCAGCTGGCCCTTCAGCGCCGGGAACAGGGTCTCGGCCACGCGCGCGGCGGTCAGACGTCCCCGGCCGATGGCGTCGAACATGTCCTCTTCGGACGGCATGGCGAAGGTCTTCAGGACCTCGGTCAGCTTGACCTCGGACAAGGACTTGCCCGCCCGCTCCAAGGTCTGCTCCAGCGTCGCCTTGCCCAGGCGCGCGAACTCCTCGCGCTCCGACGAGCGGATGAAGCGGCGGATGGCCGAGCGCGCCCGGCCCGTGACCGTCAGGCTGCGCCAGTCGGTGGGCGCCTCGCGCTTGGCGCCGCGAATGATCTCGACCACGTCGCCGTTCTGAAGCGCCGTGCGCATGGGCTTGAGTTCGCCGTTGATCTTGACCCCGACCGCCGTGTCGCCGACCTCGGTGTGGACGGCGTAGGCGAAATCCAGCGGCATCCCCCCGCGCGGCAGGGTGATCAGCGTCCCCTTGGGCGTGAAGACGAAGACCTGATCCAGATACATCTCGAGCTTGGCGTGCTCGACCCAGTCCTCGCCCCCCTCCCCGTGCTCGATCACCTGGACCAGGTGGCGCAGGTTCAGCAGAGGGTCGCGGCCGCCGTCGGCCTCCATCGCCTCGCGGTCGAAGCCGTAGGACGAGTTCTTGTAACGCCAGTGCGCCGCCACCCCGTCCTCGGCCACACGATCCATGGCCTCGGTGCGGATCTGCATCTCGATGCGCAGGCCGCCCGGCCCGACCACCGTGGTGTGCAGCGAGCGGTAGTTGTTCGACTTGGGCGTCGAGATGAAGTCCTTGAACCGCTCGGGCACCATGGGCCAGGCGCGGTGGATGACGCCGAGCGCGCGATAGCAGTCGTCCTCGCTCTCGACGATGACGCGGAAGCCGTAGATGTCCGACAAGGACGAAAAGCCGACCGTCTTGCGCTGCAGCTTGCGCCAGATGGAATAGGGCGTCTTCTCGCGGCCCTTGACGCGCGCCACGATGCCCGCCTCGGCCAGGACCCGCTCGATCTCGGGCGAGACGGCCTCGATGGCGCTGCCGTTCTCCAGCTTCAGGGCCTCCAGGCGGCGCTGGATGGCGACGCGCGCCGTGGCGTTCAGATGCTCAAACGCCAGCTCCTCCAGCTCGGCGGCGATGGAGTGGATGCCGATCGACCGGCCCAGCGGGGCGTAGACTTCCAGCGTCTCGCGGCTGATGCGCTCGCGCTTCTCGGGCTTCACGAAGTGAAGGGTGCGCATGTTGTGCAGGCGGTCGGCCAGCTTGACCAGCAGCACCCGCACGTCCTTGGAGATGGCCAGGATGAATTTGCGCAGGTTCTCGGCCTGGCGCGTATGCTCGGCCTGAAGCTCCAGCCGCGACAGCTTGGTCACGCCCTCGACCAGGACAGCGACCTCTTCCCCGAACATCTCGGCGATGTCGTCTCGGGTGGCGGAGGTGTCCTCGACCACGTCGTGCAGCAGGGCGGTGACGATGGTCGCCGTGTCCAGCTTGTAGTCGGTCAGTATGCCCGCGACCTGGATCGGATGGGCGAAATAGGGATCGCCCGAGGCCCGCAGCTGCGAGCCGTGCATCTTCATCGCATAGACATAGGCGCGGTTCAGCAGCGCCTCGTCGGCGGTCGGGTCATAGGCCTTGACCGCCTCGATCAGTTCGAACTGGCGCATGATCGGTGCGCGCTTGGTGTCAGACAATGCAGGGCCTTCAGACGACTTCGGCGCCGCTCCGGCAGGGAGCGACGCCGACTTGTCCTGCAGATTCGCGGCCGGGTCCATCGGCGTGTCCGCCAGGGGCCGCGCCTTGGGATGGATGACGCCGATGACCGACTGAGCGGTCAGTAGCGTTCCTCCTGGCCCCCGTCGCGGTCGCTCTGCAGCGCCCGGATCAGTTCGGCCTCCGCCATGTTCATGTGCTGGGGCTCGGCCAGCAGGGCCACGACCTCGGCTTCGTCCTCGGCCTCGGTGCGCTCATCGACCCGTTGCAGGGTGGTGATGATGTTCTCGCGCAGTTCGTCCGGCACGACGGTTTCGTCGGCCAGTTCGCGCAGGGCGACGACCGGGTTCTTGTCGTTGTCGCGATCCAGCGTCAGCGCGGCGCCGTTGGCGATGTTGCGGGCGCGGTGGCCGGCCAGCAGAACCAGACCAAAGCGGTTCGGCACCTTTTCGATGCAGTCTTCGACAGTGACGCGGGCCATGAAAATCCTCTGGCGGCAGGGAGAACCGCACAAAATATAGGTTGAAAGCCGATTGTGCAACGCCGCGAAGGCGGCATTGGGGCGGATCGGCGTCCGTCGCGCCTCCCCTCGCCCGTTCACACGCCCCGCGTCAAGTCCCCGCCGACGGACGGGCGTCGCGCCCCACCGACGCCGAAGCCGCCAGATCGCGCGCACGCAGTCCATTGACCGGATGCGTCCAGTCCGGCGCAACCTCGGCCAGCGGCCCCATGACGAAGCACCGGTCGGCCGCGCGAGGATGCGGCAGGATGAGGCCGCCCAGATCGCCGCTGAGCCGCCCATAGGCGATCAGGTCGAGGTCCAGCGTCCGCGGGGCGTTGCGGGTCGTCCGCACCCGGCCGAACAGGTCCTCGATCCGGCCCAGGGTCCGCATCAGGGTCGGGGCGTCCTGGGCGGTGCTGACCACGGCCACCCCGTTCAGAAAGGGCGGATCGGTCGGATCGGGCCAGGCCAGGGACGACCACCAGGACGAGCGCGCCAGAACGTCCACCCCCTCTGCGCGGAAACGGGCCAGGGCCGCCTCCAGCGCCTCGACGCAGGATGACCAATCGCCCTTGTCATTGCAGCCCAGTGCGACGATGACTGCCGCGTCCAGATCGAGCTCGCCCCAGGATTCCCCGGCGGCGTCGGTCGGGGCCTTCATTTTCTCGACCATATCGACGGACTCATTTTCCTTCATGACCGACCACCCCGACGACCGCATCGCCCTGTTCATCGACGGCGCCAACCTCTATTCGGCGGCGCGCGCCCTGAACTGCGACCTCGACTTCAAGAAGCTCTCCGCCTGGTTCGTCGGCGAGGGCCGATTGATCCGCGCCTACTATTACACGGCCGTGGTCGAGGGCGAAGAATTCTCGCCCGTGCGGCCGCTGGTCGACTGGCTCGACTACAACGGCTTCACCGTCGTGACCAAGCCGGTCAAGCGCTTCACCGACGCCCAAGGCAACAGCCGCACCAAGGGCAATATGGACATCGAGATCGCCGTGGACATGCTGGAGCTGGCGCCGCGTCTGGACCAGGCGGTGCTGTTCTCGGGCGACGGCGACTTCCGACGCCTGGTGCAGGCGATGCAGGCCAAGGGCGTGCGCGTCACCGTCGTCTCGACGGTCAAGAGCCAGCCGCCCCAGATTTCCGACGACCTGCGCCGTCAGGCCGACGTATTCATCGACCTGTCCGACATCATGGCCCAGGTCGGCAAGCCCAAGGCCGCCATGAACCAGGGCGTGACCCGCACCCTTGAGCGGAACGACCGCGCGTGAGCGCCGCGCTGAACCCGGAGCCGCCGCGGGACTGCCCGCTTTGCCCGCGTCTGGTCGCCTATAGGGCCGAGAACGCCCGCCAGAACCCGGACTGGTGGAACGGCCCGGCGCCCTCGTTCGGCGATCCGAACGCCCGTCTTCTGATCGCGGGTCTGGCGCCGGGCCGCACCGGCGCCAACCGGACCGGCCGCCCCTTCACCGGGGATCACGCCGGCTGGCTGCTGTACGACACGCTGAAGAAGACCGGCTTCGCCCAGGGCCGCTACGACCCCGACGGCGACGACGATCTGACGCTGGTCGACTGCATGATCACCAACGCCGTGCGCTGCGCCCCGCCGCAGAACAAGCCGACGGCGACGGAGGAGAACACCTGCCGCCCCTTCCTGGTGGACCGGCTGGCCGCCCTGCCCCGGCTGAAGGTGATCGTGACCCTGGGCGACGTGTCCCGGCGCAGCGTCCTGCGCACCCTGGGCTATCCCGGCGCGGCCATTCCCGCCGGGCACGGCGTCGAGGGTCGGGTCGGCCCCTACAGGCTGATCAACAGCTACCACTGCTCGCGGCTGAATACGAACACGGGCAGGCTGACGGCCGAGATGTTCGAGGACATTTTTCGTCGCGCGAAGGCGGCGCTGGAGGAATAACGCAGGGTCTCTCCTCCCCATTGCATGGGGAGGTGGATCGGCGGCGTAGCCGACGAGACGGAGGGACGTCTTGGGGTTCGCCGTCGTCAGCCCCTCCACCGATTCGCGGTCCCCCTCCCCATTACATGGGGAGGAAAAGGCAGGCTCAGCCGCCCGCGATGTCCCCGGCGACCATCACGGGCGCGGCGGGCGCGCGGAAATAGCGGTCGATGCCCTCGGCGACCGAGCGCATCAGGCGTCGGCGGGCGCGTTCGTCGTTCAGGATGCGTTCGTCGTCGGGGTTGGTGATGAAGCCCATCTCCAGCAGCACGGCCGGAACGTCAGGCGCCAGCAGCACGGCCAGGCCCGCATCGCGGTGGCTGCGGCGCAGCAGAGGATGGTCCGCCCCTTCCAGATGCGTCAGCAGCACGCGCGCGAACTGGGCCGAGCGGTTCTGGGTCGCGCGCTGGGTCATGTCCAGCAGGATGCGATCGACCGAGGGATCGCGTCCCGGCAGACGCAGGTCGCGCTGCCAGTCCTCGCCCTTGGTGTATTCACGCACCGCGCGACCGGCGCCCTGCTCGGACAGGGTGTAGACGCTGGCGCCGCGCAGGGCCGGGTCCGCGCCCGCATCGGCGTGCAGGGAGATGAACAGGTCCGCCCCCGCGTCGCGCGCGATCTGCACCCGACGGCCGTGGACCACATAGACGTCGCCGTCGCGGGTCAGGCGCACGCGATAGCGACCGGTGCGCTCCAGCGCCGCCTTCAGTTCGCGGGCGGCGTCCAGGGTGACGGCCTTTTCCTGGACATGGCGCCCCTGCGCGCCCGGATCGCGGCCGCCGTGGCCGGCGTCGATGACGATCAGCGGCTTTTCAGCGCGCGCCTGCTCGCGGCGCGGCGCGGCGACCGGAACCGCAGCGGCGCCGCCCGTGGCCTTCAGATCGATGACATAGCGATAGTGATCCACCCCGTCGCCCGGCGGCAGGAGGAAACGGCGCTCGATCTCGGCGCCGCGCGCCAGGTCCAGCCGGACGCGCGATGCCCCCGACGCCGCGCTGACGTCATAGCCCCGCACCAGGCCCGAGCCGCTGCCCTCCAGCCCCCGCGCCGGATTGACGCCCGCCAGCGACAGGACGACCCGGCCGGCCGAACCGTCCTCGATCACCTGGCCGCGTGTGGATCGGCCGAGGTCCAGCACCACCCGGGTCCGCTGGGCGTCGCCGCCGAAGCGCAGACGCATGATCTCTCCGTCCGGCCCGAAGGCGAGGCCGCGCGTCGACGTCAGCACGACAAGGCAGATGACGACGAACGCCAGGGACGTCATCGCCCATTCGCGCACGCCCCAACGGCTCAGATTGTCACGCCACCGACCCAGCATAAAAGGGAATTCTGCCCTGCAATTTCGCCGTCAGCATGCGCCCGAGGGGTTAAGGATTCCGTTAAACCCCGCTGCACACGCGGTTCTTTTATTTTCCGCCGCATATGCCTATTATCGTCTTCGCATGCGAACGATCGCGCCGCCCGTCATAGCTCGGGACCAGGCGCGCCCTCCTCGCGGCGCTGAACTTTCACCGATTCCGAGGATCGCGCGGCCTGGCCGTCGGTCCGGAGATACGGGTTCGGGATGCAGCCTTGATCGGCGCGTCCGAACTCAGGACCGACAACCTTATGGGCCGACCCGCCTGCGCTCCCGACCGGCAAGATCATGCCGCTCTCGCTTTTCGCGAGGGGATGACGCGCGCCCTGGCCCCCATTTCCATTCGGCGAGCCGCCCCTAATCCCGCGACTGTGTTCGCGGCGCACGGCCTGGCGCGCCTGAGAGAGACCTTCAATGTCAAAAACCATGTTGATAGACGCGGCGCACGCGGAAGAAACCCGCGTCGCGATCGTGGACGGCCGCCAGGTTGAGGAATTCGATTTCGAATCCCGCGCGCGCCGTCAGCTTCGCGGGAACATCTATCTCGCCAAGGTCACCCGCGTAGAGCCCAGCCTGCAGGCCGCCTTCGTCGAATACGGCGGCAACCGTCACGGCTTCCTGGCCTTCAACGAAATCCACCCGGACTATTATCAGATTCCGGTCGCCGACCGCGAAGCCATCATGGCCGAGGCGCACGACGACGCGGACGACGACGACCTGGGGCGCGAATCCTCGGGCGACGACGCCGATTCCGACGGCAAGCTGGCCGATGAGGAGCGCCTGAAGCGCCGCCTGATGCGCCGCTACAAGATCCAGGACGTCATCAAGCGCCGCCAGATCCTGCTGGTGCAGGTCGTCAAGGACGAGCGCGGCGCCAAGGGCGCGGCCCTGACCACCTGGCTTTCGCTGGCCGGCCGCTACTGCGTGCTGATGCCGAACACCGGCAAGGGCGGCGGCATCAGCCGCAAGATCACCAACACCTCGGACCGTCGCCGGCTGAAGTCCGCCGCCACGGCGCTGAAGGTGCCGCAGGGCATGGGCCTGATCATCCGCACGGCCGGCGCCAAGCGCACCCGCGCCGAGATCAAGCGCGACTATGAATATCTCCTGCGCCTGTGGGAGACGATCCGCGAGACGACGCTGAGCTCCAATGCTCCGGCGATGATCTACGAGGAAGAGAACCTGGTCCGCCGCGCCGTGCGCGACATGTACGACAAGGACTTCGACGGCATTCAGGTCGAGGGCGTCGAGGGCTTCAGGCAGGCCCGCGACTTCATGCGCGTGCTGATGCCCTCGCAGGCCAGGAAGATTCACCTCTATCAGGGCTCGCGCCCCCTGTTCGCCGCGAACGGCATCGAAGAGGTGCTGACCCAGATTCACCAGCCGGTCGTACCGCTGAAGTCGGGCGGCTATCTGGTCATCAACCAGACCGAGGCCCTGGTGGCCATCGACGTGAACTCGGGCCGCGCCACCAAGGAGCGCAACGTCGAGGCCACGGCCACCAAGACCAATATGGAAGCCGCCGTCGAGGCCGCCCGCCAGCTGCGCCTGCGCGACCTGGCCGGCCTGATCGTCATCGACTTCATCGACATGGACGAGGGCAAGAACAACCGCGCGGTTGAAAAAGCCCTCAAGGACGCCCTGACCAAGGACCGCGCCCGCATCCAGATGGGCCGCATCTCGCCCTTCGGCCTGATGGAGATCAGCCGCCAGCGCCGTCGCCTGGGCGTGATCGAGGGCGCGACCGAGGTCTGCGAATGCTGTCAGGGCGCCGGGCGGGTCCGCTCGGCCGAATCGGCGGCCCTGACCACCCTGCGCGCCGTCGACATCGAGGCGGGCAAGAACGGCGCAGGCTCGGTCAATCTGCGCGTCTCGACCGCCGTGGCCCTGTATATCCTGAACCACAAGCGCGCCTATCTGCAGTCCCTGCTGGAGCAGCGCGGCCTGAACGTCGTGATCCAGATCGACGACAGCCTGGCCCAGGGCGAGCACTCGATCGAACGCACCGAGACCAATGAGGACTTCGTCGCGCCGGAAAGCCATATCGACCTGGCCGACCTCGACGACGGCTTCGACGACAGCGCCTACGCCGACGAGGACGAGGACGCCGAGGACGAGGAAGACTTCGCCGAGGACGCCGAGGACGACGCCGATCTGGACCGCGAGGACGAGGACGACGACGAGGCCCGGGCCCGCGTCGAACAGGACGACGACGGCCGCGGCGGGCGTCGCCGTCGCCGTCGCGGCGGACGCCGTGACGAAGAGACCGAAGCCGTCGCCTCCGATGAAGACGACGACAGCCGGGGCGGTCGCCGCCGCCGGGGCCGTCGCGGCGGCCGCCGGATGCGCGAGGAAGGCGAACGCGACGTCTACGCCTGGGTGCGCGGCCGCACGCCGTCGCTGCAAGACCCCTACGTCTGGTTCGACCCCATCAACCCGGTCGCCGCACGCCCCGAGCGCAATCCCGAGCGCGTCCAGGACGAGATCGAGCAGACCGCCGACCTGGATCAGGTCGCCGCGTCGGAAGAAGGCCGCAACGGCCGTTCGCGCCGTCGTCGGGGCCGTGGCCGCGGTCGCGGCCAGGGCGAACTGACCCACGAGGCCAAGGTCGAGGACCGCGCCGACAATGAAGGCCTGCCCGCCGTCGGCTCGCCCGACACGCCCATCGCCGTCATGATCGAGGACGAAACCGTCGAAGCCTCGACCGAGGCGGCGCCGGCGCTGGAGCCGGTCGAGGCGCCCAAGCGACGTCGCGTGCGCCGCAAGGTGACGGCCGCCATCGCCGAAGAGCTGGACGAGGTCGCCGCCGAACAGGTCGCGGAATCGCCCGCTCCCGAAGCCGAAGCCCCCGCCGAGGTCGAACCGGCGCCGGTCGTCGCCGAACTGGATGTGACGCCCGCCGTGGCCGCCCGCATCGAGCAGGCCATCGAGGAGGTGCTGACCGAGGAGGCCGTCGTCCTGGCCGAGCCGGTCCCCGCCCCGACGCCCGAGGTCGACATCGCCTCCATCATCGCCGAGGATCCGAACCAGATCAGCGCTCCGCCCGCAAAGCCCAAGCGCGGCTGGTGGCGCCGTTGATCGGACACGATTAGGCTGGAAGCTGCGGGGGAGACTGTCGCTCTGGAGATCGTCATGACCAGGACGCCCCCCGCCGCAACCCGCATCCGGCGCTGTCTGGCCGCCGGGGCCGGCGCCTTGATGGTGCTGGCCTCGGCCGCCCAGGCCCAGGCCCAGAGCCTGATCCGCGACACCGAGATCGAAGGCATCATCCATGACTGGTCCGAGCCGGTCCTGGACGCCATGGGCCTGGACCCGAACGAGGTCGAGATCCTGCTGGTCAACGACAACGACCTGAACGCCTTCGCCACGCGCGGGCGGATCATGGGGTTGAACACCGGCCTGATCCTGCGGACCAAGAACCCCAATCAGCTTCTGGGCGTGATCGCCCACGAGGCGGGGCACATCAAGAACCGCCACACCCTGCGCGACGGCGCCCAGAACGCCGGGATGCAGCCGATGATCATGACCATGGCCCTGGGCGCCCTGGCCGCGATCGCGGGCGCGCCGGACGCGGGCGCGGCCCTGCTGGCCTCCAGCCAGTATTTCGGCACGCTCGGCGCCCTGCGCTACATGCAGAGCCAGGAGGGCGAGGCCGACATCACCGGCGCCCGCGCCCTGGAGCGCGCCGGCGAATCCGGGCGCGGCATGGTCGAGTTCTTCGAGAATTTCCGCTCGCAGGAAATCTTCTCGGATCAGCGCCGCTATCCCTATTTCCGCAGCCACCCCCTGTCCTCGCAGCGGATCGAGGCCCTGCGCCGCCCGGTCGAGGCCGCCTCCCACTACGACAGGCGCGACAGCCCCGAGCGCATGGCCCAGCACGCCCTGGTGGTGGCCAAGATCCGCGCCTTCATGGACGCGCCCAACGCCACCTTGCGCGACTATCCGTCCAGCGACGCCTCCCTGCCCGCCCGCTACGCCCGCGCCATCGCCTGGTATCGCGACGGTCAGACGCAGAAGGCGCTGGACGCGGTCGACGTCCTGTTGGGCGAACAGCCCGAGAACCCCTACTTCTGGGAGCTGAAGGGCCAGATTCTGTTCGAGGAAGGCCGACCGGCCGAGGCCCTGGGCGCGCACCAGAGGTCGGTCGAACTGAAGCCGGACGCCCCCCTGCTGCGCATCAACCTGGCCCACGCCCTGATCGAAACCAGCGACCCGACCCAGTTGGCCGAGGCCGAGAACCAGTTGAAGCGCGCCCTGGCGCTGGAGCCTGACAACACCATGGGCTGGCGCCTGCTGTCCCAAGCCTACGCCAGCCAGAACAAGGAGGGCGAGGCGCGACTGGCCTCGGCCGAATACTGGTTCGCCCTGCGCCGCCCGGATCAGGCCGCCCAGTTCGCCATGCGCGCCCGCGACATGCTGGACCGCAGCTCGATCGAATGGCGCCGCGCCACCGACATCGTCCTGGCCTCGGGCGCCACCGAAAAGGACATCATCGACGCCGAGCGCCGCAACGAGCAGCGCAGCCGATCCGGCGTCATCCCGCCCGGCGCCTGACGCCGAATCCGCCTCCCCCTTCACGCCTGACGAGACCTTGATGACCGACGACGCCCGCGAACCCGGCCCGGAAACCGATCAGCCGGCCGCCGCGCCGCCCGCCCCTGCCCCTGCCCCTGCCCCTGCCCCTGCCCTCGCCAAGGGCCGGTTCGCCCTGTCGGGAACAGTTCTGGGCGGGGCGGCCGTGGCCCTGTCGGCGCTGGCCCTGGCCCTGTCGGCAGCGCCCTATCTGAGCGGCGGCTTCGGCGGCAAGGTGCGCGACTATCTGATCAGCAACCCTCAGGTGCTGGACGAAGTCCTGGCCGCGCGCGAGACGATGGAATCCCAGTCGCGCGTCCAGACCATCAACGCCGCCGCCGCCGCCAATCCGGCCCTGCTGGCCGTCGATGCGCGCGACCCGGCCTTCGGCCCAGCCGACGCCAAGGTGACGGTGATCGAGTTCTTCGACTTCCGCTGCCCCGGCTGCAAGGCGGTGGCCCATGACTATCGCGCC
This sequence comes from Bordetella sp., assembly GCA_017308115.1. GTDB lineage: Bacteria > Pseudomonadota > Alphaproteobacteria > Caulobacterales > Caulobacteraceae > Brevundimonas. The sequence goes on from JAFKFS010000125.1 coordinate 13,475, forward strand.
CTGATGGCCGCCCACCCGGAGGTGCGTTTCGTCTTCAAGGACTGGCCGATTCTGGATCGCGGCGACGACGTGACCTCGCAGTACGCCGCCCGCGCCGCCCTGGCCGCGCATCAACAGGGCAAGTATCTGGCCGTCTATGACGCCCTGATGGCCGAACGGGCGCTGGATCGCGCCGCCATCGACCGCATCCTGGCCGACAACGGCGTCGACATGGCCAGGGCCAACGCCGCCATCTCGGCCCCAGAGATGACGCGCCACGTCACCGACATCCACGCCTCAGCCGCGGCCCTGGGCCTGCAGGGCACGCCGACCTTCTTCATCAACGGCGTCGCCAGCCCCGGCATCGACCCGCGCGAGGTCGGCGCCCTGATCGAGGCCGCCAAGAAAAAGGGCTGACCCGACCCTTTCCTCCCCACGTCGTGGGGAGGGGGACCGCGAAGCGGTGGAGGGGTTTTGCAACGACGCAACCGGAGACAGGTTCAGGTCGGCGGAACCAAGAGACCCCTCCGTCACGTCGCCTTCGGCTCCGCGCCACCTCCCCATTTCATGGGGAGGAGAAGCCTCAGATCAGCCCCGCCAGCGGCGATGACGGATCGGCGTAGAATCGCTTCTTCATCCGCCCGGCCAGATAGGCCTCGCGCCCGGCGATGACCGCATGCTTCATGGCGCTGGCCATCAGGATGGGATCGCGCGCCTCGGCGATAGCGGTGTTCATCAGCACGCCGTCGCAGCCCAGTTCCATCGCCACGGCCGCGTCCGAGGCCGTGCCGACGCCCGCGTCCACCAGCACCGGCACCTTGGACTGTTCGACGATCAGGCGGATGTTGATCGGGTTCTGCACCCCCAGCCCCGAGCCGATCGGCGCGCCCAGCGGCATGATGGCCACGGCGCCCGCGTCCTCCAGCTTGCGCGCATAGACGGGATCGTCGGTGCAATAGACCATGACCTCGAAGCCCTCGGCGGTCAGCAGCTTCAGCGACCGCAGGGTTTCCTCCATATCGGGAAACAGCGTCTTGGGGTCCGACAGAACCTCCAGCTTGACCAGGGTCCAGCCGCCCGCCTCGCGCGCCAGGCGCAGGGTCCGCACCGCGTCCTCGCCGGTGAAGCAGCCCGCCGTGTTCGGCAGATAGGTGTATTTCTTCGGGTCGATGAAGTCCGTCAGCACCGGCTGGTTCGGATCGGTCAGGTTCACCCGACGCACGGCCACGGTGACCATCTCGGCGCCCGACGCCTCGGCCGCCGCCGCGTTCTGGGCGTAGTCGCGATACTTGCCGGTGCCCACGATCAGGCGCGAGTTGAAGGTGCGGCCGGCGACGGTCCAGCTGTCGGTGCGGGGAGCGGTGTCAGTCATGGCCTAGTCACCTAGCGCCGCCCGCCGCCGGGGGGAAGCGGCGTTGCGGGAATTGATCGCCCCTGCCCCTCTCTACCGCTCATCCCCGCGGAGGCGGGGACCCAGTGCTTTGGCGGCAAGCACAACGGGCTAATGGCGAGCCTGGGGCTCTTACTGGGTCCCCGCCTCCGCGGGGATGAGCGGATTTAAGGTCAGCCCCCGCCCACGAACTGCACCAGTTCGATCCTGTCGCCCTCTGCCAGCGCCGTCTCGCCATGCAGCGAGCGCGGCACGATCTCCAGATTGCGCTCGACCGCCACCTTCTTGGGGTCCAGCGACAGCTCCTGAACCAGACCCAGAATGGTCGTGGCGGCGGTGTCCCGCGCCTCGCCGTTGACTTCGATACGCAAACTGTTCGCTCCAGAGGATGCAGGGTGGAGAGGCAAAGCCTCCCGGAGACGTCTGATAATGAGGGTTCCGGCGCGGGACGGCAAACTCTCGCGCCTAATCACGGTCCGGCGCGCCCAGCGGAAAATAATGGCGGAAGGGTCGCGCCTCGTCCACCGCCCGGACAAAGGAGGGCCGCAGAAGCAGGCGCTCGCGATAGGCCTTGAGATGGCGATGCCGCTCAGGGATCGGATACGTCCAGTCAGCGTAGAACAGCGAGGGCGCTGCGGCGCAGTCGGCCATGGTGAAGGTCTCGCCGACCGCCCAGGTTCGTCCCTCCATGCGCTGGTCCAGCCAAGCGTAGCTGGCGTCCAACATCCCACGCGCTTCCTCAACGCCCGTGGGATCGCGATTTTCCGCCGGGCGAAGGGCGTCGAACACAAACTTGCCCTGCGGCGTCATGACATAGTTGTCGAAAATCCGGTCCAGCATCCGCACCTCGACCGCAAGCTCCGGGTTCTCGGGGATCAGTTTTACTGGGCCAGGACAGCGTGTCTGCAGGTATTCGATGATGATCGACGCCTCCAGAACCACTCGCCCATCGTCGCGCAGGATCGGAAAGCGCTTCAGCGGCCACAGGGAAGCAAACGCCTCCCCCACGCCCGCCTCCTCCAACATGCGGTAGGTAAAGGGCACGTCGTTTTCATAGAAGGCGATGAGCGCCTTCTGGCAGTAGGACGAGAACGGGTGGGCGAAGAGTTCCATGCTCATGCGAAGGCCTCGGTCTGCCGGCCTTCAAGCACGGCGCAGAGGTTGTCGATATGCCATGTCGTACCGTGCTCACGGCTCTTCACGGCCTCTTCGCCGCCAGTCAGGTAAGCGCCTTGCTCGGTATGGATAAGCCGGGTCCCATCCCCCTCGGCCATAAACTCCAGCGTCATAAGGGAGACCGAGAGCTTATCGCTGTTATGGATCATGTCGTAGACGAGGATGATCCGTTCATTTTTGACGATATCGCGGTAAGCAGCCTGAAAGTCGGTGACCATTCCGCTAGGCCAACGAGCACGGAAGCGTTCCTGGCCGCCGACGCGGAAATCGAAATCGCGGTTCAGGGTCTCAACGTCCAAGGGCGCCTTGAACCAGGCGCTCTTGGCCTCAAGGCTGCTGTAGGCGGCGAAGACCCGCTCCGGCGAAGCATTCAGCACTCGCTCGATGATGAAAGTCGCATTGGTGATGGTCATCGGTCTGTTTCCTCAGGACCTGGCTTAGCCAGGTAGGCTTCCAACTGATCGTATTGCTGCGCCCAGAAACGCTTACGGTCAGCGATCCAGCGTTCGACCTGGCTCATGGCGCCGACGTCCAGGGCGCAGGTGCGCACTCGCCCCGTCTTACGGCTCTTCACCAGTCCCGCGTCCTCCAGCACCTTCAGGTGCTGGACCACGGCGGACAGCGTCATTGGCAACGGCTCGGCCAGTTGACTGACGGACGCCGCACCGAAGCTTAGTCGCTCGACCATGGCGCGGCGCCCTGGATCGGAAAGAGCGTGAAAGGCCTGATCGAGGCGTTTCTGATCATACTGTAGCATCCACTTAACCATTTCGCTTATAGGAGCAGGCGTCAATCCCCTCCCTCTCCCTACGTCGCCCTTTTCACCCCCCCGCTTTGCGCCGCGCGTCACCTAGGCTACAACGCGCGCTCGATTCCGCGCGGCGGCGCGCCTGTTTTGCGAGCGAATGCCCGAAACTCTCACCCTGTATGTCCTGAACGGGCCGAACCTGAACCTGCTGGGGGTTCGGGAGCCAGACATCTATGGCCGCGAGACGCTGGCCGACGTTCAGGCCATGTGCGAGGCGGCGGCCGAGGGCGCGCGCGTCGTCTTCCGCCAGTCGAACCATGAAGGCCAGTTGGTCGACTGGATTCAGGAGGCCAGGGCCGAGGCCGACGCCCTGGTCATCAATCCGGCCGCCTTCACCCACACCTCGGTGGCCCTGCTCGACGCGCTGAAGACGCTGAGCATCCCCGTAGTCGAGTGCCACCTGTCGAACCCCGCCGCGCGCGAGTCGTTTCGGCATCACTCCTATGTGTCCCTGGCCGCGACCGGCGTGATCGCCGGCTTCGGCCCCCGCAGCTATGAATTGGCCGTCCGGGCCGCCCTGGACCTGGCGCGCCGCGCCGGGACCGCGGGCTGATCCGCCGCGCGCCGTCTGAAGATCAAATAGAAGAGACCCTCATGTCCGACGACAAGCACAAGAACATCGACGCCGATCTGGTCCGCAGCCTGGCCGACATCCTGAACGACACCGACCTGACCGAGATCGAGGTCGAGCGCGGCGATCTGAAGATCAAGGTGAAGCGCGAGATCACCGTCGCCGCGGCCCCGATCCAGTACGCATCCGCCCCGGCTCCGATCGCCCACGCCGCGCCCGCCGTGGCCGCTCCGGCCTCCATGCCGTCGGACCCGGCGACCATCGTCGCCCGCGCCGGCGAAGAGGTGAAGTCGCCGATGGTCGGCACCGCCTATCTGCAGCCCGCGCCGGGTTCGGACCCCTTCGTCAAGGCCGGCGACAAGGTCAAGAAGGGCCAGACCCTGCTGATCGTCGAGGCCATGAAGACGATGAACCCGATCCAGGCGCCGCGCGACGGCGTCGTGGCTGAAGTCCTGGTGGGCGACGCCCAACCGGTCGAGTTCGGCGAAGCCCTGGTCGTGCTGGAAGCCTGAGCCCCATGTTCACCAAGGTCCTGATCGCCAACCGGGGCGAGATCGCGCTGCGCATCCACCGGGCGTGCAAGGAGATGGGCATCTCCACCGTCGCCGTGCACTCCGAAGCCGACCGCGGCGCCATGTGGGTGCGCCTGGCCGACGAGAGCGTCTGCATCGGCCCCGCGCCGGCGGCCAAGTCCTATCTGAACATCCCCTCGATCATCGCGGCGGCGGAAATCACCGGCGCCCAGGCGATCCACCCCGGCTACGGCTTCCTGTCGGAGAACGCCCGCTTCGCCGAGATCGTCGAGGCGCACGGCCTGGCCTTCATCGGGCCCAAGCCCGAGCATATCCGCGTCATGGGCGACAAGATCACCGCCAAGCAGACGGTGAAGGACGCGGGCATCCCCGTCGTCCCCGGCTCTGACGGCGAGGTCGAGACGGTCGAGGCGGCTATCGAGGCGTCCAAGACCATCGGCTTCCCCCTGATCGTCAAGGCGGCCGCCGGCGGCGGCGGGCGCGGCATGAAGGTGGCGATGACGGCCGACGACCTGGTCGAGGCCGTGCAGACGGCCCAGTCCGAGGCCCTGGCCGCCTTCGGCAACGGCGCCGTCTATATGGAGCGCTATCTCCAGAAGCCGCGCCACATCGAGATTCAGGTCATCGCCGACAGCCACGGCAACGTCGTCCACCTGGGCGAACGCGACTGCTCGCTGCAGCGCCGTCACCAGAAGGTGCTGGAAGAGGCCCCCTCGCCCGCGCTTTCCGCTGAAGGCCGCAAGAAGATCGGCGAGACGGTCAACAAGGCCATCGCCGCCATCGGCTATCTGGGCGCCGGGACCATCGAGTTCCTGTGGGAGGACGGCGAGTTCTTCTTCATCGAGATGAACACCCGCCTGCAGGTCGAACACCCGGTCACGGAAATGATCACCGGCGTCGACCTGGTGCGTGAACAGATCCGCATCGCCGCGGGCCTGCCCCTGTCGTTCACCCAGGACGACATCGAGTTCAAGGGCCACGCCATCGAGGTGCGCATCAACGCCGAGAACGCCGAGACCTTCACCCCTTCGCCGGGCACGATCACCGAGTTCCACGCGCCGGGCGGCCTGGGCGTGCGTCTGGATAGCGCCATCTACGCCGGCTATTCGATCCCGCCTTACTACGACAGCCTGATCGGCAAGCTGATCGTCCACGGCCGCGACCGCGAAGAGGCGCTGGCGCGCCTGAAGCGCAGCCTGAACGAGACGGTCATCAGCGGCGTCGACACCACCATCCCCCTGTTCCAGAAGCTGTTGCAGGAGCCGGACATCCTGTCGGGCGACTACGACATCCACTGGCTGGAGAAGTGGGCGGCGGCGCAGAAGGCCAAGGCCTAGGGCGCCCTCTTGGACGAGCCGGGCTTCAGCGCGAGCGGCCCTTCCGACATCTTCGGAGCGGAGGCGCTGCTCGCCTGCTACGCGCGGGGCGTCTTCCCCATGGCCGAGGCGCGCGACGATCCGCGCGTCTTCCTGGTCGAGCCGGACCAGCGGGGCGTCATCCCGCTGGATCGCTTCCACATTCCCTCGCGCCTGCGCCGCACCGTGCGGGGCGAGCCGTTCCAGGTGCGGGTGAACACGGCCTTCGCCGCCGTGCTGGACGCCTGCGCCGCGCCCGCCCCGGGACGCGAGGACACCTGGATCAACGCACCGATCCGCCGCCTCTACATCGAACTGAATCAGCGCGGCTTCGCCCACAGCGTCGAGTGCTGGAAGGACGAGGCCCTGGTCGGCGGCCTTTATGGCGTGAGCCTGGGCGGCGCCTTCTTCGGCGAAAGCATGTTCAGCCGGGCGACCGACGCCTCAAAGGTCGCCCTGGTCCATCTGACGGCGCGGCTGAACAAGGGCGGCTGGCGCCTGCTGGACGCGCAGTTCCTGACCGAACACCTCAGCCGGTTCGGCGCCGTGGAGACGTCGCAGGAAGCCTATCTGCGGATGCTGCCCTGGGCCTTGCAGGCGACGCCCGACATGGACGCCTTCACGACGCCCTTGAGCGGAGCCGAGGCCGTGGCCTACGCCTTGCAGCCCACCACCCAGGCGTCATAGACCGGGTGCTGCATTCCGCTGACGCTCGGCGATGAGGCGAACATCCAGCCCTTGAACACCTGACGCGCCTCGGTCGGCGCCGCCAGGCCGCGCGGCTGAACCCCGACCTCCATATAGGCGATGGCGTCCTCGGTCATCTCGTCAGAGGCCGAGATCTCGCAGGCGCGGGCCTTGAAGATCAGGGTCCGGCCGAAGCGCACGGGACGGCCGCCCACCTCGACCTCGAACCGCATGGTCTCGGCCGTGGTCTTGTCCACCGCCTGGATGACGGCGATGCGGCGACGCTGGCGCACGCCCGGCGGCGTGGTCGGCGCGGCGGGCGCAGGCGCGGCGACCTCCTCCTCGACCGCCAGGTCTTCGGGGGCCTCTTCCTGAACGGCGACTTCCTGGCCCTGGACCGTGACGGTCGGAACACTGGACGCGGCGGGCGCCGGCGCCTGGCCGCCGTTCGCGGGGGGCGTCTGCGGCTGAACAGGTTGCAGCGGCGTGCGGCTGGTGTCGCGCAACAGCTCGCCGATCGGATCGGCCGGCGCCGGGGTCGCGTCCTGCGGCAAATCCATCAGGGCGCTGGCCACGCCGACGCCCGAGATCGCCAGTCCCGCGACGACCACCCCGGCCAGCAGGACATGGCGAAGAGTCATTCCGGGCTCCAGGCCTGGTAGTCGCCGGTGGCGGCCGGGCGTTGGCCCAGGGCGGCCAGCGAGCCCTGCGGGCGGCGCGCCATCGGCGTGCCGGTCAGGTTCGGCAGGTGATCCTTTTCCCACGCCTGACGCGGCAGAGGGCGCTCGGCCGGCGTCTCGTCATAGGTGTAGCGCAGCCAGCCCTGCCATTCCGGCGGCACCTTGGTCGCCTCGGCGTAGCCGTCGTAGATGACCCAGCGGCGCTGGCGGCCGTCATAGCTGACCTTGTCGCGGGATTCGTAATAGCGGTTGCCGAACTCGTCCGTGCCGACCAGTTGGCCGCGTTTGCCAACGGTGAACAGGGTGCCGATCGTGGCGCCGTTCCACCAGGTGAAGATCTTGCTCAGCACGTCGTTGAACTCACTCGAATCCACCGCCCCGGGGAGGTCCGGCGGCGCTGGCGGATCATAGAAACCGCGACGCCCCGCGTCCAGCAGAGAGCGCAAGGGAAACGCCTCAACATCTTGTGGGCAACACGCCCTATAGCCGCAACATCTATTGAAGGCCGTCGCTCGACCCCGTTAGGCTGTTCGCAGGACACGCTCCAGACCCAGCGTGGGAGACGCCCGATGCGCTTCAAGCCCCTGTTCGCTCCCCTGGCCGCCGCCATCGCCGTCGAGCCGCGCGAGATCGAACGTCCCGACGCCGTCGAGACCGTCCTGGCCCCCGCCGCCTGGCCCGAGACGCGGGTCGAGGCCTGGCTGGACTGGGCCGCCGCGTCCTGCGCCCTGACGCCCGATCGGCCTCTGAACGGCGCTGTCCATGATTGGGCCGCGCGTCTCGCCGTCGCCGGGCGCGAAGACGGCCTCTTCGCCGACGCCGCCGAAAGCCGCCGCTTCGAGACCGAGCTGGCGGGCGCGGTCCTCCTGGGCGCGGCCGCCGTCAGCGCCGCCGACGTCCGGTCCGCCGACGTGCTGCGGTTGGACCTGTCCGAGCCCGAGGCCGAACGCCGTCTGGCGCGGCAGGCCGCCGTCCGGCGCCGCGACCGGCTGGCCGCACAGGCCGCCGAAGCCCTGGCGCAGGCGTTGGCGAACGTGTCCCACGCCGTTGCGCGGTGCCAGGGCGATGCGGCGGCCTGCGCCGACCCCGCCTCCAACCCCGCCCTGACCCGCGCCGCCCATGTCGCGCGACAGTGCGGCGCCGCCGACGCCGACATCCTGCGCGCCGTCAGGGGCGAGGGCCTGTCGGCGGAAGCGGTCGCGCCCGAGGCGCAGGCGCCGCAGCCGTCCCTGATCGTGCTGATCCCGCCCGACGCCGCCCCTGCCGGAGGACCGACGGCCCTCGCCCTGGCCGAGGCGGCGCTGGAGGGTCCTGTCGCCGCCGTCTTCACGCCCGCCGACGCCGACGCGGCGGCCGACGCCGCCCTGGCCCCGCGCGCGGCGATCAACCTGCCCGCCCTGGCCGCCGCCTTCCCCCAAGGCTTCGACGAGGCGCTGGCCGCCCTGGTCGACCTGCTGACCACGGCGCTGGAACTGGCGCTGGAGCGGCACGGGCGGCGCGCCGCCGCGCGCCCCATCGCCATCGGTCCGGGCGGCCTGGCCGACTGGGCCGTGGCCCGCGACGCCGCCGCTCCCGCCCGTCCCGCCGCCGCCCTGGCCGCCCAGGTCGCGCGCCTGGCCAACGCGGCCTCGGCCGATCTGGCCGCCCGCCTCGGCCCCTGCGCCGAATGGGAGGCCGTCAAGGACGAAACCCTGGCGACGCTGGACGAACGCGGGGAGCCGGTCGAGGCCCTGCGCGCCCATGGACGTCGCCATGCAGCCATCAGCCTGTTCGCCGATGACGCGGAATTGGCCCTACGGCTCGGCGTTTCGCCCTTCGCGGCGACCGACGTCTGGCAGACGGCGGACGGCCGGGTCGAGCGCCGTCTGCGACCGGCCCTGGCCGTCGCCCTGGCCCGCGCGGGCGCCGACGTCGAGGCCGCCGAGCGCCATCTGTTCGGCCGACGCACCCTGGCCGAGGCGCCGGGCGTCAACCACGCCCGGCTGCGGGAACTGGGCTTCACCGATCTGGAGCTCGAAGGGATCGAGCGCGCCCTGTCTTCGGTCGAGGATTTCGCCGACGCCTTCGCCCCGCCCGTGCTGGACGAGGGCTTCATCGGCGACGTTCTGGGCCTGACCCTGTCGCCGGGCGAGGCCTTGTTGCCGCGCCTGGGCTTTGACGAGGCGGCGATCCGGGCGGCGGCGGACCATGTCTTCGGCCGCGCCGACCTGGCCGACTGGGAGGGGGCGCCCGAGGCCCTGCGGCCGCTGCTGTCCCGATCCGGCGAAGCGCTGGAGGCGGACCTGCGCCGCGCCGTCGAACCCTTCAGCGACGCCCCCGACCTGTCCCCCGTGACGCTGGACTGGCGCGCCGACCGGCTGGACCTGGCGCGCGCCCTGGCCGACGCCGTTCTGGACGACCGCCGCGCCGTCGTCCTGCGCCGGGCCGAGGCTCCCGCCGATTTCCGCCTGCGCCTGCCCGAGCTCGAGGCTCCGCGTCGCGCCGAGGCGGCGCCGACGCCCGAGGCCGCGCCCCGCACCGTCGAGCGCGTGGTGGAGAAGGTGATCGAGCGCGACCGCACCCGCCGCCGCCTGCCCGACCGCCGCAAGGGCTACATCCAGAAGGCCTCGGTCGGCGGCCACAAGGTCTATATCCACACCGGCGAATACGAAGACGGCGAACTGGGCGAAATCTTCATCGACATGCACAAGGAAGGCGCCGCCTTCCGCTCGATGATGAACAACTTCGCCATCGCCATCTCCATCGGCCTGCAATACGGCGTGCCGCTGGACGAGTTCGTGGACGCCTTCGTCTTCACCCGGTTCGAGCCGTCGGGGCGGGTCACGGGCAATGACTCCATCCGTTCGGCGACCTCCATCCTCGACTATGTGTTCCGCGAGCTGGGCGTCTCCTATCTGGACCGGCGCGAACTGGCCCAGGTGACGCCCGAGGCCGCCAATCTGGACGGCATGGACGGCGCCCCGACCGATGCGCCCCAGGCCGTGCCCGCCGCCCGCTTCATCTCCAAGGGTTTCGCGCGGGGCGCGGCGCCGAACAATCTGATCGTCGCCCCGTTCGGCCGCAAGGAGCCGTCGCCGCGCACGCCTCCGCCGGCGCAGGCCGGGCCCTGTCCCGAATGCGGCGACCTGATGCTGGCGGATCGGAACGGGACGCCCGCGTGCGGCGCCTGCGGCGCGACGCCCAAGGTTCAGGGCTGAATCGAGACGCCAAAGCGGGACAGCCTGTCCCGAAACGGCGGCCCGCTTCTTGCTGCGGCAGGCGCAAAGCCTGGAGCCATTCGCATGATCCGTCCCGCAATCGCCCTACTCGCCGCCGTCGGCCTGACGCTGACGGCCCTGCCCGCCTCGGCGCAGAACGC
>JAFKFS010000126.1 GCA_017308115.1 Bordetella sp.
CGGCTTCCGCGCCCAGCCCGTGCTCGCGGGCCGTCAGGCCGGCGGCTCCACCGAGATCCTGCGCGGACTGACCGGAACCGAGCGCGTCGCCTCGACCAACGCCTTCCTGCTCAAGGCCGAACTGGCCAAGGGCGAAGCCGAGTCCGGCCACTAGGGAGGGGGGATCATGTTCAAAGCCATTATCGAGGCGTCCGTCCGCTTCCGCTGGTTCATCGTCCTCGCCACGACGCTGGTTGCGGCCTGGGGCCTGTTCCAACTGACCAAGCTGCCGATCGACGCCGTTCCGGACATCACCAACCGTCAGGTGCAGATCAACACCGTGGCTCCGGCCCTGGCCCCCGAGCAGATGGAGCGTCAGGTCACATACCCGCTGGAAACAGCGATGGCAGGCATTCCCGGCCTGCAGACGACCCGCTCCCTGACCCGCAACGGCTTCAGCCAGGTGACGGTCGTCTTCACGGACCAGACCGACATCTACTTCGCCCGCCAGCAGGTGGCCGAACGCATGGCCCAGGCGCGTGAAAACCTGCCCGAAGGCGTCGAACCCGGCCTGGCGCCGATCACGACGGGCCTGGGCGAAGTCCTGATGTGGACGGTCGACTTCAAGCCCTTCGACGCCCGGAAGGCGCGGGTCGGCCAACCCGGCTGGCAGCCTGACGGAGCCTATCTGACGCCTGACGGCGAGCGGCTGGCCACGCCCCGGGCGCGGGCCACCTATCTGCGCACGGTTCAGGACTGGATCATCACGCCCCGCATGCGCACCGCCAAGGGTCTGGCGGGCGTGGACGTCAACGGCGGCTATGTGAAGGAATACGCCGTCCGTCCCGACCCGGCGCGCCTGGCCGGCTACGGCCTGGGTCTGAACGACCTGATCCGGGCCCTGGACCGCGCCAACAACCAGGCGGGGGCGGGCTATGTGCAACGGGCGGGCGAAGCCCTGACCGTGCGCACCGACGCCCTGGCCCAGACCGTCGAGGACCTGGCCCAGGCCCCCGTGGTCAACCGCAACGGCCTGGTTGTCCGCGTCGCCGACGTGGCCGTGGTCGAGATCGGCCAGGCGCCCCGTCTGGGCGGCGCCAGCCGCGACGGTCATGAGGCGGTGATCGGCACGGCCCTGATGCTGGCCGGCGAGAACAGCCGCACCGTGGCCCAGTCGGCCGCCGACCGGCTCGAGGAGGTGGGCGCCAGCCTGCCGCCCGACATCGTGGCCGAGCCGGTTCTGAACCGCAGCGCCCTGGTCAACTCCACCATCAAGACGGTGGCCAGGAACCTGACCGAAGGCGCCCTGCTGGTCATCGTCGTGCTGTTCCTGCTGCTGGGGAACATCCGCGCGGCGACGATCACGGCCCTGATGATCCCGATCAGCTTCCTGTTCGCGGTCATCGGCATGAACCGCTTCGGCATCAGCGGAAACCTGATGAGCCTCGGCGCCCTGGACTTCGGCCTGCTGGTCGACGGCGCCGTGGTGGTGGTCGAGAACACCCTGCTCATGCTCAGCCAGCGCCGGGCCGATGTCGGGCGCGTCCTGACCGGGCATGAACGCCTCGGCGTGGCGGCCGCCGCCGCGCGCCAGATGGTCAAGCCCGCGGCCTTCGGCCAGCTGATCATCCTGCTGGTCTTCTCCCCTCTGCTGATGCTGGAAGGGGTCGAGGGCAAGACCTTCATCCCCATGGGGGCGACGGTGATGCTGGCCCTGATCGGCGCCTTCATCTTCTCCTTCACCTTCGTTCCGGCCATGACGGCCCTGCTCGTGCGCGAGCCCAAGACCGTCCATGTCGACGCGAAGGGCGAGGCCCGGGAGCATGAGACCTTCCTTCTGCGCCGCGCGCGGCGCTGGATCGAACCGGCCATCCGTGCGGCGGTCGGTCGCCCCAAGGCGGTCCTCGCCGCCGCGGTCGGCGCCCTCGTCATCGGCGGCGTGGTCTTCAACACCCTGGGCCGGGAGTTCATCCCGACCCTGGACGAAGGCGACATCGCCATGCAGGCCCTGCGTGTGCCCTCGGCCTCGCTGGAGCAGTCCCTCGCCATGCAGATGGCGCTGGAGCGCGTCATCAAGGCCCAGCCCGAGGTCAAGACCATGTTCTCCCGGACGGGCACGGCCGAGGCGGCGGTCGACCCCATGCCGGCGAACATTTCCGACGCCGTCATCGTGCTGAAGAACCGCAAGGAATGGCCCGACCCGAAGCTTCCGAAGGAGGAGTTGATCGCCCGCATCGAAAAGGTCGCCTCGACCCAGCTGGGCAACAGCTTCGAGTTCAGCCAGCCGATCGAACTCCGCTTCAACGAACTGATCTCGGGCGTCCGCACCGATCTGGCCGTCATGGTCTACGGCGACGACTTCGCCCAACTCCAGACGACGGCCGACCGGGTGGCGGACGCCCTGCGCGCCACGCCGGGCGCCGCCGACGTTCGCGTGGAGCAGGCGTCGGGTCTTCCGACCCTGACGGTCAGCGTCGATCGTTTCGCCGCGGCCAACTACGGCCTGGCGGCGGCGGACGTGTCCGAAGCCGTCTCGGCGGCTGTCGGCGGCGCGGAAGCCGGTCAGATCTTCGAGGGAGACCGCCGCTTCGACGTCGTGGTCCGTCTGGACGACGCCCAGAGGAACGACCCCGCCGCCCTCGCCGCCCTGCCGGTCGCCACGGCGAGCGGCCTGACGGTCCCCCTGTCCTCGGTCGCCCGCATCCAGGTGGCCGAGGGCCGGAACCAGATCAGCCGCAACGACGGCAGCCGCCGCATGGTGGTCCAGGCCAATGTTCGCGGCCGCGATCTGGGCGGCTTCGTCGCCGACGCCCAGGACAGGGTCGGCGCCCAGGTCAAGCTGCCGACCGGCTATTCGCTCAAATGGGGCGGCCAGTTCGAAAACCTGAAGCGGGCCGAGCAGCGCCTGGGTCTGGTCATCCCGGTGGTCTTCGTCCTGATCGGCATCCTGCTGTTCATGGCGCTGGGTTCCTTCGCGGAAGCAGGGTTGGTCTTCGCCTGCGTTCCCCTGGCCCTGGTCGGCGGAGCTCTGGCCCTGTTGCTGCGGGGCATGCCCTTCTCGGTCTCGGCGGCGGTCGGCTTCATCGCCGTGTCGGGCGTCGCGACCCTGAACGGTCTGGTCCTGATGCAGGCCATTCGAGAGCGGCTGCAGGCGGGGCAGAACCCGCACGACGCCGCCCTCTTCGGCGCGTTCAGCCGTTTGCGGGCGGTCCTGACCACGGCCCTGGTGGCCATCGTCGGCTTCATTCCCATGGCGTTGGCCCATGGCGCGGGGGCCGAGGTGCAGAAGCCCCTGGCCACCGTGGTGATCGGCGGCCTTCTGACGGCCACGGCCCTGACGCTGCTGGTCCTGCCGACCTTTGCCGCCAGGGCGGTCCGTCATCGCAAGGCCGCAGGGATCGAGGACTGATGGGCGGATTCCAGGAACAGAAGGCGCTTCAGGGCCGCATGCTTCTGGCGGCGCCGGCACTCAACGTCCTTCCTTCACACCCTGAAGGACGGCCTCGCCTTTCTCCTCGCCCTGCCCCCTGTTCGAACGGCTGGAAGGCCTGCAACAGTTCAGCTGGTTCAGCGTCATCTTTCAACTGCCCTGAGGCGGAGCATGGATCGCCAGCGTCTTATGACCTCTTCCGCCGCGCTTCTTGCAGGCGCAGCCGTTCGCCTCGCTTCGCGCCGGCGCGCCGCCCAGACGGAGTCGCCTCCCTCGCCTTCAGCCCCCTCTTCCGCATCCGAGGAATTCAAGCATGCCTAGCACCGTCAGACTCGACATCCCGGTCCTTCTGCCCGAAGCGCCTGACGCCTCGGACGCCTGCGTGGAACGGCTCGTCAAACGCCTGTCCGGCGCTCCGGGCCTGTCCCAGGTCCATGTCGCGGAATCCCCGACCGGGCCCCAGCTCTGCCTGCACTACGATCCCGAGCTCCTGTCGCCGGACGAGGTGCGCCGCAAGGCGCTCCAGGCCGGGGCCGAAATCAGCCGGCGCTTCGGCCACCTGGTCGGATGGACCCAAGGGGTGCGCCACGCACGGCACGCCCGTTCGCTCGAGGCCGATCTCAAGGCGGAGCCCGGCGTCCTGGAGGTCGGGCTCGACGCCGCCGGCGCGGTCCGCGTCGAGTTCGACCAGAAGCGGATCACCCGCGACCAGCTGATGAAGACGCTCGCCGACCACGGCCTCGCCTTCTCCCCCCAGCCCTTCCCGGCCAGGCCCGAAGAGACCATCGACGACCACGCCGGCCACGACCACGGTCCCGGAAAGGAGGATCACGCCGATCATGACCACGCCCACGGAGGGATTTTCGACGCCAACACCGAACTGATCTTCGCCCTCGCCGCCGGCGGCGCCCTGGGCCTCGGCTTCGCCCTGGAAAAACTGGCGGCGGGCTTGCCGGGCTGGATGCCGCTGGCGCTCTTCCTCTGCGCCTACGGCCTGGGCGGCTTCTTCACCGTGCGCGAGGCGATCGACAACCTCAGACGCAAGCGCTTCGAGATCGACACCCTGATGCTGGTGGCGGCGGCGGGCGCGGCCGCGCTCGGCGCCTGGGCGGAAGGCGCCCTGCTCCTCTTCCTCTTCAGCCTCGGCCACGCCCTGGAGCACTACGCCATGGGCCGGGCCAAGCGCGCCATCGAGGCCCTGGCGGAACTGGCCCCGCGCACCGCCCGGGTGCGCCGCGACGGCGAGGTGATCGAGATTCCGGTCGAGGCGCTTGAAGTCGGCGAAGTCGTTGTGGTCAGGCCCAATGAACGCCTGCCCGCCGACGGCTTCGTCCTCAAGGGCGCCACCAGCATCAACCAGGCCCCGGTCACCGGCGAGAGCATGCCGGTCGACAAGCAGCCGGTCGACGATCCGGTCGAGGCCCGGGCCCGCCCCGCCTCGATCCTCGCCGCCTCCGCCGTCTTCGCCGGCACGATCAACGGCGCTGGCGCCATCGAGATCGAGACCACCCGCAAGTCCAGCGACACCACCCTGGCCAAGGTGGTGCGCATGGTCAGCGAGGCGGAGACCCAGAAGTCGCCGACCCAGAGGTTCACCGACCGGTTCGAGCGGGTCTTCGTCCCCCTCGTCCTGGGGTTGGCCTTCATCCTGCTCTTCGCCTGGGTGGTGGTCGACGAACCCTTCCGCGACAGCTTCTACCGCGCCATGGCCGTCCTTGTGGCCGCCAGCCCCTGCGCCCTGGCCATCGCCACGCCGAGCGCCGTCCTGTCCGGCGTCGCCCGCGCCGCTCGCGCCGGCGTCCTGATCAAGGGCGGCGCCCCGCTTGAGAACCTCGGCGCCGTCGACGCCATCGCCTTCGACAAGACCGGCACCCTGACGGAAGGCCGCCCGCGGATCACCGACGTCATCCCCGTCGACGGAGCCGACGAGCGCGCCCTGCTGACGGTGGCGGTCGCCGTGGAACGGCTCAGCGACCACCCCCTGGCCGAAGCCATCGCCCGCGACGGCGCCCGGCGTCTCGAAGGCGCCGCCGTCCCGGCCGCTTCGAATCTCAAGAGCCTAACCGGCAAGGGCGTCGCCGCCGAACTCGAGGGCGCCGTGGTCCAGATCGGCAAGCCCGAGATGTTCGGCTCGGACGGCGTGCCGGTCCTGGGCGCCCAGGCGACCGCGGCCGTCGATCGCCTCCGCGCCCAGGGCCGCACCCTGATGGCGGTGCGACAGGACGGCCGCGATCTGGGCGTGATCGGCTTGCTGGACACGCCGCGTGCGGCCGCGCGCGACGCCCTGGCGAGACTGAGGGCCTTGGGCGTCCGGCGCATGATCATGATCTCGGGCGACCACCAGAAGGCGGCCGAAGCCATCGCCGGCCAGGTCGGCCTGACGGAAGCCTGGGGCGACCTCATGCCGGACGACAAGGTCGAGGCGATCAAGCGCCTCCGCGCCGAGACCAAGGTCGCCATGGTCGGCGACGGGGTCAACGACGCCCCCGCCATGGCCACGGCCACGGTCGGCGTGGCCATGGGCGCGGCGGGCTCCGACGTCGCTCTGGAGACCGCCGACGTGGCCCTCATGGCCGATGACCTGGCCAATCTCCCCTTCGCTGTCGGCCTGAGCCGCCGCACCCGAACCGTCATCCGCCAGAACCTGTTCGTCAGCCTCGGCGTGGTCGCCTTCCTCGTGCCGGCCACCATCTTCGGCCTCGGCATCGGCCCGGCCGTCGCCCTGCACGAAGGCTCCACCCTCCTAGTGGTGTTCAACGCCTTGCGCCTGCTCGCCTACCGCGATCGACAGGCGCCCGCGTCCTATCCGGGATAAAGCCCATGAAACGGTGCGATCAGGCTATGTGGGCCAGGATGAAAAGATCCCTGCCCGGCTCCAATCAGACGACGGCCGCCGCCTGCGCGCCGCGTCAGCGTCGGCACGAAAACGGAGAAGGGCCGGTCGGTTGAAGGTGTTGTAGATCGCGGCGTTGGTGGTGAGAAAGCGCCAGCCTGAGGCCTGCGATTTCTATAGTTGTGGCTGACGACCCGTGGGAGCAGGAGTGCGTAACACTCCTGCTCCCACGCCCCTTCCTCAGTCATGGCGATCTCCTGGGGTGAAACGCCGCGCTTGACCGGCCTGCTCGCAACATTCACGCTTCCAAGAACGGAGGTTGCGTCATGGTCCTGAGCCTTGCTCTAACGCTCGCCTTGAGCACCGAGACGGAGCCTCAGCGTTCACTCTACCCGCTGGTGCGATTACAGGAATACATACCGCCGATCGGATCAGTCCCGCCCTCCGAGCGGGCAAGTGATTTTGTGGCGGGTGGGGCGGAAGAACCACTTCCCGTTACACCGCCTCAGGTCGAGATCTGGGCCCGCGAAGATATGCGCCCGATTTCGCTGTCAGTAGCCTTCAACTGGACCTGGACAGGTCAGGCGGGGAACCGGCGCCCGCACTGGGTGGCGAGACTTAGGGCATCTGTTAATGGCCGTACCATCGAACGTTTTGCCGACGCACGGGAATGTCCGGGCATCCAACAATCCCTAGACCAGCTAGCAAGCTTGCCGCCAGTGACACCCAAAGCGCCCGCATTGCCCAGTCGTTTTGCCGGCAGCCTGGTCGATTTTGGAGGCTACCTTCACGACAACACGTACCGAATAACCATGCGGGGCGTGCCTGCGGGAAATATCTATTCCGACAAGTTGGCGATGACTGGAGGGTCAGCCTCTCCTTTGGCGCCGGTCGTGGCGGAGAGCCTAGCTCGTCTGTTGTCGTGCTGGACGGAAGGTCCTCCCCCTAGCTAGGGATAGGATACATGCCCAAGAGCTGCGACCACCGCTTTGCCCCTAGGCTTGATCTCGTCGCGCCCTCGCCTCCTCAACCGAGCCGACGCAGCCTGAGGACGGCCGACAGACGCTTTCGCCGTGTGAACGGCGGATGATCGTCATCGTGCTGGTTCTCGTTCTTGGCCTCGGCGTCGTTCAGAACTGGAGCAAACTCTCGCCATTGGAGATGTTCTGGAGCGCTCTGCCCTTCCTTCTGGCTGCTGCCGGGGTCTATGCGGTTAATCTGCTCTACTGGGAAGCTGGCGAAGGCGCAGCGCTCCGGATTCCGGGATATCGACCGCCGTAGGAGGGAAGAACGATCCGTAAGGATCGCTCCTTAAGCCATGTCGATCACGCAAAGATCATGGCTGAATTCACATTAAGTGTTGGTCGCTCAGATTGAGAGCCTATCGGGCAATCTCTGAGCGACTTTCGCAAAAAGTTCGACAGGATCGGCATTCATCGCTTTTGCGAGAGCGTAGAATTCCAGAACATCCACGCGCCTTTGTCGCCCAGCAGCCATTGCGCCCTGGGCAGACTGTCCAGTAGGGCTGCGGCGCTGGTATAGTCGCTGACCTGGCCCGCCGTCATGAACAGGCTGATCGGTCGTCCATTCTGATCGGTCACGGTGTGAAGCCTGGTGTTCATGCCGCCTTTCGTGCTTTCGACCCGCCGCCCGAGGCCCCCTTTTTCATCCGCAGGCCCTAAGCGGTGCGGTGCGCCTTCACATAGGTCGCGTCGATCATGACGGTCGACGTTCGGTCTGGGCGCCGGACAAGCCCTCCATCATCTGAACGAAGACAACCGGCTTCATTCCACCGCTTCCAGCGATTGTAGAGCGTCTTGTACGGTCCGTAAGCCGCCGGCGCTTCGCGCCAGCGTAGGCCGTTGCGGTTGACGAAGATGATCCGCTCAACACCCGGCGGTCGTCAACGCGCGGTTTGCCGTGGCTCTTGGGGAAAGAAGGGCTCCAGTCGAGCCATCTGCTCTTCCGTCAGCCCATAAAGGTCACTCATGCTCCAAGACTCCTTAGGAACCGGAATCAGGTCGTGCGCCCCCCCATCGGTGGGGCCTGATCCCAAGCAATTCGGGCTGAAGAAGATGGAAGCTGCCCGATTCCAGGCAGCGTTCGAAGACGGCGCGCACCTGCCCAGCCTCGGCGGGATTGACGACGAAGGCGCGGCTGACCGGATCGACGGGCGCGCTGTAGCCGATCGACAGATTGCGGCGCCTGCCAATCCGACCAAAAAAACGAGCCCATGACGCGTTAGTTTAAATACCTCATGACGGAGCCACTGGCTTAGCGCTCTCACCCCTCGCCCAAACTTTCAGGACAAAATCGCCGAATGATTGACAGAGCGCTCGGCTTGTGGCGACATCGCTCGTATTCATAACGATACATGCTCAGGGATAAGGGCATGAAAGGGGAGTGACCGTGAGACATCGTACCCACGCCTTGGCCATGACCGCCGTCGCGGCCGGCCTTTCCGTCCTGGCGAGCACAGCCTCCGCTCAGGAGGCCGTCCAAGTCGATGAGATCATCGTCACTGCGCGCAAGACCAGCGAACGCCTGCAAGAGGTGCCCCTGGCGATCACCGCGCTGAACGCCGAGGAGATGCAGCGTCGCGGCATTCGCGAAGTCACAGACCTTTCCTCGATCGCGCCCGGTCTCAACATCGAGAAGGATCAAGGTCGCCGCTTCGAGCGTCCGGTCATTCGCGGCCAGGCGAACGTCTTTGGCGCGCCCAACGCCGCCTCCTTTATTGACGGCGTCTACATCCCCGACAGCCTGTTCGCGACTGAAATGGCCTTCGTCGACCAGGTCGAGGTGATCAAGGGGCCGCAGTCTGCTCTGTATGGCCGCCAGACCTTCTCGGGCGCCATCAGCTACACGACACGCAAGCCGTCGCAGGAGGTCGAGGGCCTGATCCGCGCGACCGCAGCCGAGCATGACGAATACAACTTCCTGATGGGTTTGAGCGGGCCGCTGGTGAAGGACGTGCTGTCCGCCCAGGCCTCGGTCAACTATTACACCTATGGCGGCGAATATCGGAACAACGCCCCCGGTACGCCCAGCGACGGAAAGACCATCGGTCAGGAAAAGACTGTCGGCGGCACCCTGGCGCTGATGTACACGCCGACATCGGAACTGAGTTTCATCCTGCGCGGATCATACGCCCATAATAACGACGGCCACGAGCCGATGGCGATCCAACGCTCGACCGCCAACAACTGCTATCTGAACGCGCGCACCCAGTATTATTGCGGCGCCATCAACGTCACGCCCGACATGATCGGCCTGAATCTGGACGAAGTCGGCGGCGGCGGCGTTGAACGCAAGACCGGCCGCCTGAGCCTGACCGCCGAATACGATCACGGCGGCTACACCCTGACCTCGATCAGCGCCTACAACGACTCTGAAGAGCACCGTAAGGCCGACCTCGACTACCTGCCCCAGCGCCTGCTGGGCGGCTCGCTGCATGTCGATGACCGGGTGAACATCAAAGGCTTCAGTCAGGAGTTCCGCATCGCCTCGCCGCGCGCCGAACGCCTGCACTGGATGGCCGGCGCCTACTACTTCAACAGTGATCGCTGGGACGGCCGCTATCGCTATATCTCACGCGCCCTGCAAAACAACGGCACGATCGAAACTGAAAACCTGGCGGCTTTCGGACTGGTCGGCTTCGACTTCACAGACAAGCTGTCGGGCACGGCCGAGGTTCGTGTCGCCGAGGAGAAGCTGCATCTGACCGGCGGCGACTCCAACTTCAACTACGAAGCGACCTATCGCTCGACCAATCCTCGCTTCACCCTGTCGTACAAGGCCACCGACGACCTGATGTTCTATGGCCTGGTGGCGCGCGGCAACAAGCCTGGCGGCTTCAACACCGACGTGCGCCTGAGCTCGGCAGATCGTTCCTACGGCGAAGAAACCGCCTGGAACTATGAACTGGGCTTCAAGAGCGACCTGTTTGACCGCCGCGTCCGCCTGAACGTGGCCGGCTACTACATCGATTGGTCGAACCAGCAGATGACGCAGGTGGCCAACCTGTCTGCGACCGAGACCGTGTCCTTCATCCGCAACGTCGGCGAAGTCGAGGTCAAGGGCGTCGAGGTGGAGGCCCAGACCAAGATCACCTCCGACTGGTCCGTGCGCGGCACCTTCGCCTATGCGGACTCCGAATACACCAACGCCACGGACCCAGATTTCGCCACCCTGAGCGGCGGCGATGGCGACGTGCGCGGCAAGGCCATCCCCAACGCGCCCAAGATCCAGTATTCTTTGGGCAGCAACTACGCTTGGCACGTCGGCGAGAACCGTTTCTTCGTCGACGGCACCTATTCCTTCCGTTCCAAGAAGTACGATCAGGTCGCCAACCTGGCCTGGGTCGACGGCCGCGACACCGCCAACGTCCAGCTTGGCTGGGAGCGCGGCCCACACCGGGTGATCCTGTTCGGGCGCAACATCTTCGACAACATCGATCCGGTCGGCATCGTCCGCTACTCGGACTTCACCACCAACCGTCGCGGTTTCGTAGGCTCCCTGCCTCGCGGTCGCCAGATCGGCCTGACCTACGAAGCCAACTTCTGACCTGCCTTCCGGAATCTGGTTGGGCCCGCAGTTCACGCTGCGGGCCCTTTTTTCCTTGAGGCCCGGCCTCGGCCAGTTCGCCCCAGAAGCAAAAAGGCCCCGGACGGCGATGCGTCCGGGGCCTTTCGCCGTTTAATCGTCAGATCGATCAGCCGACAAGAGCCGTGCCGCGACGCCCCTGAGCATCGGGCTTCTCGCCGAGCACAACGTACCAGGCGCGTGGACCATCGCGCATCCGCACCGTCGTCTCCAGAACTTCGTCAGCAGCAAACCCCGCTTCGAGCATGACTAGAGGCGCCTGGGTGGCCAGGAACTCGTCCCAGAAGGGTTCGTCATTGTTCTTGGTCTGCCAGGCGAAGATGAACTTCTCGAAAGCGCTGAAATCGGCGCCCTTCATCGGCACGTCCTGATGCACGACCACGCCGCCGGGGCGCAGCACGCGGCGCGCCTCGCTGAAGATGCGGCCGAGCGAGGCGCGGGAGACCTCGTGCATCATGTTGTGCGATACGACCAGATCGAAACTTTCGTCCTCGAACGGCATGTCGCCCGCATCCATCTGACGGAAGTGCGCCTTCAATCCCATCGCCTCGGCCCGGATATGGGCGTAGCGCAGCAGACC
The DNA here is from genome assembly GCA_017308115.1 of Bordetella sp. Classification (GTDB taxonomy): domain Bacteria; phylum Pseudomonadota; class Alphaproteobacteria; order Caulobacterales; family Caulobacteraceae; genus Brevundimonas. Next base: position 11,428 of record JAFKFS010000126.1, read on the forward strand.
CGGCGCCACGTCGACGCCATAGACCTCAGCCTCGGGGAAGGCGGCCGCATAGCCGACCGTGGCGCCGCCCGAGGAACAGGCCAGATCCAGAATGCGACGCGGCCTGAAGCCGGGATAGCGCTCAGCCAGGAATTCGATGACGGCCGCAGACTTGGAGTCGCGCGTGCCGATGCCGACGCCCAGAGAATAGGCGTTTCCGCCGCTTTCATAGAAGGCCCCAGCCGTGAAGTCGTCGACCGAACCCTCGCCCAACATGTAGCCGCCGGGCTGGCCGTGGATGTGGCCGGCATAGGCGTCGGCCGGGGCCGCAAAGTCGGGGCTGGTTTCGCAGCTGCCGCCCGCCGGCGCCTGAGCCAGACCGGCGGCGACCTGCTTCATGCGCGGCAGTTCGCGATGAATGGTCTCGCCCACCGAGTTCCACATGACGTCCTGAGCGCTGCGGCTGAAGGCGCTCCAGATCTGATAGAAGGGATCACGGATCATGGCGGCCGTGATGTCCTCGACGGTTTCGGGCGCCTTGCCGGACGCGGCTTCGAAGGCCGGACCGGCGCGGGCGTCCAGGGCGACCTTGTTGGCGTCCTCATAACGGCGGAGCCGGTTCTTCAGCTGCACGATGTACTGGGTGCGCGCCGCCTCGTCGTGAAGCGGCCGGGCCAGAAGCTCATGGGTGGCCGTACGGTCGATGATCATGCGCTCTCCTCCATGTTCGACTGGCGTTCAGTCCTTCATGATGTATTATCTCAAATACCTCTTATGCGGAAGTCTCTTCGTCGGATCGGACCATGCCTTCAATCTCGTCGCCTCCTCTTCGCCCTGCATCCGGTGTGGAGCGCGATCGGCCCGATCTGGGCGCGCGCGGCGTGGTCGCCCTGCTGACCCCGGCCGAAAATCCGACCGCCGAGCCCGAGCTGTCGCTGCTGATGCCGCCGGACGTGAACCTGCTGACCGCGCGCATGTATGCGCCCGCTTTCGAGATGAGCGACAGGCTCAGGGCCTATGAGACGCGGCTTGAGGAATGGCTGGCCCCTTTCGGCGACGCGCCGCTGGACGCCGTTACATTCGCCTGCACCGGCTCGACCTATCTGCTGGGCCCTTCACGGCGTCGGCCGGAAGCGCTGAAGCGTCGCCACGGCCCCTGTCCCGTCGTCTGCGCCGCCGATGCGCTGAAGGACGGGCTGCAATCGCTGAGGGCGCAGCGCATCATCCTGGTCAGCCCCTACCCTTCAGCCTTGACCGAGGCCGCTCAGGACCACTGGCGCGCGGCGGGATATGATGTGGCCGCTGTCATCCAGTCGCCCCTCGCGCATGGCGCGGCCCACCCGATCTACGGCCAGACGGCCGCCACCCTGCTGACAGGGCTGCGCCAAGGCCTGAAGGCGGGCGTCGCCGATGCCGTGATCGTCATGGGAACGGGCGCGCCAAGCCTGGCCGCCCTGGCCGTCGCCAGCGAGGAAACGGATATTCCGATCCTGTCCTCCAATCTGGCCACAGCCTGGTCCGTCGCGCGTCAACTGGGACTGGAGGACCGGCCGTTGATCACGGACTGGCTGGCGCCGGACGCCCCCTGGCGCGCACGGTTATGGAGCCGTTTCCCCGCCGTTCACGCCCGGCTGAAGGGCGCCTGACGGCCCTATTCTGATTTCGTTTCGAGGAGTTTCCCGATGTCTACGCCCAAGCCGCCCCGCCCGACCTTCTTCGAAGACACCGCCAACGACCGGCTGACCGCCATCATCACCGCCCTGGTGACTGAGGTGGCGGGGTTGAGCGACCGGGTGGCGACGCTGGAAAACCTGCTGGCCGCCCAGGGCGTGCTGGCGCCAGAGGCGGTCGATCATCATGTCCTGACCGAGCAGGAACAGGCCGCGCGCCGCGCGCGCCACGCGGCGCTGACCGACCGCGTCTTCTACGTACTTCAGGAAGAGGTCGACGCCCTCAAGGGACAGTTGGGCGCCTGACGCGAAAACGGGCCGGGACGTCTTCGCGTCCCGGCCCGCCGCCCCTCGCTCCGCCTTCATCGCCGCTCCCTCAAGCGACGACGCACGGAGACCTCGCTTCAGGTCAACGCCGCCGCCTTGCGCAGGCCGTCGATCATGGATGACCGCATCACATAGTCCTTGTGCCGCACCGGATCGGCCAGCATCGCCTGCATCTCGGCCATCATGACCTTGCGGCGTTCTGGGTCGCGCTCCTGCATCCGTCCACGGTTGCGATCCGCCTGGGCCAGGATCTCCTGCTCGGCGATAGGACGGCGCTGGCGGGTGTAGAGGTCCAGCAGCCCCTCGTCAGCGCCTTCCAGAACGGCCTTGAGCTTCTCGGTCAGGTTGAAGGCGTCATGGACGCCGCCGTTCATGCCCATCCCGCCCGACGGGCTGTTGATGTGGGCGGCGTCGCCCGCCAGCACGACCCGTCCGCTGCGGTAATCAGGCGCGATCCGCATGTGCACGCGATAGGGACGGACCTCCAGCACCTTGTACGGCTCGTCCCGAGCGACGATGGCCTGAAGCTTGCGCTCGATGCTGGCGGGGTCCAGCGCGTCTTCGATGGACTCTTCGCCGCGCGGATAGAGGCTGCAGCGCCAGAAATCCTTCAGCTTGAGCAGGGAGAAGGTGCCGCCGTCCGTCCAGCAGTAGTTGACGTTCGACAGCCCCTCCAGATGGTCTTCGAAGGGGAAGTCCGTGATCGCGAGGATGGTCGTCTCGGGATAGGTCTTGCCGTCAAGCTCCCACCCCAGCAGGGTCCGCACCGCGCTGCGGGCGCCGTCCGCCCCGATCAGATAGCGACAGCGCAGAGTCTGCGCCTGACCGCCCTGCTCATAGGTGACGTTGACGCCGTCTGCATCCTGATCCACGGCGCACACCGTTGCGCCCATGCGGATTTCTATATGACGCGCATCCGACAGGTGGTCGGCCAGGATGCGGCACAGACGAAACTGTTCGCACTGCAGCCGGAAGGGATGCCGGGTCTCGCCTCGCAGATAGGAGAGGTCGAACACGGCGCGTTCGCCGGTTTCATGATGCCGAATCTGCCACTGTTCGCACTTCAGCCCCTGAGCGATCAGCGGCTCGGCCAGTCCGTACTGCGCCAGCATGTCCAGCGTCGGAGGATGAAACGTCGACGCCCGCAGGTCTTCCGGCAACTCCGCTTCGGACTCAAGCACGATGGCTGAGATCCCGAAAGCCTCCAGCCTCAAGGCCGCGCTCAACCCGACCGGGCCTGCGCCGACGATGACCACTTGGGCGTCCCATTGCTGCATACTGGCGACCTCATGCCTACTTGTATCTGACTTAATACATTTGTTCAGCCTTCCGGCAAGGGAAGAGTCGCAGGCTTCTCTGCAAACTCGCCTGTTTAAGGAAACTTCGGCGGCCGAAGGGGCCAATGACGCAGCTTTCCTCCCGCCGCACCGTCTTGCCTTGCGATCCCCCTCGATCACGTATTAGCTTAAACACAACATAAGTCGCCACAGTACCAGGATGACCGCTCATGTCCCTCCCCGCCTCTCCGTTCGACTGGGCTCCCAAGCTGGTCACCAGCCTGATCGACGGAGCCTATGTCGCAGAGCGGGGCGGCCATCGCCTGCCCACCTATTATCCCGGCAATGGCGAGGTCATCTCCGAACTTCAGGAGGCCGACGCCGAGGAGGTGGACCGCGCGGTCCGGTCCGCCCGACGGGCCTTCAACGATCCCGCGTGGCGCGAAATGTCGGTAGAGGCCCGACAGGCGGTGCTTTACCGGATCGCCGACGCCATTGACGCGAACGCGCTGGAACTCGCGACGCTGGAGACGCTGAATGCGGGGATCGTCCGCCGCGACGTGCTCAGCCGTCAGGTGGTCCGCGCCGCCTACAACTTCCGCTTCTTCGCCGAGGCCATCAGCCAGCAGCCCGGCCAGGTGTGGCAGCAGATCAAGGATCACCTGACCTTTGTCACGCGCCACCCTGTGGGCGTGGCCGCTCTGATCGCGCCCTGGAACTCGCCTCTGGCTCTGGCGTCGATGAAGGTCGCCTCGGCCATCGCCTTCGGCAACACCTGCGTGCTGAAGCCGTCGGAGCAGACTCCGCTGTCGCTGGCCCGCATGGTCGAGATCATCAACACCATCACCCCGCCGGGCGTGGTCAACCTGGTGAACGGGCGCGGGGCGGTGACGGGCGCCGCCCTGGTGGATCACCCCGAGGTCGATCTGATCGCCTTCACCGGCGGCACTGAAACGGGCCGCCACATCATGCAGGCGGCCGGGCGGCGGCTGAAACCGGCGGCGATGGAGCTGGGCGGCAAGTCGGCCAACATCATCTTCGCCGACGCCGATCAGGAGCGGGCCCTGGACGGCGCCCTGATCTCCATCTTCTCGAACAACGGCCAGCAGTGCCTGGCCGGGTCGCGCATCCTGGTCCAGGATTCCATCTTCGACGAGTTCGTCGACCGCTTCGTCGAGCGGGCCCGAAAAATCCGCGTCGGCGACCCGCTGGACGACGCCACCGAGATCGGCCCGATCGCCTCAGCCCGTCACCGCCGGCATATCCTGTCCTATGTCGACATCGCCCAGAGCCAGGGCGCGACCCTGTTGACCGGCGGCAAGGCGCTGGACCGACCCGGCTATTTCATCGAGCCGACCGCCGTCCTGGCCGCCAGCAACAGCGACCGCGTCTGCCAGGAGGAAATCTTCGGCCCCTTCGCAGCCTTCGTGAAGTTCAGCGACATGGAAGACGCCGTCCGCATGGCCAATGAAAGCCAGTTCGGCCTGGTCGGCTATTGCTGGACACAGAACATCGACAAGGCCCTGCGCGTCAGCCAGGCCGTTCGCACCGGTCTGATGTGGGTCAACACCCCGATGGTGCGCGAACTGCGCGCGCCCTTCGGCGGCGTGAAGGATTCGGGCCTGGGCCGCGACGGCTCCGCCGCCTCCATGGCCTTCTTCACTGAAGAAAAGACCACGACCCTTCCACTGGCCGATGTCCCCCTGCGCAAGTTCGGCGTCTGATCCGGACGAAGGCCCGGCGGGGCGCCCCGCCGCGCTTGTTGTCAGCCGATGTGACGCCACTGCGGGCGCGCCGAGCTGTTATCGCGCGTCAGCAGCATGTGGTATTCGTACTGATCGGGATTGTAGAGGCCGACCTGATGCTCGAACGGGCGGCCGTCGCCGTCGAAGACCGTCCGTCGCAGGCGCAACAGCGGCGCTCCGATCGCCACATTCAACTTGTTCGCCGCCGCATCATCGGCTGGAATGGCGCTGATGGTCTGTTCTGCGCGCTGCGCGCGTACGCCGCCCCCTTCAAGAATACGCATGATCGGCCGGTCGTCGATAACGCTGCGAGGCGCCAGGTGGGCCACGGAGCGGGGCAGCCACACCGTCGTCACGGACAACGGCTTGTCCCTGAAGAAGCGCAGGCGCTCGATGCGCAGCGCACGGTCTTCAGCCGGCAGGTCCAGCGCCTGAAGCACGGCGGCAGGAGTCGGCGCCTCCGGTTCATAGGCCAGCAACCGCGCCGTCGTTTCCAGTCCCAGGGTGATGAGGTTCTCGACCAGGCCGGACACCCGGCTCTCCTCTCGCTGCGCCTCGTCAGCGCGGGGGGCGACGAAGGTGCCGACCCCATGCTTGCGCCGGATCCAGCCTTCACGTTCCAGCAGATCCAGCGCGCGCCGCACCGTCACCCGCGACACGTCATAGGCCGCCGCCAGCTGCATTTCGGACGGCATCGGCTGTTCCGGCGCAAAGGCGCTGTCCTTGATCTGCTGACGCAGAATGGTGGTCAGCTGGTGGTAGATCGGCAGACTGCTGGAGCCGCCGTCCGCCTTGAGGCTGCGCCGACCGATGTCGGCCCCTGCCTCAGCGCCCTGTCTGGCCAAGCTTATCCTCCATACGCCAGCGTCAGCGCCTGCGTCGTCAATTAGCGAACTTGTGCTTATTATCAGACCTTAGCGGCTTGGCTACTGCGGGTTGTCTCCGTCGCCGCCGCAAGCCACACAAGACGGCATGACATCCACTTCGCCGACAGACGCCGCCCTGGATCTTCGTCCCGACCTTCTGGACGATCGACTGCCTGTTCCTCTTTACCACCAGATCCGTCTGCTGCTGGCCGAGCGCATCCGGCGCGGCGCGTTTCCGGCCGGCTCCCTTCTGCCCGGCGAACACCAGATCTCGGAATTGCTGGGCGCCTCGCGCATCACGGTCAAGCGGGCGCTCAATGAGCTGGCCGACGCGGGCCTGGTGACCCGTCACCGCGGACGCGGCACGGTGGTGACGCCCCAGGTCGAACTGCCGGTGGTGACGGGCTCCTTCTCCACCCTGATGGATTCGCTAAAGACCATGGGCCACGAGACCCAGGTCGAACTTCTGGAGAGCCGGGCCGAGGCGGCCGACGCCGATGTCGCGCGCGCCCTGGCGGTCGACCCCGGCGCGTCGGTCCGGCGCATCATCCGCCTGCGACGACTGGGCGAGACGCCCTTTTCCTATCTGGTGTCCTGGCTGCCGGAATTCGTCGCCAGCGGCTGCGATGACGCCGCCTTCGCCGAACAATCCATGCTGGATCTTCTGGAGAGAGCCGGCGCGACCCCGCATGAAGCTGAGCTGTGGATTTCAGCCGTGGGCGCCGACACCTCTGCAGCCTCGGCGCTGGAGGTGGCGATCGGGTCGCCCCTGCTCCGGATCGAGCGGATCATGCGCCGAGCCGACGGCGAACCGGTCCAGTACATTCACGCCCACTATCATGCCGACCGCTTCCGCTATCACCTGCTCAGCCGCCGCGAAGAAGGAAACTGGCAGGACGGCGCCTGATTTCCGCTCCGCCGTCTCAGGATCGGCTGGCGCCCGCCGCAGGACGGGCTATAGTTGGCCTATCTTTATACCATTAAGGACGGACCGACCGTGAGCGACCTTGTCTTCGAACCGACCATGATCTGCGAGAACAAGACGGCGCGCGAGTTGTTCGAGGCGGTCAAGGCCAACCCCGCCCGCGCCCGTTTCGGCTTCGGCGAAAAACTGGCCGTGGTGAACGTCGACTTCCAGCAGTCCTACACCCGCCCCGATCTGTTTCCGAAGACGGCCTATGTGACCCATCCTGACCAGATCGGCTTCACCAACCGCATCTCGGCCGCCGCGCGCGCCAAGGGGATGCCGGTGATCTGGAGCCATGTGGCCTATAAGGCCGATGCGGGCGACGCCGGGGTCTGGGGCACGCGCACCGATACGCCCGACAGCCTGCAGAACATCAAATACGGGTCCGAACGCCACGCCTTCGATCCGCGCTGCCAGATCGATGAGGCCGTCGACCTGATCTACACCAAGAGGATGCCCTCGGCCTTCTTCGAGACGCCGCTGAACTCCTACCTGCGCTGGCACAAGGTGGATACGGTTCTGGTGACGGGCGGCTCGACCTCGGGTTGCGTGCGCGCCACGGCCGTGGACAGCCTGTCCTATGGCTTCCGCACCGTTGTCGCCGAGGAGTGCGTGGCGGACAAGCACGAGAGCTACCACTACGCCAATCTGACGGACCTCCAACTGAAGTACGCCGACGTGGTGTCGGCGCAGGACGTGCTGGACTGGCTGGCCGCGCGCTGAGCTGACGCGCAGTCTGAAGAATCGAAGGGCGGCGGACCGAAATCCGCCGCCCTTCTTTTTTACGCTTTTACGCTTCCCGGCCGAAGGTTGGGGCGACGACCGAGCCCGGAGCCGGGACAACGGCGGCCTCAGCCGCGCGCCGCCTCGACAATCTCTGAGACGCCGGCGGTCCATACGGCGTCGTCCTGCGCCAGATCATCCAGCACGCGACGGACGGACTTCATCCGAAACGTCAGGCCGCTGACGTAAGGGGTCAGGGTGAAGCCGACGACCTGGCCGCCGAAACGGTCGGCCTCGGCCTTGTGCAGGCGGATCGCCTCAAGCACCTGATCGGCCCATTCGTCCTCGGTCTGAAGGCGGACGGTCAGCAGGGTGCGGTCGTCCAGTTCATTCGACAAAGGCGCCGCCCAGACCACGCCCTTTTCCGTCTGCATCGGCACAGGAACCGTGTCCTGTTCCCAGTCCAGGCAGATGTCGAAGCCCGCCTCGGCGATCAGCGCCAGCGTCTGGAACGACTGCTGCCGCGCCGGGCTCATCCAAGCGCGCGGCTTCAGCCCCGCCCTGTCGAAGGCGCCGCGCGTGCGGCCGATCCATTCCGCCTCGACGCCTAGCTCAAGCCCGCTCCAGTGGATGCAGTCCGCCTCCCAGCCATAGGCAGCTATCTCATGCCCGTCGGCGAGGATGGCCTCGATCAGCGGCCGGGCGCGTTCCAGCAGGACGGCGTTGATCGGAAACACCGCCTTCAACCCGCGCGCCTTCAACGCATCCAGGATGCGGAAGACGCCGACCCGATTGCCGTAATCGCGCGTCGTGAAATGGCGCAGGTCCGGATAGGTCGTCTGCATGGCGCCGGGGTGCTTGAATGGCTTGCCCTGCGGGTTCAGCCGGTGAAATTCCAGCGGAACCACGATCATGGCGGCGGCCGTCTTGCCGTCCGGCCAGGCGATCTTCGCGCGCTCGCTCGCCGGACGCCACGGATACAGCGTCTGATCCATGCCGTAAGAACGGTGCGGATAGGTCAGATAGTCCTCAGGCAGCGGCATGGCCGAACCCCTTTCCTCCGGTCGCGCAGCCTCTTGCCGCGATATCGGCCTGCGTCTGGTCCCAGCAGTGGTCGCGATAGTAGCCCGCGATCTCGGCGCCGGTGGCGAACCACACGTCGTCGGCGTGGCCCATAATGTGTTTCAGCGCCTCTTCGAACGGGCCGATGCGGTGCGGCTGGCTGACCAGATAGGCGTGCAGGGGAATGCACATGACCGTGCCGCTCTGCTCGCCCTCTTCCAGCAACTGGTCGAAGTGCCGCTTCAGGATGTCGGTGTAGCGCGCCGGGCTCATCCCCAGGGCGCCGTAGGTGATGACGTCGTTCACTTCCAGCGAATAGGGCAGCGAGATCAGCTTGCCTGACGCCGTCTTCACCGGCTGCGGCTGGTCGTCCTGGAACAGGTCGCAGGTGTACCAGAAGTCGTTCTCGGCGATCAGGTCCAGCGTCCGTTCGGTGTGCGTCAGCGCCGGAGCCAGATAGCCGCGGATACGCTGGCCGCTGGCCCTTTCGACCGTGCGGACGGCGTCCTCGATGATGGCGCGCTCCTGCGCCTCGTCCATGCCGTAGGAATAGCGGGTGTTGTAGATACCGTGCGAAAAGAACTCCCAGTTCCGCTCGACGCAGGCCTCGATGATCTCAGGATGGTGGTCGCAAAGGGCGACGTTCAGAGACACCGAGCCGCGCAGGCCGTATTTGTCCAGCAGCTCCATCAGCCGCCAGTGGCCGACCCGGTTGCCCCAGTCGCGCTGGGAATAGGCGACGACATCGGGCGCAGGCTTGGGCCAGCCGGCGCGGCCGGGGTTCCTGGCGGGATCGAACTCATAGAACTCAATGTTCGGCGCGACCCAGAAGGCCAATTTCTTGCCGCCGGGCCAGACGATCTTCGGCCGGTCCCGATAGGGCCAGTAGTCGTAGAGGTTGGGGTCTGCGACGGTCATGCCTTCTCCTCTTCCTGCGCTTCGTAACCCTGTCCCAGCGCCATCATCTCATCCAGGCCGATGCGGGCGTTGACTCCCGTCAGGTCCGTCATGTGCGCCCGGTGCGCCGCCGTGCCGCCATCGCGCTTCAGCACCGACAGGAAGGCCTCGACGGCCGGAATGAGGGCGCGAACCATGGCCCCCGGCGCGATCACCAGACGATAGCCCAGCGCCGACAGGCTGTCGGCCGAACTCAGCGGCGTGTCCCCGCCCTCGACCATATTGGCCAGCAGGGGAACGCGGGCGGCGAAACGTTCGGCCACCGCGCGCATCTGCTCCAGATCGCGCGGCGCCTCGACGAACAGGACGTCGGCCCCGGCCTCAAGGAACAGTTCGGCGCGATCCATCGCCGCCTCAAAGCCTTCGACCGCGATGGCGTCGGTACGGGCGATGATCAGGGTGTCGTCGTCGTGGCGCGCATCGACGGCGGCGCGGACCTTGCCCGCCATCTCATGCGCCGAAATTACGCCCTTGCCGCGCAGATGGCCGCACCGCTTGGGGAAGGTCTGGTCCTCGATCTGGATGGCGCGGGCGCCCGCGCGCTCGAACAGCCGCACCGTCCGGCCCATGTTCAGGGCGTTGCCGAAGCCGGTATCGGCATCGACGATCAGAGGAATGTCGATCCGCTCGGTGATGCGCGCCGCCACGTCAACGACGTGATCCAGACTGACCAGGCCGATATCCGGCCGCCCCAGCTGGGTATAGGCGACCGAGGCGCCCGACAGATAGGCCGCCTCGAATCCGGCCTGCTGGATCAGCAGGCCGGACAGGGCGTCATAACAGCCCGGCGCCAGAAGGGCGGGCGACTGCTTGAGCCGACGACGCAGGTTCAGACGCTCGCTCATGCGGCGCCCGCCAGCTTCTTCTTCAGGTGCGGCATCAGCCCCCCGTCATCCATCATGGCCATAAGGTGCGGCGGCAGGGGCGTGAAATCATAGCCCCGCCCCGTTGTCAGATTCGTCAGCCGCCCGGCCGCCAGATCGACCTCCAGCCGGTCGCCTGCGGAAATCTCGCCCGCTTGTTCAAGGGTGATGCACGGCACCCCCAGATTGATCGCATTGCGCCAGAAGATGCGGGCGAAAGAGCGCGCGATCACGGCGCGCACGCCCAGCAGGCTCAAGGACACCGCCGCCTGCTCGCGCGATGAGCCGATGCCGAAGCTGCGACCGCCGACGACGAAGTCGCCCTCGGCCACCGTACGGGCGAAGTCAGGATCGACAGCGGCCAGACAATGCTGCGCCAATTCCTCGGGCGGCAGCTTCATCAGCGTGCCCGGCGCCATGACGTCGGTGTCGATATTGTCGCCGAAGACGAAGGCCCGACCGCTCATGCCGCCTCTCCCAGGAACTGACGCGGATCGGCGATGCGGCCTTCAACGGCAGCGGCGGCCACGGAATAGGGCGAGCCGAGATAGACCTGCGCCTCCTTGGATCCCATGCGTCCCTTGAAGTTGCGGTTGGTCGAAGAGATGCAGACCTCGCCGTCCGCCAGCACCCCGGCGCCATAGCCAGCGCAGGCGCCGCAACCGGACGGCAGCAGGACCGCGCCCGCCTCCATCAGCGTCTGCAAGGTGCCGTCCTGCGTCGCTGTCGTCGTGGTTTTCTGAGACGCCGGAGCGATCAGCAGGCGAGTGTCCGGCGACACCTTGCGGCCCTTCAACACGGCGGCGGCCATGCGGAGGTCTTCGATCTTGGCCCCGACGCAGGCGCCGATATAGCACTGATCCACCTTGATCCCGGCGTGTTCGGTCACGTCCTGAGTGCGTGACGGATCATGCGGCGCCGCGATCTGCGGCTGCAGCGTCGCCGCATTGAAGCGGTGGACGGCGGCGTAGACAGCATCGCGGTCCGACGCCAGCGCCAGGGCCGCCGCCTCGTCCTCCACCGGACGCCCGGCCGCGCGCAGATAGGCAAACGTCGTCCGGTCCGGCGCCACGACCCCGGCTTCGCAGCCCAGTTCGGCGGCCATGTTGCACAGGACCATGCGTTCGGCCATCGACAGGCCCTCGACCGTGTCGCCGCCGTATTCAATGGCCTTAAAGGCGTTGTCCATGCCCAGTTCGCGGCACAGGAACAGCATGATGTCCTTGGCCGCAACGCCCGCGCCGAACCGGCCCGACCACTCGACACGGATCGTCTCAGGCACGGCCAGCCAGGTTTCGCCGGTGGCGACGATGGCGGCCATGTCGGTGGCGCCATAGCCTGCTGCATAGGCGCCGAAGGCCCCCGCCGTCGGCGAGTGACTGTCGCCCCCCGCCACGAAGGCGCCCGGCCGGATCAGGCCATGCTCGGGCAGAACCAGATGGCAGATGCCCACCATGTCGAAGAAGGCGCCCACCTGGTGTTCGGCCGCAAATTCTCGCGCCAGCTTCAGGATACGGGCGGATTCAGCGTCCACCGCCGGGACATAATGATCCGAGACGATGGCGACCTTCTGCGGATCCCAAAGGCCCACGCCCAGTTCTCGCAGCATCGGCGCCCAGCGGCGCGGTCCCGAACTGTCGTGCGCGAAGGCCAGATCGACCTGAGCCGTCACCAGTTGGCCGGGCGCGACCCGGTCCACGCCGGCCGCCCGGGCGATGATCTTTTCAACGAGGGTGGAGCCCCGACCCATGCCTTCTCCCGATGATGCGCCGCACAAGGGCATTGCTGGATCAAATGATATAGTTTTATATCATCTAAACGCGCAGCCTTGGCAAGCGCATTCCCGCATCTTCCAGTCCATCAGGAACGCTCATCATGTCGAACCCCGCCGCTTCTTCCGCCCCAAAACCCTCGGGCCAGACGTTCCGCTGGGATGATCCGTTCGACCTGACGGGGCGGCTGACCGATGAAGAGCGGATGGTTCAGGACGCCGCCCGGTCCTATGCGCGCGAGGCCCTGCTGCCGCGCGTGGTCGCCGCCTTCCGCGACGAGACCTTCGACCGCGCCATCATGACCGAGATGGGCGAGATGGGCTTTCTGGGGGCCATGCTGCCGGAACAGTACGGCGGCTCCGAAGCGTC
>JAFKFS010000201.1 GCA_017308115.1 Bordetella sp.
CCGCCCCTGTGCAATGGGCGGTCAACCGTTGTGAGGTGACACGTCACTCTGAACTGGCCATTCGATTGGCAGCGGATCGTCCGAAGCGACGACGTGGTTCTGATACCCCTGTCACTATTCAGGATGGGGCGATTTGCTGGCACCGGGCAACCACCAGCGGGGGTAACACCCGAACGTCGCTGAACGAGGTTCATACCGGCTCAGGAATGAAATATCCCCCCGCCTCTCTTGCTTCTGCTTCGGCCCTGCCGAACTCCAGTGTGCAGTAGGGGCGGGGGGAATTGTTCAATTGGTCTTGGAATGGATGAGGCAAGACTGCTTGTGCAACGACTTTCCTCATAGCTCTCAAACGTCTTGGCCGCGAACGGTAGTGAGCGAGCCAAGCGTGCCGAGAGCCGTTCGAGCGAAGCTCGGACGCCTCTGCACTTAGACCTCTACCGACGACAGATCGGCTTCTGCCGGTTGAAGCGACCCCAGATCACAGCGGCTCCAGAACGGACCATAGCGCAATTGATCTCTACGCCATGCTCGTTGTCGCAGATCGCAGTCACGCGCCTGTAGCTGGTCCCGGTCTGGACGCAGTTGATGCGGCGGCCCGCCAGCCTTTCCAGCGCAGCCTTGCTGACCGAGGCTGACGCACTCGGACACGGATGACCGGGCGAGCACGAACCATCAGTTTCTCTCGCGGCGATGGCGTGAAGGCGAACCCGCGTTCCGTCCTGACATCGCAGTGTGTCGCCGTCGTTCACATAGCTGACGTCGCACGAGAAATCGTAGGCGCGCGCAGAAGCCAATACGGCACTTCCGCCGCCTGACTGCCAGAACAAGGTCGCGCTGAACGCGATCACGGCTACGAGGACCACGGCGCCGTAGAACCAAAGATCGGGCCGCTTTCGCCGTTGCCGATATCGAATGACCTTTCCTTCCATCCCGCGATTCTGACTGCCCACCCCTAATAGCGGCATAAAAAGCAGACCCGACGTCAGGCTCTCACCTCCATTAGTTCGCTGATCCGCGTCGTGTATCTGGGAGACCGGTTGTTAGCCCGCGTGGACCATGGCGTCACCTGACGTATCCCGCCCGGCCGCAGTGTTCCTCGGCCGAAGCGCGCGTTCACCGCGTCCAGCGCAGTCATCAACTTCTCCGACCTGACGGGATCGACGGTCGGCAGCAGATCGCGGGGCGCGTCCTGTTGGGCTTGGAGGTCCAGCAGGATGACGCCCGCCTTGGCGTAGCGCGTATCTGGTTTCCACATCGACCGCCCGGCCGCGACAGCCTGACTGATGATCGCGAAGCTGTCGGCAGTCGGCTCGATCTCGAACGACCTCTGCCCGTGATACCAAGGGTCGCCGTTGTGCGGATGGGTATGGAAGAAGACCTGCATTGCGCTGGCGACCAGACCGTGCTGGCGACATTTCTCGGCCGCCCGAGCGGCGTGAGTAGCCAGTGCTTCTCGCATGTCGGTCCATGTCTCGACCGGCCGTCCGAACATCCGGGTCACCGCAGCCGTCTGCTTCTGATCCGGGGCCATCGTGAGAGGCAGACAGGACACGCCATTCAACTCGGCATGTGTCCTCTGCCCGGTGACGGTCATCAACTTCCGAACGCTCGCTGATGGCAACGCAGCGAACTGTTCGACCGTGAAGACTCCGAGGTCGTTGAGCTTCATCTGGTTGGCTCGGCCGACGCCCCAGATTTCGTCGATGGGCATGTTAGCGAACGCTTCGCGCCGGATGTCGATGTCGCTGAAGTCGGAGACACCGTTTGCAGTCTTCGCGTGCTTGTTCGCCAGCTTCGCCAACGTCTTGGTCGGCCCAATGCCGACGCATGTCGGAATCTTGGTGATGCGGCGCACCCGGTCTCGAACCCGGCGGCAGTAATCCACCCTCGCGAAGGCGGTCAGGTCCAGAAACATCTCGTCGATGCTATAGGGTTCGACCCGCGTGAAATGGTCGGAGAGAACCTCGAAAACCCTCCGGCTCATGTCGCCGTAGAGGGCGTAGTTCGAGGACTTCGCAACAACGTCGCGATACTCCGGCTTCCTTTTCGACAGGTGCCAGACCTCGCCCATCTTGATCCCGAGGGCCTTCGCCTCGGCCGATCTGGCGATGGCGCAGCCGTCGTTGTTCGAAAGCACGATCACCGGCTTGCCGGTCAGGCTGGGATCGAAGGCCCGCTCGCACGAGACATAGAAGTTGTTGCCGTCGATCAGGCCGAACATCAGACATCGGTCCTGACCAGTGCGGCGATCATGGCCCAGACCTCCGTCTCGTCAGACACC
>JAFKFS010000202.1 GCA_017308115.1 Bordetella sp.
CGGCGCATGGCGCGAGCCGCCCGGCGCATTGCCGGTGCGCTCGGTCAGGAAGGCCTTGACCATGCGGTCTTCCAGCGAATGGAAGGTGACGACGACCAGCCGCCCGCCGGGCGCCAGCGTCGCCTCGGCCGCCTCCAGCCCGCGCTCCAACTCGCCCAGCTCGTCGTTGACGGCGATGCGCAGGGCCTGAAACACGCGGGTGGCCGGATGGATGGCCGCGCCGCGACGCCCGCCCAGCGCCTTCTCCACCACCTCGGCCAGATCCAGCGTGCGGGTGAAGGGCCGCTCGACCCGGCGGCGCAGGATGGCGGTGGCGACCCGACCCGACTGGCGCTCGTCGCCGTACAGCTTGAAGATATGGGCCAGCGGCCCGTGGTCCCAGGTGTTGACGATGTCGGCGGCGGTCGCGCCCTCATCCGACATGCGCATGTCCAGCGGCCCGTCGCGCATGAAGGAGAAGCCGCGCTCGGCCTGATCCAGCTGCATCGACGAGACGCCGATGTCGAAGACGGCGCCGTCCAGCCTGGCCTTGCCGCTCTCCTCGAACGCCTCGGCCAGACCCGAAAACGGCGTACGGATCAGCTGGAAGCGATCGGGGAAATCACGCGCCACGGCGTCCGCAAACGGCTGCACCGTCGGGTCGCGGTCCAGCGCCACCACATCCGCCCCACACTCCAAGATGGCGCGCGTATAGCCGCCCGCGCCGAAGGTGGCGTCGATGATCACATCGCCCGCCTTGGGCGCCAGCGCCTCGATCACCTCGGCCAGCAGAACGGGCGCGTGCGGAGAGGTCATGCCGCCCCTCCGTTGCCCATCGCCTGACGCCGCATCTCGCCGAACTGCTTCAGGCCCTCGCGCGCCATGCGGCGCTGCTCGGCGCGGTGCGCGGCCCACTTGTCCTTGTTCCAGATCTGGAAGCGTTCGCCGACGCCGTAGATGACGACCGTGTCGGACAGGTCGACCTCGGCGCACAGATGCTCCGGCAGGGTAATGCGCCCGCCCGAGTCATAGGCCAGCGGCTTCTGCTCGCCGAAGATCGAGGCCTCCAGCGCCGAGCGGTAGGGATCGCCGAAGGGCAGGCTTTCGATCACCGCGCGGTATTCGGCGAACAGCTTGTCGCCCCCCGCCTCCAGACAGTCCGCTTCGATGGAGGGAAAGCAGAAGACGCCGTGCTCGGCGCCGTTTTCAGCCGTGCGGAATTCCTGAGGGATCAGGAGACGGCGCTTGCCGTCCAGCTGCTTCTCGTAGGTCGAGAGAAACACGCCCTGCCCTATCGAACCCTGCGGCCCGCCCCTGAAATCCGTTGAAAAAGCCCACGCGCCGGGCCTTCAGCCCCTACTCATGAGCCATTGGGATAGCATGGGACAGAATGGGTCTCAATGGGATTAGTTGACGCCCTTTAACCCAATTTGCGTTTTCGAAGACGGCGCCACGACTGTAAAACAGGAACATACACAGAACAAAATGAGTATTCACAGCCTGTGGACGGGTTCTAAGGCCTTGATTTCAAGGGAAGGGTTAACGAGCATCCCTCTCCCGATGGGAGAGGGCTTGAGCCTCCAGGAGCCGAAGGCGATTGGCTAAGGCGAAAGGGTGAGGGTTCGCGGTGGAGGTCGGCGCAAGCCGTCGCGCCACGGCTTACGCCGACTGACAGGACAAGCCCCTCACCCTTTCGCGCAAGAACGATCGCTGCGCTCTCGTGCGCTCAAGCCCTCTCCCGCCGGGAGAGGGAACCAGAGCCCTCAAGCAGCGCAAATGCGCGTTAGGGCGAATATAAAGCCCTCAAGCAGGCCGAACGGCCGTTAGGGCCTCTAAAAATAAACGCCAGACGGCCTGTAAGCCGGGTTCTGTTCCGCCCCCGATGCCGAAGCATGGGAGCGGCGACGATCATTCCTCTGGGCCGCCCATTGCTGGACGGCTCTCGCGACCTACCCGGACGCCTGGGGCGGTGAGCCCTGCGGCCGAGGCCGCGCGACGTCCCTATTTGGTCTTGCTCCAGGCGGGGCTTGCCATGCCGTCGACGTTGCCGCCGACGCGGTGGGCTCTTACCCCACCCTTTCACCCTTCCCTGAGCCGAAGCCCAGGCGGTTTGCTTTCTGTGGCGCTATCCCTCGGGTCACCCCGGGCGGGCGTTACCCGCCGCCTTTTCACCGTGGAGCCCGGACTTTCCTCGACGAGAGCAAGCTCCCGCCGCGACCGCCCGGCCGTCTGGCGAGCGCTAGATGCGCGCGAATGGGACGAAGGTGAATGTGAGACACGCGCCACACCTCTCCCTCCC
>JAFKFS010000127.1 GCA_017308115.1 Bordetella sp.
GAGCCGAGGCGCCGTCGATGAAGATCTTGCCGTCATCGCCGAAGTCCAGCTTCACGGTCTTGCCCAGACCCGAGTTTTCGCCGACGGCGGCGCGGATCTTGTCGGTGGCGAGGGCCAGATCGGCCATGTGCGTCTCTCCCGTTGAGAAGGTTGAACCCCACGCCTAACCCGCGCGCCGGGCGGCGCCAAGATCACGCTAGGGAAGCATGCCCCCGATGCGGCCGGCCTGACGCCGCCCCGGGCCTGGCCGCGATCTTACATGAGTTTGCGTTTGCCCCGATCAGGAACCCCTAAAAGCACGGAGCCTGCGCAACAAGGACCCGCCTATGACCCGCCTGCTCTCTCCGGAAGAAGTTCGCCTGGATCGGCTGTGGCGTGAACGTTTCGGCCAACCCCTGCCCATGGTCGGCGCGCCGGAAGTCGCCCGCCGGATTCTGCGCCAACACGGCGTCGCCGTGCGCCGCCCCAGCGAAACCAAGGCGAAGGCGCCCCAGACGGGCGGGGAGTGAGGCTTCGAATTCAGCGGTGAGGTTTCTGGCGGAGACGGAGGGATTCGAACCCTCGGTACCCCTTACAGGGTACGACGATTTAGCAAACCGTTGCCTTCAGCCACTCGGCCACGTCTCCGGCAGGCCGCGTGGATAGCGAGTCGCGCGGCGCTTCGCAATGCGGAACTGACGCCCTTTGTGTTAACCCGGCATAAGAGTGGCATGTGACAGAGGGTCAACGCTCCATTTTGCTCGATTTCGGGAACTTTAGAAACTTGGCCATCACCCCCGCCG
This sequence comes from Bordetella sp., assembly GCA_017308115.1. GTDB lineage: Bacteria > Pseudomonadota > Alphaproteobacteria > Caulobacterales > Caulobacteraceae > Brevundimonas. Next base: position 783 of record JAFKFS010000127.1, read on the forward strand.
ACACCCTGGCTTCCGCGACGGAAGGCGCGCGCGCGAAACGCGCGACGCTCGCCGAATCGCGGCCGGCGCACGGGCGCACGGCAGGCGCGCGGCGGGGTCCCCTGCGGCCCGAGGTGTGGCTGAACACCCGCCAGCGCGCCGCCGCCCGGCGGCGGGTCTTCTACTTCCGCGGCGTCGACATCGTCGCTTCCGCCTTCCTGTGCCTCGCCGCGATCGACCGTCTGAACCCGGGAGGCCTGGCCCAGGTCACTCTGGTCCAGGCCCTGCCCATCGTGGTCGGCGCGCTGACGAGCCTGGGCCTGATGCGGTCGCTGGGCCTGTATCGCTTTGACAACAGCCGCGCGCCCGTGCGCCACCTGGCCGGCGTCGCCGCCGTGGCCGCCGTGGGCGGGGCGATCGCCTATGGCCTGGCGCTGGCCTTGCCCAACGGCCAGACCCCGGCGGCGGAATACGGCTGGTGGGCGATCGCCTCGGCGGTGCTGCTGACCGGCCTTCACACCATCTGGCGGATGTTGGTGGCCCAGTGGCGCAGCCGCGGCGATCTGACCCCCAACGTCGTCGTGGTCGGCGCCACCCGCCACGCCGAGACCCTGATCCGCGAGGCGCTGGACCGGCGCGACCTGAACATTCTGGGCGTCTTCGACGATCGCCTGGCCCGGACGCCCGACGCCCTGGCCGGCGTGCCGGTGCTGGGCGGCACGGGCGAGCTGCTGGAGCATCGGCTGACGCCCTATATCGACCGGGTCATCCTGGCCATCGACCCCAAGGCCGAGGCGCGGGTCCGGGCCCTGACCCACAGGCTGGAAGTCCTGCCCATTCCGCTGACCATGCTGGTCGACCCCAAGGGCGCGGCGCAGCGGAACGAGGCGCTTGAGAAGCTGGCTTCGGCCTCCCTGCCCCTGCTGGGAGGGGCGGCGGACGGCGAACGCCGCGCCTTCAACAAACGTATTCTGGACATCGTCCTGTCGATCCTGGCCCTGGTCATGCTCAGCCCCCTGCTGTTCCTGATCGGCCTGGCCGTGCGGCTGGACACCCCCGGGCCCGCCCTGTTCCGCCAGCGCCGTCACGGCTTCAATCAGGAAGAGATCGTGGTGTGGAAGTTCCGCACCATGCGTCAGGAGGCCTCCGACGCCACCGCCAGCCGCCAGGTCACCGCCGGCGACGACCGGGTGACGCGCCTGGGCAGGCTGCTGCGCGCCACCAGCCTGGATGAACTGCCTCAGTTGGTGAACGTGCTGCGCGGCGAGATGTCCCTGGTCGGACCGCGCCCGCACGCCATCGGCATGAAGACCGGCGACGCCGAGTCGGCCCGCCTGGTCGCCGAATACGCCCACCGCCACCGCATCAAGCCCGGCATGACCGGCTGGGCCGCCATCAAGGGCTCGCGCGGGCCGCTGCACTCGGCTGACGAAGTGCGCCGGCGCGTGCAGCTCGACATCGAATACATCGAGCGCCAGTCCTTCTGGCTGGACCTGTGGATCATCGCCGTGACCATTCCCGTGCTGCTGGGCGACCGGATGGCCGTGCGCTGATGTTCTGGAGAGGCGTGTTCGGCTACCTGCCGGCCAATATCGTGCAGGGCGTGGTCGGATTTCTGACCATCATCATCTTCACGCGCCTGCTGTCGCCCGAGGACTTCGGGCGTTATGCGCTGGCCTATGCAGTGCTGACGCTGGCCCACGTGGCGACCTTCAGCTGGCTGGAGGCCTCCATGGCCCGCTTCTGGGCGGCCCAGAGCGACGAGGCGCAGATGGCCGGGCATTTCGCCAGCCTGTATCGCGCCGCCTTCCTGATCACCGCCGTCTTCATACCCGTCGCCGGCCTGTCGGTGTGGCTGTGGCCCATGCCGGACAACTTCCGCCTGCCCCTGGCGGTGGCGCTGGCGGGGATTCCCGTGCGCTGCCTGCTGAAACTGGCGCAGGAGCGGTTTCGCGCCGCGGGCGAGGTCGGCCCCGCTGCCGCCATCGACATCTGGAGCGCCGTCGCGGGGCTGGTCTTCGGCGTGGGCCTGACGCTTCTGGGCCTGGGCGCCGAGGCGCCGCTGGCCGGGATGCTGCTGGCGCCGCTGGCGGCCCTGCCCTTCGTCCTGCCCGCCGAACTGCGCGAGGCGAAGCGCGGGCGTCTGGATAGAGAGCGGCTGAAATCCTACGCCGTCTACGGCTATCCCATCGCCGTCGGCCTGGGGCTGACCGTGGTGCTGGCCTCGACGGACCGCTTCCTGCTGGCCCTGTTCATGAACGAGGCGGCGGTCGGCGCCTATCACGCAGCCTACAGCATCGCCAACCGCACGCTGGACGTCATGTTCGTCTGGCTGGGCGCGGCGGGCGCTCCGGCCCTGGTCATGGCGCTGGAGCGCGGCGGGCGCGAGGATCTGCAAACCGCCGCACGCGAGCAGGCCTCGACCCTGGTGCTGATCGGCCTGCCCGCCGCCGTGGGCGTGGCCCTGGTCGCGCGGCCGCTGGCCGAGTTCATGATCGGCGAGAACCTGCGCGCCGTCGCCGCCTCGGTCACGCCGTGGGTGGCGCTGGGCGCCTTCCTGTCGGGCATGACGACCTATTATTTCGGACAGGCCTTCACCCTGGGTCGCCGCACCGGCTGGCTGTTGCTGGCCATGAGCATTCCGGCAGGCAGCAATATTATCCTGAACATCGTGCTGATCCCGCGTTTCGGCGTCATGGGCGCGGCTTGGGCCACGGCGATCAGCTTCGCCCTGGGCCTGGCCGCCTCGATGACCATCGGGCGGCGCATCCTGCCCCTGCCCGTGCCGTGGAACGCCCTGGCGCGCTGCGGCCTGGCCGCCGCCGTCATGGCCGGCGCCGTGCTGCTGCTGCCGCCGATCGGAGGCTTCGCTGAACTGATGATGGACGCGGGCGTGGGCGTGATCGTCTATGGCGTCGTCGCCTACGCCCTGAACGCGGGCGGGGTGCGCGACCTGCTGCGACGTCTGCGCGGCTTCCTGCAGGCACGGAGGCAGGCGGCATGAGCCCCGCCCTTCATCACGACAGCCCGACCTGGGCCACGGCGGGCCCGATCCTGTCGGTGCTGATCCCCTTCCTGCGCGACGATCCGACCGACCTGTTGCAGAGGCTGGACGCCGAGGCCCCGGCCCTGGCCGGAGAGGCCGAAGTGATCGTGCTGGACGACGGCACCGATGACGCCGCCTTGACCGCGCGGCTGGGCGCCCTGATCGATCGCATGACCCTGCCCGTGCGCCTGATCTCGCTCAGCGCCAATCAGGGCCGTTCCGAAGGCCGCAACCGCCTGGCGCAGGCCGCGCGCGGCGAGACCTTCCTGTTCCTGGACAGCGACATGCGGCCCGACCATCCGGGCTTCCTCGCCGCCTGGGCCGCCCTGGCCCGAGACGCGCGCCCGGCGGTGGCCTTCGGCGGCTTCTCCCTGCTGCAGGCGCCGCAGGACGCCCGCTTCGCCGTCCATCGCCACATGGCGGCCCGGTCCGACTGCATCCCCGCCGCCCAACGCGCGCAGCAGCCCGAGAAATACGTCTGCACCTCCAACCTGCTGGTCCGCCGTGACGTCTTCGATGCGGAAACCTTCGATTCCGGATTCAGCGGCTGGGGCTGGGAGGACGTCGAGTGGGCCATGCGCGTCTCGCGCCGGTTCGAGGTCGTCCATCTGGACAACCCCGCCACCCACATGGGCCTGGACACGGTCGAGGCCCTGGCCGCCAAATACGAGCAGTCGGCGCCGAACTTCGCCCGCGTCGCAGCGCGCCACCCCGACTTCGTCTCGGCCTACCCCAGCTATCGCGTCGCCAGGGCGCTGAAGGCCGTGCCGGGACTGAAGGCGCTGCGGCCCGTCATCAAGGGTGTCGCCCGCGCGTCGATCCTGCCCACCGGACTGCGGGCCTTCGCCCTGCGCCTGTATCGCGCCGCCCTCTACGCGGAGGCGATATGAGCGCGCCCGACGTCGCCGTCGTCATCCCCACCATGCGCCGCCTGGACAGCCTGACGCGCGCGCTGCGCTCGGTCTTCGTTCAGGACGGCGTGGCCGCCCGTCTGCGAGAGATCGTCGTCGTCGACAACGACCCCGAGGCCAGTTCACGCGAAACGGTCGAGGCCCTGCGGGCCGAATCGCCCGCGCCGCTGATCTGGGTCCACGCACCCCAGCCTGGCGTGGCCACGGCGCGCAACACCGGCCTGGCGGCGACCCAGGCGCCGCTGATCGCCTTCCTCGACGACGACGAGGCCGCCTCTCCGGTCTGGCTGGCGGCCCTTCTGCGCGCGCAGGAAGCGACCGGGGCGGACGCCGTCTTCGGCCCCATCCGCGGGCGCGTGCCCGAGGGGACCGGCTGGACCACGCCCTATCTGGAGCGCTTCTTCGGCCGTCGGGGACCGGATCGGGACGGCGTGCTGGACCACGCCCACGGCTGCGGCAACTCCCTGCTGGTCCGGGCGACCGCCCTGCCCGGCGATCAGCCCTTTCACGCAGGCTCCGATCAGATCGGCGGCGAGGACGACGTCCTGTTCGCCGCCCTGCAGGCGCGCGGCGGGCGGTTCGCCTGGGCCGCCGAAGCCTGGGTGGACGAGTTCGCCCCGCCGCACCGCGCCACCCTGCGCTACGCCCTGACGCGCGCCTTCGCCTATGGGCAGGGACCGAGCCAGACCGCCGCCGAAGCCGGGAACTGGCCCGCCGTCGCGCGCTGGATGGCGATCGGCGCGGCGCAGGCCGTGGTCTGGGGCGCGGCGACGCTGGCCCTCAGCCTGATCCTTAATCCCAGGCGCGCCGACATGGCCGACCGCGCCGCGCGGGGCCTGGGGAAACTGTTCTGGATGAAGGGTTTCGAGCCGCAATTTTACGGACAGCGTGAATTAGAACGCCTGCAACGCGCGGCGGAGCGGCGTACCTAGGCCGCGCTAGCCGATGATCCGCTTGAGCAGGCCGGGCGGTTTCCATCTTGCGCGGTTCATCACCACCCCGGCGATGCGGCCGCCTTGGGCGTCGATCTCGTCCCGCAGGGCGACGGGTCCGGCGGCGTCGGTCGTCTCCGCCGCGACCACCAGGATGGTGGCGTCGGCCAGTGGCGCCAGGGTCAGAACCATATCGCTGCGATCCGCCGCCGGAGCATCGATGACCACGGTGTCGGCATGGGCGCGCAGGCGGGTCCAGTAACGGGCGTCGCTGATCGCCTCGGCCCTCTGCCCCGCGCGCAGCACCTCATTGTGGAACCGGGTCACATAGAGACGCCCGCCCAGGCAGGCCTTGGCCGTCATCAGCCGCCCCGGCGCCACGGGCCGACCGTCGCGCCCGCGCATCGGAGGCGTCACCGTGAAGAAGGCCGATCCGTCCGGAGAGGCCTGAACCGAAGCGCCCAGCCGGCCGAAACGATCAGGCTGGGCCGCCACCTGCTGCATCTGCGCCTGTTGCGTCAGGTCGCCGTCGACCAGCCAGGCGGGCCGGCGGCCCCGGACGGCGGCCATGCGGGCGAACTCACGCGCGACCGTCGAGACGCCCTCGCCCGTCTGGGCGGCGGCGAACAGGATCACGCGGCCGCGATGGGCCGGCGCTGGCCCCAGCGCCGCCCACAGTCCCGCCATTTCCGTCGTCAGATCGACCATGCGAATCGTTACGTGCGCCCTTTGAACAAGCCTAGCACGAGCGAGGCTCAGGCGCTCTTGGCGGGCGCCACGGCCAGAACCGGCGCCTGCAGCGTACGACCGAGGGTCGCCGGCATGACGAAGCCCCGGCGCAGGAAAATCCGCAGCAGTCCGACGCACAGGGCCGTGAACCCCGCGAAGGCCAGAACGGCGACCATCAGGGGCAGGCGCAGGCTCTTGCCTTTCGACGGCGGCTGGGCGCGCTCGATGACGGTGACGTTGTCGGCGCCGGCCTTGACCAGTTCATTGTCGGCGCGGCTCTGGGTCTCGCGCTGCTGGAATTCGCGGATCGAGGCGGTCAGCACCTCCCGGTTTCCGGCCAGGGTCGAGTTGCGCGACTCCAGCTCGGTCAGGCGCGCCTGACGCGCCCGCAGATCCGAAAGCTGGCGGTCCAGAACCGCCAGGCGGGCGGCCAGGGAATCCCGCTCGGCCTGGGCGTTGATCCGGGTCGTCTCCAGTTCGATCCAGACCGGATTGGGGCCGGTGCGGACCTCCTTGGCGCCCACCGCCGTGCCGGTGCCGACATAGGCCTGGAGCTGGGCGATCTTGGACTCGATCTCCCGCACCGGCTGCGAGTCCGGCTGATAGCGGGCCAGCAGGCTCTCGCGCTCGGTCCGCAGTTGCAGGATCAGGTCCTGGGCCGAGACGTTCAGGTCCTGATACAGGGCCACCTCGGCCGGGGTGCGCGACAACTGGGCCGCCAGGGTGGCCAGGCGCTGGGCCGCCTGTTGCAGTTGGGCCTGAACGCCCATCCGCTCGGCGAAAACGGACTGATAGCTGTTGGCCACCGTGGACTTGGCCGTGGCGAAGTCGCCGATGGCGTTGGTGCGCAGGAAGTCTTCATAGGCGCGGTCCGCGTCGGCCAGCTCCTGCTCGAAGGTCTGGCGCTGGGTGCGGATGGCCGAGGTCGCGCGATCCTGGAAGACCTCGCGACGATAGGTCAGATACTGGTCGATCACCGTGTTCAACACGCGCGCGGACTTGGCGGGATCGCTGCTCTTGTAGGACAGTCCCACGACGGGGCTAAGCGGCGTGACCTCGACTCCCAGCCCCGTGGCGACCGAGCGGATGGCCGCCGCTTCCTGGCGCGCCGGGCTCTCCGTCGAAGGCGTCCCGTCCTGAAAGCTCTCGACGCCCAGGGCCCGCACCACGCGGCGCTTGACCTCCAGGCTGTTCAGGATGGCGGCCTCGGACTGGGCCACCTCGCTGGCCGAGGGCGGCATGGCGCGCTCGCCCATGCCCACGCGCGGCTGGTAGACGTATTCCTGGCCCACGCCGACGAACAGGCTGGCGCCGGCCGTGTAGGTCTTCTTCATCGTCATGACGACGGCCGCGCCGATGACGGCGATCACCAGGAAGATCACGATCATCAGCACCAGTTCGCGGAACAGCAGGGCCACGACGTCGACGACGCCGTAACGGGGACGAGCTGCAGCGAGGGAGGAACGCATGACGATCGAATTTTCTCGGTCAACGACTGTTGTGCGCCACACTGAGGGCCACGCGTTAACCACGCGTTACCTATAAGCCGTCAGCTTTGCCGAAGACAGAATTATCTCCGCCTGGACCGTCCCCGACCATGGATCTTGATCGTCGCCTCATCCTCATGGCGCTGGCCGCCGGACTGGCCGGATGCGCCGGCGGCGCCTCCTCGGGCGGCGCGCGACCGCGCCCGACCGTGGTCGACGACTTCCCGCACGGCCTGCCCTTCGCCGACTGGACCGAGATCGAACCGGAGTACCGCCTCTATCCCGGCGACGACATAGAGATCGCCCTGCCGACCGCTTCGGAACTGACGCGACAGTTGAAGATCGGGCCGGACGGCCGCGTGTCCCTGCCCCTGCTGGGCCACGTCATGGCGGCCGACCGCAGCCTGTCCGAGCTGGAGGCCGACATCTCCCTGGCCTACGCCCCCCATCTGCTGCGGCCCGAGGTGGAGGTGACTCTGCGCCAGGCCGGTCCGCTGAAGGTCTGGATCGACGGCGAGGTGCGCAATCCGGGCGTGTTCGACATGCCGGGCGCGATCGACGCCTACCAAGCCGTCATCATGGCCGGCGGCGTCCTGCCGACGTCCAGAGCCTCGCGCTGCGCTTTGATTCGGCGCGGGCCGGGCGACGTCCGCATGATGAAGGTGGTCGACCTGAGCGCGCCGCGCGCCGAGATTCTGCCCCTGCGGCGCGGCGACATCATCTTCGTGCCGCGCTCGACCCTGGGCGAACTGGCGGCCTTCTTCACCCAGGTCCGCGCCGCCCTGCCGATCGGCTTCTCCTACGCCATCAACGGCGGCTACGCCTCGACGTGATGCGCGTGGGAGACGGCGCTGCGATGGGCAGCGCCGTTCACTCGACAACAAGGCCTTTTCCCGGCGACTTTCGGCTCTCGGATGAGGGGTGAGTGATGCAACGGCGATATCGTGTGGTGGACGCGTTCTCGGCCGCTCCGCTGATGGGAAATCCTGTCGCGGTGGTCTTGGAGGCGGACGGGCTAACCGACCAACAGATGGCCGCCATCGCCCGATGGACAAACCTGTCGGAGACCACCTTCGTCCTGCCGATCACAAACGCCAAGGCTGACTATCGCGTTCGTATTTTCACCCCCGGAAGCGAGCTTCCGTTCGCTGGACATCCAACGCTGGGCACATGCCACGCGGTGTTGGAAGCGGGGCTTGCAGGGGCTCGGGACGGCAAGATAGTTCAGGAATGCGGCGTGGGACTGATCGAAATCTCGGTGTCGGAAGGCGATGCCGGAAGACATTTGGCCCTAAATCTTCCGCCGGCCCATCTGACGGCCTTGAAAGACGAAGACACCAGGGAGCTTGAGGCGATCCTCGGTCATCCGGTTCTGCGAACTGTTCCTCCCGCGATCATCAACGTCGGGGCCGTGTGGGCCGTCGCCGAAGTCGACACTATCGACGGACTGTTGTCACTGACGCCGGATTTCGCACGCTCCATCACCTTCGAACGGCGGCTGGGCCTTACTGGCCTCTCGATCTTTGCCGTCGATCCGGCCACCGGCGGCATCGAAACCCGCTCGTTCGCTCCCTCGTGCGGCGTCAATGAAGACCCCGTCTGCGGCAGTGGAAACGGCAGCATCGCCGCGTTCAGAGCATGCGGGGGACAGCTGGCCGGATCGTCGTGGTCCTACACGGCCCGTCAAGGCCGGAAGGTTGGACGCGAAGGCGTCATCGCCCTGTCAGCCGACGACAACGGGATCATCCGTGTCGGGGGCGCCTGCGTAACCACCGTGTCTGGAATGCTGGACTTCTAGGTCCGCTAACCTGGCCCAAACGGGCTCAAACCGTGGTCGGGGCGAGAGGATTCGAACCTCCGACCCTCTGGTCCCAAACCAGATGCGCTACCAGGCTGCGCTACACCCCGGACCGACGGAGCGCCCTCATGGCACGACCGGGCGGCCGCCGCAACGGATGAGGCGGCCTATTGTCGTTCAGGGCCGAAAGAAGGGGTGTTTCACCTGGTCGCCGGGCCGGGCGCCGATCTCGTCCGCGCGGCCGGCTCGCAGTTCCAAGACGCCATTGGCGGCGCCGTTCGAGGGAATCGGCGTGTCGGAATTGGGCGTGGCGTGTTTGGCGATCGAGACGATGCGCCCGCGCGGGTCGATGTAGAGGATGTCCAGCGAGTTGGGCGTGTTGCGCATCCAGAAGCTCTGCTCGCCCGCCGTCGGGAACTGGAACAACATTCCCCGGTCGTCGGGAAGCGGCGGACGGAACATCAGGCCGCGCTGTCGCTTCGCGTCATCATCAGCGATCTCGACCAGGAACTTGTGCTCGCCAGAGCCGGAGACGATCGACAAAGGCTCCAGCGGACGGCCGCCTTCATCCAGGGTCTCCGTCTTGGCGCAGGCCGACGCCGCGGCGGCCGCGAAAAGAGCGAACGCCAGAAGGATTCGCCGGTTCATCGCCATGTCCCCGTCCTCCAGCGGACGAAGGTCATCCGCCCGGCCTGATATCGGCCACGACCAGACCCTTGGGACCCTGGGCGAAGCGCACGTTCACCGGGTCGCCCGGCAGCAGATCGTCGAGGCCGCAGCGCCGCAGCGTCTCGACATGGACGAAGATATCGCCCGTCTGTCCGTCGCGCACGACGAATCCATAGCCCTTGGTGCGATTGAACCATTTGACCACAGCGGCCTCCAGAGGGCCGTCGAGGAGATTCTCGGCGCGGGCGTGGGCCGAACTGCGGACCGGATCGCGACGAACCGGCGCGGCGTCGGCCTCCAGTTCCAGGATGCTGACGACCTGCCACCCCTTGGTCCGCCTGGCGCATTCACAGACGATGGCCGCGCCCTCGCCCGCCAGCTCATGGCCCGCGTCCCGCAGGCTGGTCACATGCAGAAGGATGTCGCGTTCTTCGGTCAGCTCGGGCCGGTCCGGCACGATGAAGCCGTACCCCTTGCCGGCGTCGAACCATTTGACCTTCCCGGCGACCTTTACGGTCTCGATCGGCTCCATCACGTCACAACTCGCCACCTTGAACCCCCGCCCGCAACCATGCGGGTCAGCTGTGATACACGGTTCTTTAAACTCAGAGAAGCAAGTTGCCCTTTTTGCGCCATATTGTCGACAGCCGAATGTCACGCAGGGAAAGTGACGACGGCGAGCCGGGCGCAAGAAACATAGCGATGTCGGGGGGGCCGTTCGCTCCGCGTGGCAGTCCCTAGGGGAATCGAACCCCTCTTTTCAGGTTGAAAACCTGACGTCCTAACCGATAGACGAAGGGACCGCTGCGCGGAGGAGCGGCCTGATAGCCGCCCCTTTTCGGCGATGCAAGAGGGCGTCGCGCGCTTTTTCCAAAAATCGACAGACGCGCCGTTTCCAAGCCGGATCACGAGCACGGCAGGCGCACGGACGCGCGAAATCGCCGCCGTAAACGCTTCAGATGTCAGGGAGGGGGAAAACTCCGCGTGGCAGTCCCTAGGGGAATCGAACCCCTCTTTTCAGGTTGAAAACCTGACGTCCTAACCGATAGACGAAGGGACCGCTGCGCGGAGGACCGTGTAGATAGCCGCCGATTCCGCCGATGGCAAGCGCGGCGAAGCGGATTTATGCGACTTTTTCAAAGACCTGCGTCGCTCCACGGCCAAGGCTGAGGCTTTCAGGCCATACGGGGATCGGCCACGTCCTCGATCTCGAACTGAACCCCGCGACGGCCGTTCCAGTCGTCCGCTTTCAGGCGCCCGACCAGGTTGAGTCCGCCCTGCCCCGCCAGCAGCGCCTTGCCCGTCGGCAGGTCGGCGCAGCGCCAGGCGATGGCTCGCACCGAGGCGCCGTCCGGGCCGACCAGACGGCACCGCACATGGCCGCCGTTCATGGCGACCGGCTCGCGCGCCTGCACCCCCTCAAGGGCGAACAGGGGTTCGGGGTTGGCGGGGCCGTAGGGCGCCAGTTGCTCGAAGGCCTCGAACAGATCGCGGGTGGCGGCGCGCGGGTCGATCAGGGCATCGACCTCGACCCAGTCCTGAGCCACGGCCTCGACGCGCTCGACCGACAGGCGATCGTTGAGAAAGGCGCGCAGTTCGTCGATGCGGTCGGCCGCCACCGTCAGCCCCGCGGCCATGGCGTGCCCCCCGCCCGCGATCAGCAGGCCCTCGGTCCAGGCCGCCTGCACCGCCCGGCCCAGATTCATGCCCGGCTGAGAGCGGCCCGACCCCTTGCCCACGCCGTTGACGGCGTCGACGCCGATCACGATCACCGGCTTTCTCCAGCGTTCGCGCAGACGCCCGGCGACGATACCGACGACGCCGGGGTGCCAGTCCTCGCCCGAGACGATCACGGCGGCGCTGTCGTCGGCGTGGGCCCCGGTCGCCTCGACGCGGCGGACGGCCTGTTCTGTCACCTCGGCCTCGACCTCGCGCCGGGCCAGATTCAGGGCGTCCAGCTCCTGCGCCAGCATCCGCGCCTCGTCAGGATCGTCGGTGGATAGCAGGCGCGCGCCCAAGTCCGACTTGCCGATGCGGCCGCCCGCATTGATGCGCGGGCCGAGGATGAAGCCCGCGTGACTGCTCTTGGCCGGCCCCGGCTCGGCCCCCGCCGCCGCCAGCAGGGCGCGCAGGCCCGGATTGCGCCAGTGCGACATCACCCCCAGACCCAGGCTGGTCAGGGCGCGGTTGAAGCCGGTCAGGCCCGTCACGTCGCAGATGGCGCCCATGGCGGCCAGATCCAGCCACTGGCGGATGTCCGGCTCGGCCTTGCCCCCGTTCTCGGCGCTGAACAGGCCGCGCCCGCGCGCCTCGCGGTTCAGGGCGGCCAGCAGGACGAAGACCACGCCCGCCGCCGCCAGATTGCCCTGGCCCGAGCCGCAGCCCGGCCGGTTCGGATTGACCACGGCGAGGCAGGCGGGCGGCTCCTCGCGCATCATGTGATGGTCGATGACCACGACCTTCAGGCCGACGGCCGCCGCATGGGCCACCGCCTCATTGGCGGCCGCGCCGCAGTCGACGGTGATGACCAGATCAGCCCCGCGCGCCTTCAGCGTGTCGAAGGCCCGCGCGCTGGGGCCGTAGCCCTCGGTCAGGCGGTCGGGGACATAGATGGGCAGGTCCGCGCCCAGCGTCCGGAACCAGCGCACCAGCAGGGCCGCGCTGGACGCCCCGTCCACGTCGTAGTCGGCGAAGACGTGGATGCTGGCCTGCGCCTGAAGGGCATCGACGATGGCGGCGGCGGCGGCGTCCATGTCCATGAAGCTGGACGGATCGGGGAACAGCGCCTTCAGCGTCGGTTTAAGGAAGTCGGCGCCCTGCTCGCCCGCCACGCCGCGCGCCGCCAGCGCCCGCGCCATCGGCTCGTCCAGTCCCAGCGTCTGCATATGGGCGCGGATCGTCGCCGCCTCGGCGGGCCGCTGCCGCCAGGCCCGCCCGGACAGGGAGCGGCTGACCCCCAGGAAGGCGGGCGGAGCGGCGCCGTCCGCCATCAGAAGGCGCCCCCGGCGACAGGAAGGACGACGCAGATGAAACGGGCCATGACGGACCTTCGGAACAGTGGCGGGCGGCGATCTTCAGACCGTCGCGCAGGATCGCGGGATTCGAACCGGGACGCGACGTTCATGCGGCTCGCACCCTAGAGCCCGGTTACGCCTGTTGCGGTCATGAGGCTCAGGGACGGGGCCGGTCGATCGGCGGCGGCACCTTGGCGCGCCGACGCAGCTCCTCGGCGTAGGCCTCGATCTCCTCGGCGGTGCGCAGGGTTTGAGGCGACATCTGGCCGGCGTCCACGCGGCGGCTGACCTGGGCGATGAAGGCGGCCGGGTCGCTGTCCAGCGTCCATTCGATGCGCGCCGTCTCGGCGGTCAGGGCGGCGTTGCGGCCTTGCAGCCGGCCCACGTCGGCGGCGATCTCGGCCGGGGCGGGCAAGGGCGCGCTGCTGCGCGGAAAATCGGCCCAGCGCGGATACTGGCGATTCTCGTCCACGAGTTGCTGGATTCGGGGCGCGAGGGGCGACGACGGGTCGGTTTTGGGATCAAAGGCGCCGACGCAACCGCCCAGCGCCACGGCCGAACCCAGGGCCATGCCCCAGGCCGCCGTCCATCCCGTCTTTTTCAGCAGAAGCGCGTTCATTTCCGACACTGACATATGCCATCATCGCCTCGGGAGGAAGGCGTGCGAACTCGTGCGTCCCCATCGGAGGTTCGCCATGGCCAAGCGCCCGACCAAGGCCCCGCCCCAGAAGACGGCTTCAGTCGAGGCCGACGGCGCCCCCGCCCCGCGCAAGGCCGGACGCCCGACCTCGGCCAAGCCGCGCGTGAAGAAGGCGGCGCCGGCTGAAAAGCCGCAACCGGTCCCCGCCGCCGAACCGGCGCCCGAGGCCGAAGGCCCCTCGCCTTCGCCCGACTTCATGGCCTTCAGCGCCGAGCAGCGCCAGCAGTTGGAGACCCTGTCGCTCAACCTGGCCAAGGCGGCGATGATGGCCCAGACGGCGGTGGCCGAGGCGGCCCTGTCGCAGGCCGACCGCCCCGCCGCCCTGTCGCCCGACCCGTTCAACGTGGCCCCGGCCATGTCCTCGGTCATGACCAGCCTGGCCGCTCGGCCCGAAAAGCTGTTCCAGGCCCAGGCCGACCTGTTCGGCCGCTATATGGAGCTGTGGTCGACCACCACGCGGCGCGCCATGGGCGAGACGGTCGACAGCCCCGCCCCGGCCGACAAGCGGTTCCGCGATCCCGCCTGGTCCGAAAACCCCATGTTCGACATGATGCGCCAGTCCTATCTGGCCACCTCGGACTGGATGAACAGCCTGGTCTCCAGCGTCGAGGACGTGGACCCGCGTGTGAAGCGCCGAGCCGAGTTCTTCACCCGCCTGCTGACCGACGCCTTCTCGCCCGCCAACTTCCTGGCCTCGAACCCGGTGGCGCTGAAGGCCCTGGCCGAAACCGGCGGCGCATCCCTGGTGCGCGGGATGCAGAACTTCGCCGCCGATCTGGAGCGCGGCGCCGGGTCGCTGAAGATCAGCCAGGCCGACTACGGCCGCTTCGTCCTGGGCGAGAACGTCGCCACGGCGTCGGGCCAGGTGGTCTGGCGCGACGAGCTTTTCGAACTGATCCAGTACGACGCAGCGACGGACCGGCAGCACGCCGTCCCGCTGCTGATCTTCCCGCCGTGGATCAACAAATTCTACATCATGGACCTACAGCCGGCGAACTCCCTGATCCGCTGGCTGAGCGCGCAGGGCTTCACCGTCTTCGTCTGCTCCTGGGTCAACCCCGACCGCGACAAGGCGGAGTTCGGCCTCGACGACTATATGCAGAAGGGCGTCTATCGCGCCGTCGAGAAGACGCTGGAGCAGACCGGCCAGACGCAGTTGAACGCCGTCGGCTACTGCATCGGCGGCACCATGCTGGGCGCCACCCTGGCGCACATGGCGGCCAAGGGGGACGACCGCGTCGCCTCCGCCACCTTCTTCGCCGCCCAGCACGACTTCGCCGAGGCGGGCGATCTGCTGCTGTTCACCGACGAGCACTGGCTGGCCGAGATCGAGCGCCGGATGGACGATGCGGGCGGCGTCCTGCCCGGCACGGCGATGGCCGACACCTTCAACGCCCTTCGCGCCAATGACCTGATCTGGTCCTTCTTCGTGTCCAACTATCTGATGGGCAAGGCGCCGCCCGCCTTCGACCTGCTGGCGTGGAACGCCGACCAGACGCGGATGCCCAGGCGGCTGCACCTGCAATACCTGCGCCTGATGTACGGCCGGAACGCCCTGGCCAGGGGCGAGCTGGAGATCGACGGCGAGCGCATCGACCTGTCGAAGGTCCGCATCCCCCTCTATTTCCAGGCCAGCCGCGAGGACCATATCGCGCCGATGAACTCGGTCTATCGCTCGGCGCGGCTGTTCGGCGGGCCGGTGACCTATACGCTGGCCGGATCGGGCCATATCGCCGGGGTCATCAACCCGCCCTCGGCCAATAAGTATCAGCACTGGGTCAACCCCGCCCTTCCCGAAACGCTTCAGGAATGGCAAGCGGGCGCGGAGCAGCATCCCGGAAGCTGGTGGCCGCACTGGGCCGACTGGCTGGGCGCGAAATCGGGCGAGATGATCGCCGCGCGCGATCCCAAGGCCGGACCGCTGACGCCCATCGAACCGGCGCCCGGCGCCTATGTGAAAGTGAAGTCTTGAAGCGTATCGAGCCCAACCTGCTGCTGGCCGTCGCCACGGCCATTCCGCTGATCCTGCTGATCGCCACGGCGTCCCTGTTCGGCGCGCCGGGCCAGTTGCTGAAGTATCTGGCGATCGCGGTGATCGTGCCGGCGGCCTTCGTCCCGCTGAACGCTCTGATGGCGAAGCGGATGGGTCTGCGTCGCCCGCCGATGATCCACCCCGACGCCGCATCGACCGCCGTCTGGGCCAGCCTGTTTCCGGCGCTGATCATTCTGGCGGCAGGCGCGCCGGTGATCTTTCCGGGCCACGACTACGGCCTGCTGGTCATCATCGCCGCCGTCTTCTTCGGCGGGACGGCGGAGTCGGCGATCAAGGCGGCCCGGGGCTGACCCGCGCCTGACCGACCTCACTCCAGGCCGGTCGCCTCGTCCAGGCCCAGCATGATGTTGAGGTTCTGGACCGCCGCGCCCGATGCGCCCTTGCCCAGATTGTCCAGCAGGGCGACCAGGCGCGCCTGTTCGCCCCCGCGATCGCCGAAGACGTGCAGGCGCATACGGTTGGCGCCGTTCAGGCCCTCGGGCTCGATGCCGGTCATGGCCTCGGTCTCTTCCAGATCAGCGACCTCGACGAAGCGCTGGCCGTCGTAGGCCTCGATCAGGGCGCCGTGCAGCCGCTCGACCGAAGGCGTCTCCGGCAGGGCCGACAGGTGCAGCGGAACCTCGACCAGCATCCCCTGGCGATAGTTTCCCACGGCGGGCGAGAACAGCACAGGGCGCGACAGCCCCGCGTGCCTGGTCATTTCCGGCACGTGCTTGTGCTTAAGCGTCAGGCCGTAGGCGCGGAAGGCGGTGGACGCCCCCTCGGCCTCGAACTCGGCGATCATGGCCTTGCCGCCGCCGGAGTAGCCGGACACCGCATTGACCGTGACGGGCCAGTCGGCCGGGACCAGTCCCGCCTTCACCAGCGGCCGCATCAGGCCGATGAAGCCTGTCGGATAGCAGCCGGGGTTCGACACCCGCGTCGAGGCGGCGATGGCCGCGCGCTGGGCCGCATCCATCTCGGCGAAACCATAGGTCCAGTCAGGATCAACCCGGAACGCCGTCGAGGCGTCGATGACCCGCACCGCCGGATTCTCGATCATCGCCACAGCCTCGCGAGCCGCGTCGTCGGGCAGGCACAGGATGACCGCATCAGCGCTGTTCAGCGCCTCGCGCCGCGCCTCGACATCGCGACGACGGTCGCCCAGCAGCATCAGCTCCAGATCGCCGCGCGCCTCCAGACGCTCGCGGATCTCCAGCCCCGTGGTCCCGGCCTCGCCGTCGATGAAGATGGTGTGGGTCAACTGCTTATATCCTTCGGCCCGGAAACGTCCGGACGCACCTCACTAATGGACGCAGAGTTTGGGAACAATCGGGCGAGCCACGCAGCACCGCCCGCAATGGACGTTCCAGCCAGGACGATGATCAACAAGATCACGGGCACAACGACCACCCCACCCAACCCCTTGCCGTCAATACTCAGGCCAAACGCCCTGAACGACACCGAATGGGCCGCGTCATGCTTCGTCGTCTTTTGCCTGAACACCGGGCACATCTCCGCATTAGCGAAACTGATGTGCGATCCCTTCGGGTATGTGGCGCTACGCTCATAACGGCGTCAACCGGATTATAGCTCTGCGAATCCAGTTGACTTTAGGTTCGTCAGTTCAAAGCCGATTCGGCGAACAGATGCGGACGTCTCTGGACACGTGTGGACATGGGCTCGATTTCCCTCCCCGTGGATCACAAGACGGTGAATTGAAAAAGGCGCTTCGAGTTGCCTCGAAGCGCCCCTTCGTAAACCCATCGCCGGGTTCGGCGATTAGCGCTTCGAGAACTGGAAGCTGCGGCGAGCCTTGGCGCGGCCGTACTTCTTACGCTCGACGACGCGGCTGTCGCGGGTCAGGAAGCCGTGCGGCTTCAGGACCTTGCGCAGTTCCGGCTCGTAGTGGGTCAGGGCGTGCGACAGGCCGTGGCGGATAGCGCCGGCCTGACCCGACAGGCCCGAACCTTCGACGGTGCAGATCACGTCGTACTGCGTGGCGCGGTCCGAGACGGTCAGCGGCTGGGCGACCATCATCTGCAGCACCGGACGGGCGAAATAGGCGGCCACGTCCTTGCCGTTGACGGTGATCTTGCCGGTGCCGCGCTTCACCCACACGCGGGCGATGGCGTTCTTGCGCTTGCCGGTCGAGTAGGAACGGCCCAGGGCGTCGATCTTCGGCTCGCGGACGATTTCCTCGGCGGCGGCGGTGCCCAGGCCCTTCAGGGCGTCAAAGCCGGCGGCGGTGTCTTGAGTCACGTCGGTCATGCTCAGGCGCTCCGGGTGTTCTTGGCCGACATCGACTTGAAGTCGATGGTTTCGGGCTGTTGGGCTTCGTGTTCGTGAGCCGCGCCGGCGAACAGGCGCAGGTGGGTCATCTGCTTGCGAGCCAGCGGCGACTCCTTGGGCAGCATGCGCTCAACGGCCTTTTCGAGCACGCGCTCGGGGAAACGACCGCCCAGGACCTTCTCCGGGGTGGTTTCCTTGATGCCGCCCGGGTGGCCGGTGTGGCGATAGTAGACCTTATCGGTGTTCTTCTTGCCGGTGAACACCACCTTGTCGACGTTGGTGACGACGACGTAGTCGCCGCAATCCACGTGCGGGGTGTAGGTCGGCAGGTGCTTGCCGCGCAGACGGTTGGCGATGAAGGTCGCGAGGCGGCCCACCACGACGCCTTCGGCGTCGATGTGGATCCACTTCTTCTCGACCTCGGCCGGCTTCAGGGAAGCCGTGGTGCTCTTCAGCATGATGAGGGTCCTGGAAGACGAAAAACGCGGCCCGAACCAGATGGATCGGGCGGAGGCCGGGGTGATAGAGGGTCCGAGAGCGAAGGTCAATGTCGGTTATGACGGCGATTTTGGCACAATAATCTGATTTTATTAGATATTTTAAATACGGTATTAAAATACCCACCCCGCTTCCTTCTCCCCCTGTGGAAGAAGGTGGCTGCCGGAGGCAGACGGATGAGGGGTGTGAGCGCCTCGTCTGCTTAAGAATCTGGCGGAGAGAAAGCGCTGCATGTCGCGTCGCCCCCTCATCCGGCCCTAATGGGCCACCTTCTCCCACAAGGGGAGAAGGAAGACGCATTACCCTTTCAGCAGCCGATCGCGCGCGGCGTTGACGCGGGCGGCCAGACCCTCGGTTCCGCCCTGATCAGGGTGGGCGCGAGCCATCAGGCGGCGCCAGGCGGCGTGAATCGTCTGGGCGTCCGCATCGGCGGCGACGCCAAGGATGGACCGGGCTTCGGCCTTGCTCATGGGCTCCAGGGGTTGAGCCGCCCTGCCCGCCGCCGGCCGGATGCGCGACTGCACCGCCAGCCACACGCCCGCCGAGGCCATGCCTCCGGCGATCAGCCAGCCCCCGCGCGCAGCCGCGAACACCGCCCCGGCCAGCAGGGCGGCGCTCAATATAGTTGCGGAGATGCGCCAGTGGCCGCGCCGGGGGCGCTCGCTCTGACGGCCCAGCCGCACCATGGCCCACAGGGCCACGGCGGCCAGACCCAGCCAGATCAGGCCCATGAAACGATCAGGCCGCCGCGTCCATGGCGGCGATGGCGTCGTCCAGGCCCAGGGACTGCATCAGGTTGCGCATCTCCTGGCGCGCGGCGACATGGGCCAGGGACACCGACACCGGGCGGATGTCGTTCGACAGGTCCGCCACCGTCAGGCCGAAGGGGAAGAGCTCGCGATAGATGACCCGGTCGCGCAGGCCCGGCCCGACGCGGAAGCCGACGCGCTTGGCCAGCTTGTTCATCCGGGCTTCCAGGCGGCGACGGTTGCGGGCCTCGGCCACCGCCAGGCGGTTGGTGATGACGATCCAGTCGATCATCGCCTGACGGCCCTCGGTGACGGCCCGATGCTTGCGCGCCTCCCAGACGCTCTCGGAATAGATGGACGGCTTGACCAGATCCAGGGTCACCGGGTCCACCTCGCCCAGCAGGTCGAAATCGACGAAGCTGTCGTTCATGGGCGTGACGATCTGGTCCGCGCGGCCGTGCGCGGCGCGCGACAGCGCCGTGTCTCCGCCCGGCGTATCGATGACGATGACGTCGGCCACGGCCCGGGCCTCGGCGTAGGCCGCCTCGAAACGGGCCAGTTGCTCGGCCTCATCGGCCTTGTGCAGGGCCTTGCCGTCGCCCATGTCGGGCACGAAGGGCTGGGGCAGTTCATGGCCGTTGGCCTTGGTCCAGGCCGCGCGGTTGGCGAAGAACCGTTCCATCGACCGCTGGCGCAGGTCCAGGTCGATGACCGCGACCTTGCGTCCCGCGTGCAGAAGGCCGGTGACGATGTGAATGGCCAGGGTGGACTTTCCCGCCCCCCCTTTTTCATTGCCGATGACGATGACCTGAGGCTGCGCCATGTGAAATCCTACTGTGATCAGCCGGCGCGACTCATCTTCGTCCGCAGCCCGCCCATGCCGCGCAGGATCAGGCCCCGAGGCCCAATCGTCAACGAAACCTTAAACCGGGCCTGTGGACGATCAGGCGGGCGCGCCGCCCGATCGGACGCACCAGGGGTCGGACGCCGCCAGGGCGCGACACAGCACCAGGGCCCGCTCGGCGGAGGCGGCGACCTTCAGCCGGACCAGCCGACGCCCGCCGACCTCGACCGCCTCATAGGCGGGTTGAAGCCCCGACAGCGCCGTCCCGCCCGGCCCTCGCTCCAGCCGCGCCCAGGCCTCTCGAGCGCCGTCCTCGCTTGAGAAGGCGCCCAGTTGGACCTGGCGGGCGGCGGCGGCGGCGCGCTGGGGCGTCGCCGCCTCAGGATCGACATAGGCCGAGGGCGCGGACACGGACGCCCGGCGAACCTTGGCGGCCAGACCCTCGCGCGCGTCCCACAACTCATGCGGCGTCATCAGTTCGACCTTCAGGGGCGCGGCCGGTCCGTCCCTGTCAGACAAAGGTATGGCCGCGATCCGTTCCGCCGCGCTCTCGAACCTCCGAGGCCCGCTTTCGGCGCCGCCGCAACCCGCCAGCAGCCCGGCAAGGACACAGATCGGCAGGGCGCGCAGGAGGACGAAAGCGGTCATGCCCCCATATTGAACGACGTATTTTGAGACAGGGTTGAGGAACAGGCTTAATAGCGATTCAGCCTGTCTCTCTGGTCGTCCCGTCAGGCGACGGCGCCGACGCAGCCCTCGACGTCGCCCGGCGCCACGTCGGCGTCGGTCAGGGCCAGGGTCCCGCCGTGGTGGGTGTTCAGGCCCCAGCGGCGCGCGCCCGACCCATCGCCCGCATCACCGCCCGCCGTGACCACGACGCGGCGGCCCTTGGGCAGGGCCGGCGGGTCGATCTTGCCCACGGCCAGGGAGGTCGGCGTCTCGCCGCCGTAACCGTCGAACACGCTCAGCATCGACCACTCGCGGCGCAGGCCGATCCACCAGGGATCGTCGCCGCTGATCGACAGGACCGCCACGCCCTTGCCCTCGGCCGCATGGGCCAGGGCCGCCTGCGGGTCGAGAACCAGCTTGATGTCGGCGGCGGCGCCGAAGCGCAGGCGGGCGCCGTCCACGGCCTTGGCCGGGTCGATCGGGGCCCAGACCTGGACCTGCAGGCGGCCCTGGCGCGCCAGGCCCCAGCCGACGATCTCGCGCCACAGATGTTCGACAGCCTCGCGGTTCTGGGGCTCGCACTGTTTCAACAGGCGGGCCTGCACGGCCTGTTCGCGGTCGGGACGCAGCTTGGTGTGGGGGCCGGACGGCGCGTCCTTGGCCTTGCCCACCTGGGCGGCGACGGAGAGACGACGCTCGAACAGTTCGAGAATCTGATCGTCGATGCTGTCGATTTCGGCGCGCAGGGCGGCCAGCGCCTTCTGTTCGGCGCTCAGTTCAGCGGATTCGGCGGGCCAGACTTGCTGGATGGCGGATTGCGACATGGGAGATGGCTTTCGGCATGGGTTTCGATGGGGAAGCCGCGTCCGCCGACGAAAATCAGGCAAGGACGCGCAGGAAGGCCGCTTGGGGAGAAGCGGTCGCCAGTGAGACTGTCAGGGGTTGTTTAGAAGCCCGATGCCTCAGCCGGCGTATCGAAAGCCGTAATAGCCGTAGCCAAAATAAAAGCCGGCCACCGCGCGCGTGGTGGTTTCAAGGGCCATTTGTGCGCGCAGCGAGGACATGAATCCGGTCCGGTTTCTGGATCAGGGTTGATCCGACCGGGCCTTACAACAGCAAATTTTATGCGCGGTCAAGCCTCAGGGGCCGTGAAGAGGACAAACCGTGTGCGGTTGTCGCTGAAATCCTGCAGATCGTTGCGCAGAACCGACAGTCCATAGACCTCGGCGGCGCGAGCGGGCGCCACGGCGGCGCGGGTCGCGTCCCCTGCAGCCGCCACGGCGGCGGCCGCGCCGCCGGTGTCGAACACCTCAAGCGCGGCGATGCCCATTTCGTTCAGGGCGATGGAGCATTGCTGAAGCGCGACCGGATGGCTTTCGGCCGTCTTCACGTCCGACAGGCGCGCGCCGGGCACGCCCAGCAGGGCCAGACGGATCGGCCGCCACGCCTCGCTGATCGCGACCAGACCCGCCTGCCGCACCAGGGTCGAGGACGGCTCGACCACGCCGACGGTCGAGTTCTCGACCGGGATCAGGGCGCACTGGCAGTCGCCGTTCAACAGGGCGTCGATGGCGCCCTGAAAGGTCTCGAAGCCGACCGCCTCGTCCCACGGGCGCAGGTCCAGGCAGGCTTCGTGGCTGAAGGCGCCCGGCGCGCCCTGATAGGCGACGCGGCCGGGCGTTTCGTCTTCTGCCGTCATGCGGCCTCGGACCGGGCCTGCCGCCCGGCCTTGAGACGCTCGGCGACCAGGAAGGCCAGCTCCAGCGCCTGATCCGTGTTCAGGCGCGTATCGCAGTGGGTATGGTAACGGATCGACAGGTCGTCCTCGGTCACCGCCTGGGCGCCGCCGATGCATTCGGTGACGTTCTGGCCTGTCATCTCCAGGTGGACGCCGCCGGGGTGGACGCCCTCGGCCTCCGCCACGTCGATGAAGCTGCGGACCTCGCCCATGACGCGGTCGAACGGCCGGGTCTTGTAGCCGTTGCCCGCCTTCAGCGTATTGCCGTGCATCGGGTCGATCGAC
>JAFKFS010000203.1 GCA_017308115.1 Bordetella sp.
TGGCGCCGCCGAAATCGATCTCGGCCGTCGGCTCCAGCGTCACCGTCACGAACTCATTGTGCCCATGCGGCACGGCGCACTTCGACCCCGCATCGGCGATCAGCCGGTGCGCCATCGAGAAGCGGCGAGTGAAACGGACAGCGGGCATGGAGGTCTCGGAATGAACGGCGGCAGCTAAAGCACCAACCTATCGGCAAATAAAGGTCATGTGGCGGCGAAGCCGGAGCGGGCCTGGCGAACTCCCTCAGACGAACTCCCTCAGGCGAACTCCAGATCTCGGTCGCGGGGCGTCAGGCCGGCGCCGGCGTCCACCACCAGATTCTGCCCGGTCAGGCTGCGCGTCGTCAGGATGAAGGTCAGGGCCGCCGCCAGGTCCTCGACCGCCACCGGCCGCTTCAGCGGCGTGGCCTGGGCGCCGGCCTCGAAGTCCGCCTCGGGCCAGCCCGCCGAGGGCAGGGTCAGGCCCGGCGCTATGCCGCACACGCGGATGCGCGGCGCCAGGGCCAGGGCCAGGGCGCCGGTCATATGGGCGATGCCCACGCGGCTGACGGTGTAGGAGAAGAAGTCGGGATTCGGAGCCGCGACCTTATAGTCCAGCATATTGACCACCACGCCCCCCTCCCCATTCTCGTCTCCGTCGGGCAGGCGCGCGGCGAAATCGCGGATCAGGGCCAGGGGCGCCAGGACGTTGACCTCGTGATGAAGGCGCAGGTCCGCCTCACGGAAGGTCTCCAGCCGATCATAGACGAACAGGGAGGCGTTGTTGACCAGCGCCCGCAACGGCCCGAAGGCGGCGGCCCGGTCGATCAGGGCGGTCCGCGCCCCGGCGTCCGTCAGCTCGGCCTGGACGGCGACGGCGCGCCGTCCCATGGCCTCGATGGCCTGGACCACGGCCTGCGCGCCTTGCGCGTCCGAGCGATAGTGGACGACGACGTCATGGCCCGCCTGGGCCGCCGCCTTCGCCAGCGCCGCCCCGATCCGACGCGAGGCGGCCGTGACCAGCGCCACGCCCCGCGACGGGGCGCCGGCCGGCCCGGGATCAGTCAACCCGGCCGAACTCGTAGAAGTTCACGGCGGCGATCACGGCGATGAAGGCGAAGATGATGGCGATGGCCAGCATGGGAGAGCTCCTGATTTCATCCCCGAATAGGGGCAAGCGCGCCCCTGTTCAAGCCGCCCGACGACAGCCTATCGTTCGCGCATGGCGAACTGGCGCACCCGCATCGAACCCTTCACCCGGCCGCTGTTCTTCGCCTGGTCGCGGATGAGCCGGGGGATGACGCTGGGCGTGCGCGGCGCGGCGATCGACGACGAAGGCCGCGTTCTGCTCGTTCGCCACACCTATCTGCACGGCTGGTGGCTGCCCGGCGGCGGGGTTGACCGAGGCGAGACGACGCAAGGCGCCGTGGTCCGCGAACTGCGCGAGGAGGCCGGGCTGATCGTCAGGAGCGAGCCGCGCCTGCTGTCGGTCCACGCCAACGAACGCTTCTTTCGGGGGGATCATGTGCTGGTCTTCCGCATCGACGCCTTCGACCTGACCGAGCGGACCAGCCATGGCGAGATCGCCGAGACGGGCTGGTTCCATCCGGACGCCCTGCCCGAGGACACGACCCGCGCCACCCGCGCCCGCCTGGCCGAGATCTTCGGCGGCGCCGCGCCCGATCCGAACTGGTGAGACCGCCGATGCAGCTTCCTGTCCTCGCCCTGCTGGCCATGATCCTGGGCGGCGCCGCCACCGCCCTGCAGGGGCCGACCAATGCGCGGCTGGCCGGCGCCGTCGGCTCTCCGGTCAATGCGGCCTTCGTCTCCTTCCTCGTCGGCACGGTGGCGCTGGGCGTGCTAGCGATGGCGTTGCAGACGCGGCCCGACGTGCAGGCGATGAAGGCCCTGCCCGCCTGGGCCTGGCTGGGCGGCCTCTACGGCTGCGTCTTCGTGGTGGCGGCCGCCTGGGGCGTGCCCAAGATAGGCGTGGCGCTGACCATCACCCTGATGGTGGCCGGCCAGCTGGCGCTGAGCCTGATCCTGGACCATTTCGGCGTCATGGGCGTGCCGCAGCAGCCGATCAGCCTGACCCGCCTCGCCGGGGTGCTGCTGGTGATCGGCGGGGTGCTTCTGGTCCGGCGCGGCTGAGCCTATATCCCGCCCGATGACCGATCCGACGCCCGACATTCCGGAGACGCCCGACTCGCAGGTGAACGCCCTTCCGCTTCAGGCCGCCGAACTGATCGCGGACG
>JAFKFS010000204.1 GCA_017308115.1 Bordetella sp.
C
The DNA here is from genome assembly GCA_017308115.1 of Bordetella sp. Classification (GTDB taxonomy): domain Bacteria; phylum Pseudomonadota; class Alphaproteobacteria; order Caulobacterales; family Caulobacteraceae; genus Brevundimonas. The sequence goes on from JAFKFS010000204.1 coordinate 2, forward strand.
ATGCCCGCTGTCCGTTTCACTCGCCGCTTCTCGATGGCGCACCGGCTGATCGCCGATGCGGGGTCGAAGTGCGCCGTGCCGCATGGGCACAATGAGTTCGTGACGGTGACGCTGGAGCCGACGGCCGAGATCGATTTCGGCGGCGCCAACTATGCGGCTTCCTTCGAGCGGCTGAAGGCGCGCTGGCACCGCTTCGTCGACCGCAGCTTGGACCACGCCTTCCAGCTGAACCGCGCCGATCCCCTGCTGGCCTGGTTCCAGCAGCACGAACCGCACCGGCTGAACCAGATGCTGACCGTGGACGGCGATCCGACGACCGAGGCCCTGGTCATCGCCCTGTGGCGCAAGCTGGAGGCCATACTGGCGGCCGAGGGCCTGCCCTTCCGCCTGGCCGAGCTGGCCATCGAGGAGACGCCGACCAACACCGTCCTGACGCGCGGCCTGACCGAGGCGGAGCGGGCGTGGAGCCTCGGCGCCTGGTGCGACCGGGCCGATTTCAGCATCAATGATCTTCTGCCGCCGGAGACCTGGTCTTGAGCGCCGTCGTCACCCCCCTGCCGTCCGCCGAGCCGCGCCGTCTGGGTCTGAAGGTCATGGTGCGGGCCCTGAAGGTCGAAGCCTCGATCGGCTTCTACGATCATGAGCACGGGCGGCTGCAGCCCCTGGTGGCGGACGTCGAACTGGACCTGGGCGTCGCGCCGGTCGAACGGCTGGCCGATACGCTGGACTATGACGGCGTGGCCCGCATCGTGCGCGATCTGGCGGCGGGGCCGCACATCGCCCTGATCGAGACCTTCGCCGAACGCGCGGCCCTGGCCTGCCTGGCCGACCCGCGCGTGCTGAGCGTCAGGGTGCGGGTCGAGAAGCCCGGCGCCATTCCCGATGCGGCGGCGGCCGCCTGCGAAGTCGCCTATTCCCGCTGAGGCCGGTTGCGCGGGGCCGTTCGTCCCGCCATCATCCCGCCCCCGACAAGAGGTTCCGATGGTCCAGTCCGGCGATTACAGCAGCAACAGCGGCGGCCAGGCCTCGGCCGAGCTGACGGGCCTCTATGCGGGGTACGCCCTGATCCTGCTGGCGGCGCCGACCTTCGGCGCGTCGGCGGCGATCGGCCTGCTGCGCGTGTGGCGCCGGCCCGCGCCGGTCGATCCCGTGCTGCGCAGCCACTTCGTCTTCCAGCAGCGGACCCTGACGGCGGCGGTGTGCGCCCTCATCGCCGGAGCCGTGCTGATTCTGGTCAATGTCGGGGTCTTCGTCCTGTTCGCCATGGCGGTGTGGACCATGGTGCGCGGCGCCCTGGGGCTGAAGGACCTGCTGACGGGGCGCGCCATCGCCGAGCCCCGCCGTCTGTTCTACTGAAAGGCCCGCCGCCATGAGCGATCAGAACTCCGCCGCGCCGGTCGCGGGCCGAGACGGCGCCGTGGTGGCGTGGATTCTCTACATCCTGTCGATCCCCAGCGCGAACGTGCTGGTGCTGGTCGGCCTGGTGCTGGCCTATGTGAACCGGGGAACCGCGACGGGGCTGGCGGCCCAGCATGTCGAGGCGCAGATCAGGCTGTTCTGGTCGGTGTTCTGGATCAGCGCCGTCCTGTGGGGGCTGGTGGCGATCAGCGCGGTGGCCTCGGTCTTCCTGATCGGGATTCCGTTCCTTCTGCTGTTCGGGCTTCTTTTGCTGCTGGTGTCGATCTGGTTCACGGTGAAAAGCGTTCTGGGTCTGCTGGCCCTGCTGAACGACCGGCCGGCCTGAACGGACGCATTCGGGAGGAGCCGCCATGCCCGCCTTCAAAGACCACGCCGCCGACCGCCGCTTCCAGCAGATGTTCGCCGGCGCGGACGGGATCGAACACCCCGTCTGGGCCGAATATGCGGCGCGCGGCCGCGCTCGCGTCATCCTGCATGTCGAGGCGCATCCTGATCTGCGCGGCACCGGCGCCGCGGGCCGCTTCATGCAGGCCATGGCCGAATACGCCCGCGCCGAGGCGCTGACCCTGATTCCCCATTGCAGCTATGCGGTCGCCTGGCTGAAGCGCCATCCCGAGTACGAAGACGTCCTCGGTTCCTAGCGGGCCGCGGTCGGAAGGCTCCGCCTTCTCGACCCGACGCGGCTTGGCGCTTCGCGCGCGCTCAATGCTCTCAAGCAGCGAGCCGCCGCGCGGCGAGCGGCAGCGCCCTCAGATCAGGGATTACTCTTCGCCACGATGGCCTTCATGGTCTCGGCCTTGTCGGGCA
>JAFKFS010000002.1 GCA_017308115.1 Bordetella sp.
CACCGCCGACGCCGCCCAGGCCTTCCGTCTTGCGGCCCACGCCCTGTTCGACGACTGGCGCCACGATCCCACCGTCACGACGCGAGGCGCGCGCAGGATCGAGGTGGAGGCCCGCTCGCGCATTCCGGCGGTGATCGACGGCGAACCCATGTTGCTGGGCCGCGAGACCACGGTGAAATTCCTGCCCCAGGCCTTCCGCGCCCTGGCGCCCCGGCCGCCGGCGGGCGAGGGCAGCGTCTAGTGGGTCTGGTTCTCCAGTTCTCGGACGTTCACTTCGGATGCGAGCACGAACATGCGGTGGCGGCGGCGTCCGACTACGCCCGCGCCCTCGCCCCGGACCTGATCCTGATCACGGGCGACATCACCCAGAGGGGCTATCCGCGAGAGTTCGCGGCCGCGGGCGAGTGGATCCGCGCCCTGCCGGAGCCGGTCTTTGTGACGGTGGGCAATCACGACGTGCCCTATTGGGACGTGATGGCGCGGCTGTTCTGGCCCTGGCGGGCGTTCGAACGGGCGACCGGCCACCCGGCCCACGACCATGAGTTCCGCCATCAGGCGCTGATGGTGCGCGGCGTGACCACGGCGCGCGGCTGGCAGGCGCGGGCCAACTGGTCCAAGGGCGTCATCGATCTGGAGCAGACGCGCCGGGCGGCGGACGCCCTGAGGCAGGCGCCGGAAGGGGCGCTGCGCGTCCTGGCCTGCCACCATCCCCTGGTCGAGATGATCGGCGCCCCGATGACGGGCGAGGTCAAGCGCGGCGAGCGGGCCGCCCGCATCTTCGCCAAGGCGGGCGTCGACCTCATCGTCACCGGCCATGTCCACGTGCCCTTCGCCCTGCCGATCGGGGTGGGCGACGCCTGCTCCTACGCCGTCGGCTGCGGAACCCTGTCGCATCGCGAGCGCGGGGCGCCGCCCAGCTTCAACCGCATCGAATGGGACGTCGAGACGGTGACGGTGTCGGCCGTGGCCTGGGACGGACGCCGTTTCGCCGATCGCCAGACCTGGCGGCTGCCGCGTCGCCGCGCCTGACGGGCGCTTGAGCCTTCGCGCCGCGACCCTGAGCCTTCGCCCATGAAAAAGGGCCGCGACGTCTGGTCGCGGCCCTGAATTCTTCAACGCGGGGTCGTGCGCTAGATGCGCGGCCCGCCCCTTCCCCTCAGCCCGCCCACCAGGAGGGAGACGACGAACAGGATGACGGCGATGATGGCGATGAATTTGGCGATCTCGAACGACATGCCCGAGATGCCGCCGAAGCCGAGCACAGCCGCGACCAAGGCGATGATGAAGAAAATAATGGCCCAGCGAAGCATAGGCGACCCTCCGTAAGGTGTTGATAGGAGCGGGTTTTCGACCCCTCCCGTCGACAACGCCGCTTGCCTGCATCAACGCGCCGGAGACTTGGCCGTTCCTTAACGCCGCTTTCGGACCCTGCTTTTCTCGGTGAAGGCGGCCGCCACCATGGCGGCCAGCGCGGGATTGCGCAGGAAGATGAAGCCGCCGGCCAGGGCCGCTGCGGCGCCCAGGATCGGGCGCTGCTGGAACAGGTGCAGGGCGCGGGCGCCCAGGCCCTCCGGCTCCTGGTCCTCCTCGTCCTCATCGTCGCCGCGCGCGCGGCGCACGAAGACCAGGGCGACGACGGCCGCGATCAGGGCGAACAGCAGGGCGGTCAGGGCGGCCGCGATCACGGGCGGCGTGGCCAGCAGCAGCAGGTAATAGACCGTGGCCCCCAGGGCGACCGTGGCGACGAAGCCCGCGCCGGCGGCGACGAAGGTCGCCACCGCGCGGTTGATGAGCCCCCGTCCGATCATCAGCGCCGACGCCCGGCCAGCAGCAGGCCCAGGACGACGCCGACGCCGAGCGCGATGGCGGTCGACTGGATCGGACGCTCCTGCACGCGCTCGACGACATAGCGCTGGGCCTCGTCGAACTTCTCGGCGGCGTCGTCGTAGTATTCACGGCCGCGCACCTTGGCGGTGTCGTAATAGCCGCGCGCCTTGTCGCGCAGCTCCTCGCCCTGTTCGCGCAGGCGGGCCTCGGCCTCGGAGGCCTTTTCCTTCAGACGCTGGGTCTCCTCGCGGGCGCCGGCCTTGAGGTCCTCCTTCAGGGTCTTGAGGTCGTTCTTGATGTCTTCACGAGCCTTGGACGTGGCCATGATGCGCGCTCCGCTCCTTGTGTAAGCTTGACGATTAAATAGAGAAGCCCTGCCCGGAACGCCACA
>JAFKFS010000128.1 GCA_017308115.1 Bordetella sp.
CGCCCGACAGGCTGACCCCCGCCGTCATCATCGCCTCCACCCGCGTCTTGGCCGAGCGCCGCAGCAGCCGTCCGGCGACCTGAGCAGCCGTATCAAAGAAGGCCTCCCCCTCCAGCAGCACCAGAACCGGCCAACCGCCGGGCGGCCGTTCGCCCTGCGGCGTCGCCACCCGCACGTCCACGGCGGGCGCGCCATCGACAGCGGGCAGGCGGATGGCGTAGGGCTGGGTCGTGTCGGGAGCCGCGTCCTTCTGGGACGGGTCTTCAGGGGCGGGCGAGGTCAGCGTCATACGGCCACCCTAGCCTATCTCGCCGTTGATATGTATTGCGACGCATTCTCTGAGTGGAGTTCGTGAATTGGCGAACGCTGAAAACGCCGTGCCCGAGGCGGTCGTCGCCTACTCCCGAGGCGTGCGGGCCAAGCTGTCCGCCATCGCCGTCCTGGCGGCCCTGGCGGTGATCGCCGTGCTGCTGGACATCGCCACCGGCCCCTCCTCGATCTCGCCCCTGACGGTGCTGCAGGGCGTGTTCGACCCGTCCAGCCTGACCACGGCCCAGCAGGCCATCGTCTGGCAGGTGCGCCTGCCCTACGCCCTGATGGCGATGATGGTCGGCGCCGCCCTGGCCCTGGCCGGGGCCGAGATGCAGACGGTGCTGAACAATCCCCTGGCCAGTCCCTTCACGCTGGGCGTCTCCTCGGCCGCCTCGTTCGGGGCGTCGCTGGCCATCGTGCTGGGCCTGGGCGCCGGCTTCATCGGGGCCGACTGGCTGGTGCCGCTGAACGCCTTCGTCTTCGCCTTCGGCTCGGTGCTGGCGCTTCAGGCCCTGGCGCGGATGAAGGGGTCGGGCATCGAGAGCATCGTCCTGTTCGGCATCGCCCTGGTCTTCGCCTTCAACGCCCTGACGGCGCTGGTGCAGTTCCTGTCCTCGGCCGAGGCGCTGCAGCAGCTGGTGTTCTGGACCATGGGCTCGCTGTCGCGGGCGACCTGGAGCAACGTCGCCGCCCTGGCGGTCGTGCTGGTCGTGGTGACGCCCTTCTCGCTGCTGTCCTCGCGCGCCCTGACGGCCCTGCGGCTGGGCGAGGACCGGGCCATGAGCTTCGGCGTCGATGTGAAGCGGCTGCGCTTCCTGTCGCTTCTGCGGGTCAGCCTGCTGTCGGCGACGGCCGTGGCCTTCGTCGGCGCCATCGGCTTCATCGGCCTGGTCGGGCCGCACATCGCCCGCCTGCTGGTCGGCGAGGATCACCGCTACTTCCTGCCCGCCAGCGTCCTGGCCGGGGCGGTCATCATGTCGCTGGCCTCGGCGGCGTCCAAGATCATCGTGCCGGGCGTGCTGATGCCCGTCGGCATCGTCACCGCCGTCATCGGGGTGCCGGTCTTCCTGCTGCTGATCTTCCGCAACGGAGGCCGGGCATGAGCGAACTGTCGATCAGCGGTCTCGACGCCGGATACGGCGGCCGGCCCATCGTCAGCGGCTTCAGCCTGCCGTCCCTGACCGCGGGCGAAGTCGTCTCCGTCGTCGGCCCCAACGGCGCGGGAAAGAGCACCTTGCTGCGGGCGCTCGCAGGGCTGATTCCGGCCAAGGGCTCCATCCGGCTGGACGAGGCCGAGCTGACGGGGCTGTCGCTGGCCGACCGGGCCAAGCGCGTCACCTACATGCCGCAGACCCTGCCGCAGGGCGTGGCCCTGACGGTGCTCGAGACGGTGGTCGCCTCGATCCGCGCCACGCCCCTGGGCGGCGTCGGCTTCACCGACGGACAGGCCGTCGAACGCGCCTATGAGGTGCTGCAACGTATCGGCGCCGAGGCCCTGGCCGGACAGCGTCTGGACCGGCTGTCGGGCGGCCAGAAGCAGCTGGCGGGCCTGGCTCAGGCCCTGGCGCGCGAACCGCGCCTGCTGCTGCTGGACGAGCCGACCAGCGCCCTGGACCTGCACTATCAGCTGCGCGTGCTGGACCTGGCGCGCGAGGCGGCGGCCGAGCGGGGCATGACGGTGATGATCGTGCTGCACGACCTGCAGGCGGCGGCGCGCGTCTCGGACCGGATCGCCGTCATGGCCAGGGGGCGGCTGGTCGCCTTCGGCGCGCCGGACGAGGCGATCACGCCCGACATCCTGGCCGAGGTCTATCGCGTCTCGGCTCGCGTCCAGCGCTGCGACCGCGGCGCGCTGCAAGTCATGATCGACGACGTGCTGACGCCCTGAAGCCCTCCCCCTCGATGGGGGAGGGTTGGGCGGGGGTGCTGGCAGGACGTCTTTTGAGACGCCTCGGGAGACGCGACGTCTCCCGCGCTCGATCTTTTTGCCGATGCGGCTTCACCCCCATCCCCGGCCCTTCCCCCATCGAGGGGGAAGGGAGACTGGCGGCGTCGCCCACGAAAAAGGCCCGGCTGCATCTGCGGCCGGGCCTTTCCTCATGCGGTCCTGATCGGGATTACGGACGGATCAGCGTCACCACGTCGCCGGTCGGGTCGACCGGGACCGGCGTGCCGGCGGGGGCGTTGCGCGGCAGGCCGCGCGCCTTGTTCGAGACGTAGACGGCGTTGGTGGCGCGGTCGATGGCGATGGTCTGGGGGAAGGTGCCGGTCTGCAGGTTGGCCTTCACCTCATAGGTGTCGGAATCGACCACCGTCACCGTGCCCGCGCCGCGATTGGCGACGTAGATCTGCTTGACCGCGCCGTTGTACGCCACGCTGAGCGCGCCTTCGCCGGTGGCGATCTTGCGGATCAGGGCGCCCGTGTCGGCGTTCAGCACCGTCAGTTCGCCCGACTTCTGGTTGGCGACGAACAGACGGCGGCCTTCGGAATCCACGGCGACGTTGATGGCCGAGTCGCCCTGCGACGGCCATTTGCCGACCGTCTGGCCGCTGGACAGGTCGATGGCGGCGACCTCATTGCTGCTCATGCCCGTGACATACAGGCGGTTGGTCGCCGGATCGAAGGCCGCCCCGGTCAGGCCGCCGACGGCGACGGTGATGGCGCGCTCGACCCGGTTGGTCGCGCCGTCGATGACCCAGACCAGGTTCGGCCTGGCGGCGTCGCCCGCCTCGCCGCCGACGACGGTGACGAAGGCCTTGTTGTGCGCCTCATCGACCACGACCTGGCGGACGTGGGCGCCCTGCTCCTCGCCGTTGCGGATGGTGGCGATCACTTCGCCGGTGCGGGCGTTGATGGCCGTGACCGCGCCCGCGCGGGTGTCCGTGCCGTACAGGACCTGGGTGCGGGTGTTCAGGTTCAGGCCGTAGAGCGGATTGGCCGAGACGTCGACCGAGGACTCCGGCGCCAGGCTCTGGCCCTGCAGGCGAACGATCTGGGCCTGATTGGCGCCGCGCGGGCCGACGGCGGCGACATAGAGGTCGTTGTCCGCCGGGTTGAAGACGATCTCGTACAGGCCGCCGGGGGCGACCTTGACCGTCTTTTCGATCGTCTGGGCCGAGGCGGTCGAGGCCATCGCCAGGGCGGCGAAGGCGGCGGCGGTCAGAATGCCGTTGCGAAGGGTGATCATGACGGTTCTCCGGGATGAAATCAGGCGGCCGGGACCAGGTCGGTCCAGTAGTCCCCGCGATAGGGGACGGCCAGGAAGTCCTTGTTGATCGCGTCCAGCGTCGCGCGCGGGTCCAGATCGGCGAACAGTTCGGGCTGGATCCACTTGGCCAGGACCTCGGTGGCGACGATGTCGATGGGCGAGTTGATCAGCTGGTGCGACAGGCCGTGCACCTTGCCCTCGCGCACCGCCTTCAGGGTCGACAGGCCGCGCCGCCCGGCCACGCGGCGCAGCGAGGCGCGCGAGGTCTCGGCGTCGTATTTCGGGCCGACGACGAAGCCGCCGGTCTTCTCCAGGTGCGGGCCGCCGGTGGCGATATAGAGGTCGGGATCGCGCTCGACCACGAACTCCAGGTTCAGCTTGCCCGACGGCTGTTTCAGCACCTCGGCGCCGATGTTGCGGGCGCCGACGAAGGTCAGATAGTCGCCGATGTTCCCCGCTCCGACCGAGTTGCAGCAGTCCGGCCCGTTGCCCGCGTGCGCCTCCAGGAAGACGGTCGGCTTCTGATCGTCCTTCAGACCCGCCACGCGCTCGGAGATGACTTTCAGCCGGGCGGCGCGGAAGGCGTTGTAGGCTTGCGCCTGCTCCTCGCGCCCGATCATGGACCCCAGCAGGGACAGGCTGCGCGACTGATTCTGGAACGGGTGCTGGAAGAAGTCGATATAGGCCACGCGCACGCCCGCCTGCTCCAGCTGGGCGGCCTGGGCGTCGGTCGGGCCGGAATCCAGGGACACCAGGGCCACCTGCGGCTGGGCGCCCAGAACCGCCTCGACGTTGAAGGCGGCGGCCGAACTCGGGGTCTTCGGCAAGGTCGCCAGCGCCGGCGATTTCTCCAGATAGGCGGCGTAGATTTCGGGGCTCAGGCGGTTCACGTCGCCCGCCCAGGCGGCCAGCAGGCTGACGGGATCGGGATGGATCAGCGACAGGGCGATCAGGAAGCGGCTGTCGTCGATCGACAGCTTCGTCACCGGCGGGGTGATCGCCAGCGGCCGGTCCCGCAGATCGGTCAATAGGGAGGACGGCCCGGCCTGATCGCGGCGCGTGCAGGCGGAGAGTCCAGCCGTCGCCAGGGCGGCGGCGCCCAGCAGCAGAGTCCGACGCCCCAACCTCACCTCGACCATCGGCCCATTCTCCGCCCAATCATTCGTCACGCCGACGACGTTTCACCTCGACGCTTAATGATAATCACTGTCAGCTTCAATTGATGATTTGTCGCGCCCCCTCCCGCGCCGCGCGACCGCAGGACTCAGGAGCCGCTCAGCCCCCTCAAAACGATCCGTCGCACGTGGTAGGCAGGCCTGACGGAGACAGGCCGCCGTCCGGTGATCGAATCCCTCTTTGACAAATCCGCCTTCGCCGCCCGTCATGTCGCGTGCGATCCCTTCCCCAAGCCAGAGAACACGCCATGGACATCCGCCCCCTGGAACCCCGCCTGCACGTCTCGCCCCAGATCCAGCCCGAGGACATCCCGACGGCCGCCGCCCAGGGCTATCGCGCCATCATCTCCAACCGCCCCGACGGCGAAGAACCGGGCCAGCCGATGACCGAGGACATCCGCGCCGCCGCCGAGGCCGCGGGCCTGTCCTTCGTCCACATTCCCATTCGCGGCGGGGCCATGGCGCCGGACGACGCGGCGCGCTTCAAGGCGGCCCTGGCCGAACTGCCCCAGCCCATCCTCGGCTACTGCCGCTCCGGCACGCGGACCACCTTCCTGTGGGCCCTGTCGCAGGCGGGCGAGCGCCCGGCGCAGGAGATCGTCGCCCTGGCGGCCGCAGCCGGTTACGACGTCTCTCCGCTCGGCCCGCGGCTGCAGGGCTGAGGCGAGGCCCGGCGCCGGACCATGGCGCCGGGCCCCTCGGCCTCAGTTGACGGCCATGACCACCCGACCCTCGATCTGGCCCCTGTGCATGCGGGCGAAGATGTCGTTGATGTTGTCCAGAGGCTCGACCGTATTGATCGACTTCACCTTGCCGTCGGCGGCGAAGTCCAGCGCCTCCTGAAGGTCCAGCCGCGTGCCGACGATGGAGCCGCGCACCGTCGTCCCGTTCAGCACCATGTCGAAGATCGACAGGGGGAAGTCCCCCGGCGGCAGGCCGTTCAGGGCCACGGTCGCGCCCCGCGCCGTCATGCCCAGCGCCTGTTCGAACGCCTTGGGCGAGACGGCCGTGACCAGCACGCCCTGGGCGCCGCCGTCGGTCTGGCGCTTGATGTCGGCGGCGGGATCGTTCGAGGTCTTGGCGTTGACCGTCACCGTCGCGCCCAGACGACGCGCGAGGTCCAGCTTGGCGTCGTCGATGTCGACCGCCGCCACGTTCAGCCCCATGGCCCTGGCGTACTGGACCGCCAGATGGCCCAGGCCGCCGACGCCCGAAATCACCATCCAGTCGCCCGGCTTGGTGTCGGTCATCTTCAGCCCCTTGTAGACCGTGACCCCGGCGCACAGGATCGGCGCGATCTCCTCGAAGCCGATATTGTCGGGCAGATGACCGACGAAGTTCGGATCGGCCACCACATATTCGGCGAAGCTGCCGTTGACCGAATAGCCGGTGTTCTGCTGCTCGTGGCACAGGGTCTCCCATCCGCCGAGGCAGTGCCTGCAGTGGCCGCAGGCGGTGTAGAGCCAGGGCACGCCGACGCGATCGCCTTCCTTGACGTGCTTGACCCCGGCGCCGACGCCCGAGACGTAGCCGACGCCTTCGTGGCCCGGAATGAAGGGCGGGTTCGGCTTGACCGGCCAGTCGCCCTCGGCCGCGTGCAGGTCGGTGTGGCAGACGCCTGTGGCTTTGATCTTCACCTGGATCATGCCGGGACCGGGCGTCGGGATCGGCGCGTCCTCGATCACCAGCGGCTTGCCGAACTCACGCACGACGGCGGCCTTCATCATTGCGGCCATGATCGTTCCTCCTGGATGGGGCCAAAAAGCAAAAGGCGCGGACCGAAGCCCGCGCCTTCATCGAAATCAGAAGAAGCCCAGCTTGTCGGGGCTGTAGCTGACCAGCAGGTTCTTGGTCTGCTGATAGTGGTCCAGCATCATGCGGTGGTTCTCACGCCCGATGCCCGACTTCTTGTAGCCGCCGAAGGCCGCGTGCGCCGGATACTGGTGGTAGCAGTTGGTCCAGACGCGGCCCGCCTGGACGGCCCGCCCCGCGCGGTAGGCGGTGTTCATGTCGCGCGACCACACCCCGGCGCCCAGGCCGTAGTCGGTGTCGTTGGCGATGGCGATGGCCTCTTCCAGCGTCTTGAAGGTGGTCACGGCCAGGACGGGGCCGAAGATCTCCTCCTGGAAGATGCGCATGTCGTTGGTGCCCTTGAACACGGTCGGCTTGACGTAATAGCCGCCCGCCAGATCGTCCTTCAGCACCGCCTGTTCGCCGCCGGTCAGCACCTCGGCTCCCTCGTCCTTGCCGATCTTCAGATAGGACAGGATCTTCTTCAGCTGCTGGTCCGAGGCCTGGGCGCCGACCTGGGTCGAGGGGTCCAGCGGGTCGCCCTGCTTGATGGCCTCGACGCGGGCGATCGCCTTCTCGATGAAGGCCTCATAGATGTCTTCGTGGATCAGGGCGCGGCTGGGGCAGGTGCAGACCTCGCCCTGATTGAGCGCGAACATGGCGAAGCCTTCCAGCGCCTTGTCGAGGAAGGCGTCGTCGGCGTCCATCACGTCCTTGAAGAAGATGTTCGGCGACTTGCCGCCCAGCTCCAGCGTCACCGGGATGATGTTCTGGGTGGCGTATTCCATGATCTTCTGGCCGACGGCGGTCGAGCCGGTGAAGGCGATCTTGGCGATGCGCGGATTGGTGGCCAGCGGCTCGCCGACCTCGATCCCCGTGCCGGAGACGATGTTCAGCACGCCCGGCGGCAGGATGTCCTGGATCAGCTCCATAAGCAGCAGGATGGAGGCCGGGGTCTGCTCGGCCGGCTTCAGCACGATGCAGTTGCCGGCGGCCAGGGCCGGGGCGATCTTCCACGCCGCCATCAGAATGGGGAAGTTCCACGGAATGATCTGGCCGACCACGCCCAGCGGCTCGTGGAAGTGATAGGCGACCGTGTCGTTGTCCAGCTCCGAAATGCCGCCTTCCTGCGCCCGGATGCAGCCGGCGAAATAGCGGAAATGGTCGATGGCCAGGGGGATGTCGGCGGCCAGCGTCTCGCGCACCGGCTTGCCGTTGTCCCAGGTCTCGGCCTCGGCGATGGCCTGAAGGTTCTGCTCCATGCGGTCGGCGATGCGGTTCAGGATCAGGGCGCGCTGGGCGACGCTGGTCTTGCCCCAGGCGTCCCTGGCCGCGTGGGCGGCGTCCAGCGCCAGCTCGACGTCGGCCGCGTCCGAGCGCGCCACCTCGCACAGGACGCGGCCGTTCACCGGGGAGGTGTTCTCGAAATAGCGGCCGTTGACCGGGGCGACCCACTGGCCGCCGATGAAGTTGTCGTAGCGCGCCTTGTATTTCGGCGTCACGGCGCGGACGAATTCGGGTTTGGTCATGGGAAGGGTCTCCTTGCGGTTTCCTCGGGCGCCGGTTGTCGGCGTCGTTGGAGGCAAGGTCGGTCGGCCCGGCGGCCTGTTCCAGACGCCGCCAGGATGGTGCGGCGCACACCTGTCGCAGACTTGCGACAGTTTGCGTCGGGATCGCTCAGTGCAGGTCGATCAGGCCCAGACGGTGCAGCTTGCGGTGCAGGGTGGCGCGGCTGACGCCCAGGGCCCGCGCCGCCGCCGAAACATTGCCTCCGGTGCGGGCCAGGGCGCGGCGCACCGCCCCCCGCTCGGCCTCCAGCAGGTCGATCTCCGCCCCGCCCGGCGTCAGCAGGTCCGAGGCGGGCAGTTGGGCCGCGATCCGCTCATCCGTGATCGACAGGGACAGCCGCGCCGCCCGCGTGGCGCCGATCACCAGATCGTCGCGGTCGACGGCCAGCAGGGCCGCCGCATTGCGCTCGCTGGCCCCGCCCGCCAGAAGGATGCGCGCATCGGCGAAGGCCTGGCGGAAGGTCTGGGCCTCGATCGCCCGCGCCGCGTCGGCCACGGCCGCCGAGATCAGCCCCAGGATGGCTTCGGTCGCATCCGCCCGACAGGACGAGACGTCCAGCGCCCCGGCCAGCCGCCCCATATGATCATGGATCGGATGGGTGATGCAGCTCAGCCCCGTGTTGCGGGCGTGGAAATGCTGTTCGCGGTGGATGGTCACCGCGCGATGCTCGGCCAGGGCCGTGCCGATGCCGTTGGTGCCCTCGACCGCCTCGGACCAGACGGCGCCGGGCCACAGGCCCCAGCGGTGGAAGGTGTCGTCGTCCGCCGTCGCTCCGCGCCGCTCCACCGGCACCCCCTCGGCGTTGGTCAGCAGGACGCAGCACCCCACCCCGCCGACGGCCAGGAACAGCCGGTCCAGCACGCCCTCGGCCGCGCGCGTCATCGGCTCCATCGCCTGACGCGCCTCGCGCAGCTGCTGTTCGGTGATGGTCTCGACGTGCCGGTCCTCGGCGGGGTCGAGACCGTAAAGGGTCACGGAACGACGCCAGGACGCCGCCAGCGCCGAGCGCGCTCCGGCGCCCTCGTCATCCAGCGCCTGACGGATCAGGCTCGCATGGTCATGCCGCACTCTATCGCCCATGGTCGCCATCTCCCAGGGTCAAGGCCCGCAGATCAGACCCCCAAGACGGCCGGGCGTCAATGCGACCTATGTTCTAGGCCTCGGCGCGCGCGAACAGCCCGGCCATGTCGATGCGGCGGCTGAGCAGGTTTTCCAGGGTGTAGCCGTCCAGCACCGTCATGAAGGCGGCCAGGGCCTGGTGCAGGGCGCCCGTCAGGCCGCAGGCGGGGGCGATGACGCAACTGCCGCAGTCGACCAGGTCGAAGCCGTCCTCGGTGTGGCGCACCACGGCCCCGACGTTGATCTCGGCCGGTGGACGCGCCAGCCGCACCCCGCCGAACCGGCCCCGCACGCTGACCAGATAGCCGGCGTTCACCAGGTCGCTGACCACCTTCATCAGATGGTTCTGGGATATGCCGTAGGCCTGGGCGATCTCGGCGATCGAGCACAGCCGATCCTGGCGCGCGCCCAGATAGAGCAGCACCCGCATGGCGTAGTCGGTGTAGCGCGTCAGCCGCATTCCGCCTCTCTGGAGCCTCTGCGATCAGCGCGTCATCGCGCCGCGGAAAATTATATGCATCCTCGTTGCATGTTTCAAACGCGAGCTATAGATGCATTTAAAGTGCATCAATGGAGCGAAGGCGATGAACGGCCGCTCGCAAAGTCAACCACCACAGCCCGCCCCGGCCGCCGGGGTTGCGCCCTATCGCTCCACGCCCGTGTTCGACGCCGTCACCCTGCCCGCCGCCTTGCGGTCCGAGCACAGGCTGAAGGCTGAAACCTGGGGCCTGATCCATGTGCTGGAGGGCGAGGTCCGCCTGACCTGGCGGGACCCGCACATGACCACCGTCCTGAAACCCGGAACGCCCGGCCGCATCGGGCCGCAGCAGGGCCATTTCGTCGAACCCCTGGGGCCGATGAAGATGCGCATCGACTTCTACGACCGGCCGCCCGACGGCTAGGGCGGCCCCCTCTCCTTCTCTCCCACCCATCGCAACGCCTAGGAGTTTCCTGATGGCCCAAGCCCTCAGCGAGCGCACGATCGCGCTCGTCAAAGCCACCGTTCCCGCGCTCGAGGCCCACGGCCTCGACATCGTCCGCGAGATGTATTCGCGGATGTTCCAGAACCCCGAGATCCGCGACCTGTTCAACCAGTCGCACCACGGCGACGCCGGCTCCCAGCCGCGCGCCCTGACCGGGGCCATCCTGGCCTATGCGGCCAACATCGATAACCTGGGCGCCCTGGCGGCGGCGGTCGAGCGCATCGCCCAGAAGCACGTCGGCCTGCAGATCCTGCCGGAGCACTATCCCCACGTCGGCGCCGCCCTGCTGGGCGCCATCGCCCATGTGCTGGGCGAGGCGGCGACTGAAGAGATCATGACCGCCTGGGGCGAGGCCTACTGGTTCCTGGCCGACATCCTGATCACCCGCGAGGCGGCCATCTATGAGAACCTGGCGGCGGCCAAGGGCGGCTGGAACGGCTGGCGCGCCTTCGAGGTGATCGAGGTGCGCCCTGAAAGCGCGGTCATCACCTCCTTCGTGCTGAAGCCCAGGGACGGCGGCCCGGTGCTGCGTCACCGGCCGGGCCAGTATCTGACCTTCTGGTTCGACATTCCCGGCCATCCGCCGGTCAAGCGCAACTACTCCATCTCCTGCGCCCCCAACGACGAGACCTATCGCATCTCGGTCAAGCGCGAGGACAAGGGTCTGGCCTCGGGCTGGCTGCACGACAACGCCCGCGTCGGCACGGTGCTGAAGGTCGGGGCTCCGGCGGGCGACTTCTTCCTGCCCGAGGCGCCGCAGCGCCCGGTCGTCCTGCTGTCCGGCGGGGTCGGCCTGACGCCCATGGTGTCGATGCTGGAGACCCTGGTCGCCGAGAAGGCGGACACGGAAGTCCACTATGTCCACGGCGCCTATGACGCCGGGGTCCACGCCATGGGGCCGCACATCCGCGCCCTGACGGCGGCCCATCCGCGCGCGCGCAGCACCGTCTTCTATGAGGCGCCCGCCAATGACGACGACGGCCACGACCATGCCGGACGCATCTCCGGCGCCTGGCTGAGCCAGCAAACCCCGATCCAGGAGGCCGACTACTATCTGTGCGGCCCGCGTCCCTTCCTGCGCGCCCTGGTGTCGGACCTGCGCGAGGCGGGCGTCCCGGCCGACCGCATCCACTATGAGTTCTTCGGACCCGCGGACGAAATCCTGGCCGCCTAGGACTGAACGTCCGGCCCGGACCGTCCGAGAGGCGGCCCGGGCCTCAGTCCGGCTCGGACGCCGTCAGCCGGGCGGGGTCGACGCGGTGCGTCACCATGCGGCGATGCAGGTCGGCGACCACCCCGCTGCCGGTCTTGACGCACAGCCCGGGAAACACCGCGTGGACGAAGCAGGCCAGGGAGCCGACGAACATGGCCGCGCCGAAAGAGGCGGCCATGCCCATATGCTCCACATAGCTTTCCCCGACCGAGGCCGGGTGATCGACGAACAGGCGCTTGAACATGAACCCTCCGCTATAGGCGGCGGAGGATAGTCCGATCCTCGGAGAGGATCATTCCTGCCCACTCTCCGAAACCAACCCAGATGGAGAATATTATTCTCCCTACAGGCCCGATCAGAGCGGCAGGGCCGTGGTAAACTTGATCTGCTCCATGGCGAAGCTGGAGGAGACGTCGTCCAGCGGCGTGAGGGCGATCAGGCGGCGATAGAAGCGGTCATAGGCGGCGATGTCCTTGACCAGCACCTTGAGCAGGTAATCGACCTCGCCGCTCATCCGATAGAATTCCACCACCTCGGGCAGGGCGGCGGCCTGTCTGAAGGTCTCCAGCCATTCGGCGTCGTGCCGGCGCGTCTTCACCGAGACGAAGACCACCAGCGGCAGGTCCAGCGCCTCGCGGTCCAGCAGGGCCACGCGCGCGGCGATGATCCCCGTGTCCTGAAGCCGCTTCACCCGCTTCCAGCACGGCGTCTGCGACAGGCCCACCCGCTCGGCCAGTTCGGCGACGGGGACGGTGGCGTCCTCCTGCAGTATGGCCAGCAGGCGACGGTCGATGGCGTCCAGTCCGCTCATGTCGCGGCCCTCCCCGGCCGATCGCGCCCCGCCCTCAGGCCGTCAGGACGCGCGGCAGCTTGAAGGTCACGGTCTCGCGGGCGCCGTCGTCCTCGGTCACCGTGACGTCGAAACGCGTGCGCAAGGCCTCGATCACCCCCTGGACCAGCGGCTCGGGCGCCGAGGCCCCGGCGGTCAGACCGACCGTCTCCACCCCCTCGAACCAGGCCCAGTCCAGG
The DNA here is from genome assembly GCA_017308115.1 of Bordetella sp. Taxonomy (GTDB): domain Bacteria; phylum Pseudomonadota; class Alphaproteobacteria; order Caulobacterales; family Caulobacteraceae; genus Brevundimonas. The sequence goes on from JAFKFS010000128.1 coordinate 12,401, forward strand.
TCGCGCGCGTCATCGACCAGACGCGCGTCCCCGGCCCCCGCCTTCAGCGCCACATCCACCAGCCGCGCCGAGTTGGACGAGTTCTTGGACCCCACCACCAGCACCAGGCCGCAGCCCTCGCCCAGGCGCTTGACCGCCTCCTGCCGGTTGGTGGTGGCGTAGCAGATGTCTTCCTTGTGCGGATCGGGCAGTTCGGGGAAGCGCCGCTTCAGCGCCGCCAGAATCTCGGCCGTGTCGTCCACCGACAGCGTCGTCTGGGTGGCGTAGGCCAGGGGCTGGTCGCCGGGCCGCTGGAAGCCTTCCGCGTCCTCGACCGTCTCGACCAGGCTGATGGCCCCGGCGGGCAGCTGGCCCATGGTGCCGACGACCTCCGGGTGGCCCGCATGGCCGATCAGGATGACGTGGCGGCCCGCGGCGAAGTTGCGCTCGGCCTCGACGTGGACCTTGGACACCAGGGGGCAGGTGGCGTCCAGGAACAGCATCTCGCGCGAGCGGGCCGTCGCGGGCACCGACTTGGGCACGCCATGGGCCGAGAAGACCACGGGCCGGTCGTCCGGGCACTCGTCCAGTTCCTTGACGAAGACGGCGCCCAGCCCCTTCAGCCGGTCGACGACGTGCCGGTTGTGGACGATCTCGTGCCGGACATAGACGGGAGCGCCGTATTTCTCGATGGCCCTCTCGACGATCTGGATGGCGCGGTCCACCCCGGCGCAGAAGCCGCGCGGCGTCGCCATGCGCACGGACAGGGGGCGGCGTTGGAACTGTGAGGGCGGGACCGGCGCGTTCATGGCGCGAACTTAGGGCTTTGCGCGCCGGATCGCCACCGGAAGTCCGCGCGCCGTTTGCCGCGCCTCGCTTTAGCCGCTATCACCGCCCAGCGTGGCCCGTTCGGGCGTCCGATCGGCCCCGCCTTCATCGACTGCCGGAAAGCTCCTGATGCGTCGCGTCCTGACCGCCCTCGCCGCCCTCTCCCTCGCGGCCGCGCTGATCCCTCAAGCCGCCGAGGCCCAGAGCGGGCGTCAACAACAGGGCGGCGGCAAGAAGGCGGAACAGGCGCCCTCGCGGCCCATGCGCATCGCCCCGTTGAGCCGCCGCGCCAACGCCGGTCCCTGCCCCTATGTGAAGATTCTCTACGACGCGGCCCGCTATGTCGAACTGTCCGACTATGAGCGGCCCACGACCAACGGCATCGGCTTCACCGGCGAGATCGAGGGCGTCAGCTCCGACTGCGTCTATCGCGAATCCGACCCGATCCGCCTGGACATGAACATGCTGTTCAGCCTCGGCAAGGGCCCGCAGGCTGAGGGCGACGCCCGCACCTATCGCTACTGGATCGCCGTGACCGAGCGGAACTCCGCCGTCCTGGCCAAGGAGTATTTCGACCTGCCCGTGACCTTCGGCGGCGCCGACCGCACCCAGGCCGAGGCCAGCCAGACCATCGTCATTCCGCGCGCCGACGTCTCCACCAGCGGCGGCAATTTCGAAGTCCTGATCGGCTTCGACGTCACGCCCGAGATGGCCGAGTTCAACCGATCGGGCAGCCGCTTCCGCCCCACCGCCGGCCAACAGACCAACTAAGACATGACCGACCTCAAGACTTCTCTCGGCGAGGCGGTCGGAGCCGCCTTCGCCGCCGAAGGCGTGGACAAGGCCCTGGCCCGCGTCACCGCCTCCGACCGTCCCGACCTGGCCGACTTCCAGTCGAACGGCGCCCTGGCCGCCGCCAAGGCGCTGAAGGCCAATCCGCGCGAACTGGCCGCCAGGGTGGCCGAGCGTCTGGCCGCCGATCCACGCCTGTCCTCGGTCGAGGTCGCCGGTCCCGGCTTCATCAATATGAAGCTCTCGAACGCCGCCCTGGCCCAGCGCGCGGCCGAGGTCGCGGCGGACAAGGAACTGGCCGGCGCCTCACGCGTCGAGCCGCGCAAGGTGGTCATCGACTACGGCGGCCCGAACGTGGCCAAGCCCATGCACGTCGGCCATTTGCGCAGCGCCATCATCGGCGAGAGCCTGAAGCGGCTGTTCCGTCTGCGCGGCGATGAAGTGACCGGCGACGCCCACTTCGGCGACTGGGGCTTCCAGATGGGCCTGCTGATCACCGCCTGCGGCGACGAAGGGCTCGCGGACGCCTTCATGGCCGAGGGCGACGGGCCCTTCCCGGCCGAAACGCCGGTGACGCTGGCCGATCTGGACCGCCTCTATCCGCTGGCGGCAGGCAAGGCCAAGGAAGACCCCGCCTTCCGCGACCGCGCCCGCAAGGCGACGGCGGAACTGCAGGGCGGCCGCCCCGGCTATCGCGCCCTGTGGTCGCACTTCGTCGCCGTCAGCCGCGAGGCGCTGAAGCGCGAATATGACGACCTGTCGGTCGACTTCGACCTGTGGAACGGCGAGAGCGACGCCGATCCCCTGATGGACGAGATGATCGCCGACCTGAAGGCCAAGGGCCTGCTGGTCGAGGACGACGGCGCCCAGGTGGTCCACGTCGCCAGGCCCGGCGAGACCCGCAAGAAGAAGCTGGCCGACGGCTCGGTGATCGAGGCGCCGTCGCCGCCGCCGCTGCTGGTCATCAGCTCGGAAGGCTCGGCCATGTACGGCACGACCGACCTGGCGACGATCCTGGACCGCAAGAAGTCGATTGCGCCGGACCTGATCCTCTACGTCGTCGATGAACGTCAGGCCGAGCATTTTGAACAGGTCTTCCGCGCCGCCTATCTGGCCGGATACGCGCCTGAGAAGTCGCTGGAGCACCTCGGCTTCGGCACCATGAACGGCGCCGACGGCAAGCCGTTCAAGACCCGCGCGGGCGGCGTGCTGAAGCTGCGCGACCTGATCGACATGGCGACGGAAAAGGCGCGCGAGCGTCTGCACGAGGCCAAGCTGGGCGACGACCTGCCCGCCGAGGAGTTCGAGGACATCGCCCACAAGGTGGCGGTCGCCGCGCTGAAATTCTCGGACCTGTCGAACAACCGCACCACCAGCTACGTCTTCGACCTCGACCGCTTCATGAGCTTCGAGGGCAAGACCGGCCCCTATCTGCTGTATCAGGCCGTGCGGGTGAAATCCCTGCTGCGCAAGGCGGCGGAACAGGGCGTGGCCCTGGCCCCCATCGTCATCGAGGAAGCGGCCGAACGCGACCTGGCCCTGACGCTGGACGCCTTCGACGCGGCCACGGCGGACGCCTATGACAAGCGTTCGCCCAACCTGATCGCCGAGCACGCCTATCGACTGGCGCAGAGCTTCTCGAAATTCTACGCCGCCTGCCCGATCCTGGGCGCGCCGGACGAGGCGACCAAGGGCTCGCGCCTGGCCCTGGCCGCTGCGACCCTGCACCAGCTGGAGACGGCGCTGCGCCTGCTGGGCATCGAGACGCCCGAACGGATGTAGGATCAACTTCCTTCTCCCGATGGGAGAAGGTGGCCCGAAGGGCCGGATGAGGGTTCCCGGCTGGAGTCGGCGTGAGCCGTGGTGCGACGGCTGACGCCGACTGAACTGTCAGCCCCTCACCCTTTCGCCTTAGCCAATCGCTTCGCTCTTGGAGGCTCAAGCCCTCTCCCGTCGGGAGAGGGTCTCGACAGATGACGAGCTCAGTCCAGGCCGCTAGGTTGCGCTTCACGCCACGGAGCCCCCCATGTCCCTCGACGCCTTCATCGCCGGCCTGCCCAAGGCGGAACTCCACCTGCACATCGAAGGCTCGCTCGAGCCCGAGCTTATGTTCGAACTGGCGCAGCGCAACGGCGTCGCCATCCCCTACGACAGCGTCGAGGCCGTGCGCGCGGCCTATGACTTCTCGAACCTGCAGGACTTCCTCGACATCTATTACGCAGGCGCGGCCGTGCTGCTGACGCGTCAGGACTTCGAGGACCTGGCCTTCGCCTATTTCCAGCGCGCCGCCGCCGACAACGTGCGCCACGCCGAGATCTTCTTCGACCCCCAGACCCACACCGACCGGGGCGTGCCCTTCGCCGTCGTGGTCGAGGGCCTGATCGCGGGCATGGACCGGGCGAAGAATGAGCTGGGCGTCACCAGCGGCCTGATCCTCAGCTTCCTGCGCCATCTCAGCGAGGACGAAGCCTTCGTCACCCTGGAGGCCGCCAAGCCCTATCTGCGCCACTTCATCGGCGTCGGCCTGGATTCCTCCGAGGTCGGCCACCCGCCGTCGAAGTTCCAGCGCGTCTTCGCCGCCGCCCGCGAACTGGGCCTGAAGCTGTGCGCCCACGCGGGCGAGGAAGGCCCGCCGGAATACGTCCGCGAGGCCCTGGACCTGCTGCACATCGACCGCATGGACCACGGCAACCGCTCGATGGAGGACGAGGCCCTGATCGCCCGTCTGGCCGCCGAGCAGATGACGCTGACCGTCTGCCCCCTGTCGAACCTGAAGCTGTGCGTGGTCAGGGATCTGAAGGACCACCCGGTCCCCGAAATGCTGCGCCGGGGCCTGCACGTCACCCTGAACTCGGACGATCCGTCCTATTTCGGCGGCTATGTGAACGCGAACTACAGCCAGCTGGCCGATGCGGTCGGCCTCACGCGCGAACAGGTCGTGCAACTGGCCAAGAACAGCTTCGAGGGCAGCTTCCTCAGCGACGCCGACAAGGCCGCGCGGATCGCGGAAGTGGACGCCTACGCGGCGGCGAACTGAACGAGTTCCCCTCTACCGCTCATCCCGGCGGACGCCGGGATCCAGTTCTTTGGCGGCAGGCTCGCCGATAGCCGACGGGCGTCCGCCGGGATGAGCGGAATGGGAAGCGAGGCGACTAGAGAAGCCGCTCGGCCGCGATCTCAACCACGCCCAGCGCCGCAAAGCTGGCCTTGGCCGCCGCCGCCGTGTCCGGGGCGATGGCGCGGCAGGCGTCGGCGATGACCACGGCCTCGAAGCCTTCGCGCACCGCGTCCTCGGCGGTGAAGCGCACGCAGTAGTCATAGGCCAGGCCGCACAGGAAGACGCGCTTCACGCCCAGATCGCGCAGCAGGCCCGCCAGACCCGTCGCCGTCCTGTGGTCGTTCTCGTAGAAGCCGGAATAGGAATCGACCGCCGAATTGTAGCCCTTGCGCACCACGGCCAGCGCCTTGGTCACCGCAGGCGCGACATCCGGATGGAAGTCCGCCCCGACCGTGCCCTGCAGACAATGATCCGGCCACAGCATCTGGGGACCGTAGTCGACCTCGATCTGCGTGAAGGGCGCCGCTCCTGCGTGGTTGGAAGCGAAGCTGATCTGGTCCGGCGTGTGCCAGTCCTGGGTGGCGACGACGGTCGCGAACCGCTCGGCCAATCGATTGATCAGGGGCATGATCGCCGCCCCGCCCTGCACCGCCAGGGCGCCGCCCTCGCAGAAGTCGTTCTGGGCGTCGATGACCAGAAGGGCGTCAGAAGCGGCGATCTGCATGGCCTCAGGCCGCCGCGATCTGGTCGACTTCATTGGCCGAGCCGAGCACGACCGGCACCCGCTGGTGCAGTTCGGTCGGGGTCACGTCCATGATGGCCTGCTTGCCGTCCGTGGTGGACTTGCCGCCCGCCTGCTCGACCAGGAAGGACATGGGGTTGCCTTCGTACATAAGCCGCAGCTTGCCCGGCTTGTTCGGTTCGCGCTTGTCCCACGGATAGAGGAAGACGCCCCCGCGCATCAGGATGCGGTGCACGTCGGCCACCATGGCGGCGACCCAGCGCATGTTGAAATTCTTGCCCCGCGGGCCGTCGGCGCCCTGCAGGCAGCCGTCGACATAGCGCTGAACGCTTTCGGCCCAGTGGCGCTGGTTCGACATGTTGATGGCGAACTCCTTGGTGTCCGCGGGAATGCGCACGTCCTCATGCGTCATCAGCCAGCGGCCGTCGGGCGCCAGGGTGAAGCCCGCCACCCCCTTGCCCGTCGTCAGCACCAGCATGGCCTGACCGGCGTAGACGGCGTACAGCGCCGCGACCTGCTGACGGCCCGATTGCAGGAAGTCCACCTCGGTCGGCTGGGCCGACGGCGCCTTCAGCACCGAGACGATGGTGCCGACCGGCGCATTGATGTCGATGTTGGACGAGCCGTCCAGCGGATCGAACAGCACCAGGTATTCCCCCGCCGCGTTCGTCGAGGGCTGCACCGTGTCCATTTCCTCGGACGCCACGCCCGCCACGGCCGGATTGGCCAACAGGGCCTCGGTCAGGATGTCGTTGGCGATGACGTCGAGCTTCTTCTGCTCCTCGTCCTGCACATTGACGGCGCCCGACGCGCCCAGGGCGCCGACCAGGGCCCCGCCCGCCACCACCTGGCGGATCTCGACGCAGGCGGCGGCCGCCGTCGTCAGCGTCGCGACCAGTCCCTGCGGCAGGTCGAGGGCGGCGAGGTGGGCGGCGAGATCGGTGCGGGCGGTCATGACGTCCTTCAAATCCTGTGGGCGAAGCGCGGTTCCGCCCCTCATGGCCCTTCGGATCGGTCGCGGCAAGTCCGGCGGCGCTTGACTCCGGGCCGGAGTCGGGGCCTTAGGTCGAACGCTCTCGCGGGAGAGATCGGGACCGTTCGCGGCGCCCGGAGCCGAAGGCGCAACCGCCCCGGAAACGCTCAGGCAAAAGGACCGCGAAAGCGCACGGACGCTGGAAAGTCGCCGACGGGTCGTCAAGAATCCGAGGGCGCGCCGACGGAGCAAGGCCGCGCCTTCGGGTACGGTCGGAATCTCTCAGGCTTCGAAGACAGCGGGGGCGCGACGACGGCGGAGCTATCGCCGCAACCCGCGACCCGGAGGCGACGCCATGAGCGATCAGGCCCTTAAGACCACCCCCCTCAACGCCGCGCACCGCGCGCTTGGCGCCCGCATGGTCGGCTTCGGCGGCTATGACATGCCGGTCCAGTATGAAGGCGTGCTGGCCGAGCACCGCTGGACCCGCGAGCACGCCGGCCTGTTCGACGTCTCCCACATGGGTCAGGCGCGCATCACCGGCGCCGACGCGATCGCGCAGTTCGAGCGCTTCGTGCCGGGCGACTATCAGGTCCTGAAGCCCGGCAAGCAGAAATACTCCCTGCTGCTGAACGGCCAGGGCGGGATCATGGACGACCTGATGGCGGGCAAGCCGTTCGAGGACGGCCTCTATGTCGTCGTCAACGCGGGCAACAAGGACGCCGACTTCGCCTTCCTGAACGCCGAGATGTCGGGCGACGCCAGGCTGGAGGTGCTGGACCGCGCCCTGCTGGCCATTCAGGGGCCGGAAGCGGCCGAGGTCATGGCCGCCCATTCGGCGGAGCTGGCCGACATGGGCTTCATGGACTGCCGCGCCGTGCGTCTGTTCGACGAGGACTGCATCGTCTCGCGCTCGGGCTACACCGGCGAGGACGGCTATGAGATCTCGGTTCCGGCCGCCGCCGCAGAGCGGGTGTGGACCCTGCTGCTGGCCGACGCCCGCGTGAAGCCCGTCGGTCTGGGCGCGCGCGACTCCTTGCGCTTGGAAGCCGGCCTGCCGCTGCACGGCCACGACATCGACGCCGGAACCACTCCGGTCGAGGCCGCCCTGACCTTCGCCCTGTCCAAGTCGCGCAAGGAGCGCGCCGACTTCGCCGGCGCCGACGTCATCCTGAAGCAACTGGCCGGCGGCGCGGCTCGCGTCCGCGTCGGCCTGCACGTCAAGGAAGGCGCACCCGCCCGCGAAGGCGCCGAGATCGCCGACGCCGACGGCGCCGTGATCGGCAAGGTCACCTCGGGCGGCCCCTCGCCGACGCTGGGCCACAACATCGCCATGGGCTACGTCCCGCCGGCCTTCGCCGCTCTGGGCGCGGAGCTGAAGGTCCTGGTGCGCGGTCGTCCGGCCGCCGCCGAAGTCGTCGCCACGCCGTTCGTGGCGACCCGCTACTACCGGAAGCCGAAGTAACGCCGTCACCCTCGGGCTTGCCCCGAGGGCCGGGCGGTCCGCCGCTCGACGCTGGAAATTCTAGACCAACCGCCCGCTCCAGGGCTCGATTCTCGGGTCCAGCCCGAGGATGACGACAAAAAGGGAAGACCAAGATGAAGTTCACCAAGGATCACGAGTGGGTTCGCCTCGACGGCGACGTGGCCACGGTCGGCATCTCCAAGCACGCCGCTGACGCCCTGGGCGACGTGGTGTTCGTCGAGACGCCGGAAGCCGGCAAGACCGTCTCGGTCGGCGACAGCTTCGCCGTCGTGGAATCGGTCAAGGCCGCCTCGGACGTCTACGCCCCCATCGCCGGCGAAGTGATCGAGGGCAACGCCGCCCTGGCCGACGCCCCGGAAACCGTCAACGCCGACCCGGAAGGCGAAGGCTGGTTCGCCAAGATCAAGGTGTCCGACGTCTCGGTGCTGGACGGCCTGATGGATCAGGCCGCCTACGACGAATATCTGACCACCCTGTAAGATCACGACAGGCCCCTCTCCCTCGATGGGGGAGGCTGGGTGGGGGTGCGCGCACCGCCCTCTCCATGGGTCCGAGGGAGACGCCTTCGACGGGCGTCTCTACAGTGCGCCGGGCGCCGTCCCGCCACCACCCCATCCCAACCCTTCCCCATCGAGGGGAAGGGCTTTGGAGAAGATCATGCGCTACCTCCCCCTGACGCCCGACGATCGCGAGGCCATGCTGGCCGCCATCGGCGCCGAATCCATCGACGACCTGTTCATCGACGTGCCGCAGGCCGCGCGCCGCGACGGCTTCGTCGATCTGCCCCGCGTGGCGGGCGAGCTGGAGGTCGAACGCGCCCTCTCGGCCATGGCGAGCAAGAACGCCACGGCGGGAGCCGTGCCCTTCTTCTGCGGCGCCGGCGCCTACAAGCATCACGTCCCGGCCACGGTCGATCACGTGATCCAGCGGTCGGAGTTCCTGACCAGCTACACCCCCTATCAGCCGGAAATCGCGCAAGGGACCCTGCAGTACCTGTACGAGTTCCAGACCCAGGTCGCGAACCTGACCGGCATGGAAGTCGCCAACGCCTCTCTCTATGACGGCTCGACCGCCATGGCCGAGGGCGTGCTGATGGCCACCCGCGTCACTCGCCGCAACAAGGCCGTCATCTCGGGCGGCGTCCACCCGCACTACGTCAAGGCGACCGAGACCGTGGTCCACGCCGTCGGCGTCGAGACTGAAGCCCTGACGCCCGCCGTCGACGCCGAAGACGCCGTCATCGCCGCCATCGACAAGGACACGGCCTGCGTCGTCGTCCAGACCCCCAATGTCTTCGGCACAGCCACGGACGTGACGAAGATCGCCGAGGCCGCCCATGCGGCGGGCGCCCTGCTGATCGTCGTCGTCACCGAGGCCGTGTCGATGGGTCTGCTGAAGTCGCCCGGCGAAATGGGCGCCGACATCGTCGCGGCCGAGGGCCAGTCGATCGGCAACGCCCTGAACTTCGGCGGCCCCTACATCGGCCTGTTCGCCACCCGCGAGAAGCTGCTGCGCCAGACGCCCGGCCGCTACTGCGGTGAAACCGTCGACGCCGAGGGCAAGCGCGGCTTCGTCCTGACCCTGTCGACGCGCGAGCAGCACATCCGCCGCGACAAGGCGACCTCGAACATCTGCACCAACTCGGGCCTCTGCTGCCTGGCGTTCAGCATCCACATGAGCCTGCTGGGCGAGACGGGCCTGCGCCGGCTGGCCCTGCTGAACCACGAGAAGGCGCTCGCCACGCGCGACGCGCTCGCCGCCATTCCGGGCGTCGAGATCCTGACCCCGCGCTTCTTCAACGAGTTCGCGGTCAAGCTGCCGAAGAACGCCGCCGAGGTGGTGCAGACGATGGCCGACAATGGCGTCCTGTGCGGGGTGCCCTACAGCCGCCTGAACCCGGATGCGGGCCTCGACGACGTTCTGCTGGTCGCCGCCACCGAGACGACGCTGGACGCCGACATCAAGATTCTGGCGGGCGCGCTCGCCAAGGTCCTGGCCGCCTGAGGGAGATTGGAACCATGAGCACGATGAACACTGTCGGCCGCCCGACCGCCCCGAACGCCGCCTCGGACGCGTCCTACAAGCCCGCCACCCTGACCGGCGGGCGCGGCCTGCTGCAGGACGAGCCGCTGATCTTCGAAGGCGAAGGCTGG
>JAFKFS010000003.1 GCA_017308115.1 Bordetella sp.
GGCCGTGCGCGGCGTCGACATCATCAAATTCCTGATGCGTCAGGGCCTGATGATGAAGATCAACGACGTGATCGATTCCGACACCGCCGAACTGGTGGCCGAGGAATACGGCATGGCGGTCAAGCGCGTGTCCGAATCCGACGTCGAGGAAGGCTTCATCGCCGAGGCTGACGACGCCGACGCCGGCGAGATCCGCGCCCCGGTCGTGGCCATCATGGGCCACGTCGACCACGGCAAGACCTCGCTTCTGGACGCCCTGCGCACCACGGACGTGGCGGCGGGCGAAGCCGGGGGCATCACCCAGCACATCGGCGCCTATCAGGTGCGCCTGGCCGACGGTCACCGCATCACCTTCCTGGACACGCCGGGCCACGCGGCCTTCTCGGCGATGCGGGCGCGCGGCGCCAACGTCACCGACATCGTCGTCCTGGTCGTGGCGGCCGACGACGGCGTCATGCCGCAGACGGTCGAGGCCATCCAGCACGCCAAGGCGGCCGGTTCGCCGATCATCGTGGCGGTCAACAAGATCGACAAGCCGGACGCCAATCCGCAGAAGGTCGTCAACGAGCTGCTGCAGTATGAGGTGATTTCCGAATCCCTGGGCGGCGACACCCAGATCATCGAGCTGTCGGCCAAGGAGAAGATCAACCTCACCGGCCTGACCGACGCCATCCTGCTGCAGGCCGAGGTCATGGACCTGCGCGCCAACGCCGACCGTTCGGCCGAGGGCGTGGTCATCGAGGCCCAGCTGGACAAGGGCCGCGGCCCGGTCGCGACCGTCCTGGTCAAGCGCGGCGCGCTGAAGCGCGGCGACATCGTCGTGGCCGGCTCCGCCTGGGGCAAGGTCCGCGCCCTGCTGGACGAGCGCAACGCCCAGCTGAACGAGGCGGGGCCCTCGGTCCCGGTCGAGATCCTGGGTCTGTCCGAAGCCCCGACGCCGGGCGACGTCTTCGCCGTGGTGGAGAGCGAGGCCCGCGCCCGCGAGCTGACCGAATACCGTCAGCGCGTGAAGCGCGAAAAGGGTCAGGTCTCCGGCGGCAGCCTGTCGCTGGCCGACATGATGGCCAAGCTGGGCTCGAAGAAGATCAGCGAGCTGCCGGTCGTCATCAAGTCGGACGTTCAGGGCACGGCGGAAGCCATCTCCACCTCGCTGGAGAAGATGGGCAACGACGAAGTGCGCGCCCGCGTCGTCATGCACGGCGCCGGGGGCATCACCGAGAGCGACGTCAACCTGGCCAAGTCGGCCGGGGCGCCGATCCTGGGCTTCAACGTCCGCGCCTCCAAGCAGGCCCGCGACCTGGCCGAGCGCGAAGGCGTCGAGATCCGCTACTACTCGATCATCTACGACCTGCTGGACGACATTAAGGGCGTGCTCTCGGGCATGCTGGCGCCGCTCCAGCGCGAAACCTTCCTGGGCAACGCCAAGGTGCTGCAGACCTTCGACATCACCAAGGTCGGCCGGGTCGCGGGCTGCCGCGTCACCGAGGGCGTGGTCCGCAAGGGCGCGCGCGTCCGCATCATCCGCGACGACGTGGTGGTGCTGGAGCTGGGCGTGCTCAACACGCTCAAGCGCTTCAAGGACGAGGTCAACGAAGTGCCTTCGGGTCAGGAGTGCGGCATGCAGTTCGCCGGCTTCCAGGACATCAAGGAAGGCGACTACATCGAGTGCTTCACCGTCGAAGAGATCAAGCGCACCCTGGACTAGGACGCTTGAGCCTCACGGCCTGAAACATGAAGGGCGCGGTTTCCACGGAAGCCGCGCCCTTTGTCTTTGGGGATGAGCGGGTGAGTGAGGTCACGCCTCGACGGCGGACTTCAACGCGCCATCCGCGAAGGTCAGGGTGAAGCGCTGAACCGGCGTCGCGTCGTTCGCCTGAAGCTCAATCTCCAGCCGTTCTCCGCACAGTTCGGCGCCGAGCAGGTCGACCTCAATCTCCCCTAGCCAGGCGCGGCCCGTGACCTGCTGATAGGTTTGCTCCAGCTCCAACCGGCACGGCGTTCCGTCGGCGCCCGTCCAGCTCCATAGACCTGCGACCGAGGCGGGAACCGTCCATTTGTAGATGTAGCCGTCGGCGACCTTAATCCGCTCGTCGGCCTGCCAGTCGCCCATGTCGAAGGCGTGGGAGACGATGCGTGCGCCGGGCTTCAGCTGGCTGAGCAGGCGCGGGCG
>JAFKFS010000004.1 GCA_017308115.1 Bordetella sp.
CCGATGCGTTCGCGGGCGGTCAGCTTGCCCTTGGCGTGCTGGCTGGCGATGCGCTTCTCGCCCCCGCCCAGCTTGGCGGCGGCGCGACGGCGCTCGAGTTCCTCGAGGATGGCCTGGCTCATGGTTGGAGCGACTCCCTGACTTCGTTCGGGGCCCAACAAGCCGCTTCGTTGCAAAAAGGCAATCGCAACTTTGCAAAAGGTGCGTAAGTGCGTAAGCCTGCCAAGGCGCACAGGCGTTTTTGCAAAGTTGCAACGCCGATGACCGACACGGGCGATCCGGGGGCGATCCAGGGGCGATGGCTGAAAAACTCTACCTCGGGACCAAGGTCCGCAAGCTGCGCGAGGCGCGCGGCTGGACGCTGGAGCAGTGCGCCGGGCGGCTGGCGCTGTCGCCCTCCTACCTGTCGCAGATCGAGACCAACCAGCGCCCGGCCACGGCGCGGGTGCTGATCGCCCTGACTCGCGCCTTCGACGTGGACGCCAGCCTGTTCGACCTGGACGGCGACGCCCGCCTGATCGCCGACCTGCGTGAGGCGACCACCGACGTCGCCGGTCACGCCGAGGCGCCGACGGCGGGCGAACTGAAGCAGGCGGCCATGAACGCGCCCCGGCTGGCGCGCCAGTTCCTGGCCCTGCATCAGGACTATCGCCGCCTGGACGAGCGGCTGAAGACGCTGAACGAGACGCTGGGCCGCGACGAGCGCGCCACGGTCGCCGCCCCCGCCCTGCCCTATGAGGCGGTGCGCGACTTCTTCCACTATCGCGACAACTACATCGACGCCCTGGACCGGGCGGCGGAGGACCTGGCCGCGCGACTGAACCTGGGCGACGGCGTCCACCCCGAGCGCGAGCTTGAGGCCGCCCTCAACGACCTGTGCGGGGTGCGCGTCGCCACGGGTCAGGGGCGCGGCGCCATGCGGCGCTTCGATCCAGGCGCGCGCATCCTCTATGTGGACGCCAGCCTGCCGGGCGCCACCCGCGCCTTCCAGATGGCGCACCAGCTGGTTCGCTTACGGTTCGAAGACCTGATCGAGCACGAACTGGACCGCGCCGCCTTCGACATTCCCGCCGCGCGCGATGTCTGCCGGGTCGGTCTGGCCAACTATGCGGCGGGGGCGTTGCTGCTGCCCTATCGCGCCTTTCTGGAGGCGGCGCGGGAGCTGCGTCACGACGTGGACCGCCTGCGCAACCGCTTCCACGTCAGCTTCGAGCAGGCCTGCCACCGGCTGAGCACCTTACAGCGGCCCGGCTGGCGCGGCGTGCCCTTCTACTTCGCGCGGGTCGACATGGCGGGGAACATCACCAAACGGCACAGCGCCACGCGCTTCCAGTTCGCCCGCTTCGGCGGCGCCTGCCCCCTGTGGAACGTGCATGAGGCGTTCAGCGCCCCGGACCGCATCCTGGTCAATCTGTCGGAGATGCCCGACGGCGCCCGCTACGTCTGCCTCGCCAAGAGCGTGTCCAAGCCCGGCGGGTCGTTTCTGGAGCCGGACCGGCGCTATGCGCTGGGCCTGGGATGCGAGATCGAGCACGCGGCCCAGTTGGTCTATGCGGACGGGCTGGACCTGAACGGCCCGCCGACGCGCATGGGGGTGAACTGCCGCATCTGCGAGCGGACGGACTGCACGCAGAGGGCGTTCCCGCCGATCGACCGCACGCTGGCCGTGCCGGAGAACGAGCGGGGCGTGATCCCCTATACGCTCTCATAATTATTCCTTCTCCCGATGGGAGAAGGTGCCCCGAAGGGGCGGATGAGGGTTCCCGGCCTCAGTCGGCGCAAGCCGCCGCAAAAACGGCTGACTGCGGAACCCTCACCCTTTCGCCTTTTCCAATCGCTTCGCTCTTGGAGGCTCAAGCCCTCTCCCATCGGGAGAGGGGCAGAGTTACCCCATCGTCGGGATGACGAAGCTGGAGTCCGCGTGCTCCAGATCGCTGTCCGGCCAACGCGCCGTCACGGTCTTGGTCTTGGTCCAGAAGCGGACGCCTTCCATGCCGTGCTGGTTGATGTCGCCGAAGGCCGAACGCGTGCAGCCGCCGAAGGTGTGATACGCCACCGGCACCGGGATCGGCACATTGATGCCCACCATGCCGACGTTGACGCGGGCGGCGAAGTCGCGGGCCGCGCGGCCGTTCTGGGTGAAGATGGCGACGCCGTTGCCGTACT
>JAFKFS010000129.1 GCA_017308115.1 Bordetella sp.
CACCGCCGACGCCGCCCAGGCCTTCCGTCTTGCGGCCCACGCCCTGTTCGACGACTGGCGCCACGATCCCACCGTCACGACGCGAGGCGCGCGCAGGATCGAGGTGGAGGCCCGCTCGCGCATTCCGGCGGTGATCGACGGCGAACCCAGGATGGCCGCGCAATAGAAGGCCTCGCCCTCGACCGCCCCTCCGGAGACGGCCTGAGGCGCGCCTTCCTCGAGCGCCGACCTGAGCGCCGCCTTCCAGTCCGCCGTGCCGTAGAGGGCCTTGGGCAGCATGTTCATGGTGCCGCCGGGCAGGGGGGCGATCAGCGGGCCGTCCGGCCCGGCCCGGGCCGCGACCGACCGCGCCGTCCCGTCGCCCGCCAGGATGAACAGGACATCGGGCCGCGCCTCCAGGGCCTGGTCGATCTGGTCGGCGATGCGCGCGCCTTCCAGGACGACCACCTCCGCCTCGAGCGAATAGGCGGCCAGCAGGCCGGCCGCCTCATCCGCCGCCTGAGGGCCGACCCCGCCCGAAAGCGGGTTGACCAGGATGACCGCCCTCTCCAGCCGGACGGCGCGGGTCAGGGCGCGCGGCCCCGGCTCGGCGTCGCCCTGTGAGGGCAGGACGGCTGAAGGCAGGACGGCGGCCAAGGTTTCGAGCAGGTTCGGCGCATCGGTCTTGGGAGCGTCTGTCATGGGCGGCGAACGCCCGCGCGCCAGGCCGGTTCCATCCCCGGCGGGCTGACGAGAAATAAAGTGAAGCTTGCGCCTTCCGCCACGGAACCGCCCTCTTCGCGCTGCGTTATCGGAGCTTCAGGGGAGCCCCCTAAGGGATGAAGGACAGAACCATGAACAAGGCGATACTCGCCATCGCCGGCGCCGGTCTTCTGGTGACCGCCTGCGCCAGCGACCCGTACTACGGCGGCGGCGCCGGACCGAACAACACCGTGCGCCAGGGCGCTGTCGGGGCCGGACTGGGCGCCGTGGCCGGCGCCATCATCGGCAACAACGTCGGCAGCGGCAACGCGGCGACCGGCGCAGCCATCGGCGCCCTGGCGGGCGGCGCGGCGGGCGCTATCCGCGGCTCCAATCAGGACCGCAACAACCAGCAGCGCTACCGCGACAACCAGGGCCGCTACTACTACTGCTACGACAACCGCCAGACCGAGTGCTACTGGGAGAACGGCCAACGCCGTTACTGATCCTCGCCTCTGGCGTCCCAGGCGTTTTCGGGACAGTCTGAAAGGGCGATCCGCACGGCGCGGGTCGCCCTTTTCTCTGGAAGGATGAGCGCGCCCGTCGGCGCGCGAGGGGCTGACATGAAGCTTGTTTCCGCCGTCGTTCTGCTGACCGCCGCCCTGGCTGCGGCCGGATGCGCCGCCCCCGGCGTCTATAAGACGCGCAGCGATCTGGTCACCGATCCTTCCGCCTGCGCCGACAAGCGGTTCGAGGTCTATTTCGTGCCCGACCGCGCCACCCTGACCGACGCCGCGCGTCAGGCCGTCGCGATGACCGCGACCCAGCTTCAGGGCTGCCGGATCGAGCACGTCAAGGTGACCGGCCTGGCCGACGCCCGCAGCGGCACGGCGGCCGCCAACCAGACCATTTCCGAACAGCGCGCCCGCGCCGTGGCCGAGGCCCTGGCCGGCGCCGGCCTGCCCGCGCCCGCCTTCGACATCGAGGCGGCGGGGGCCCAGGGCACCGTGGTGGGCGGCGTCAACGATCCCCTGCGCCGCCGCACGGAAGTCCTGATCAAGGTCGCCGGTCCCCGCTGACGGCGGAATCAGCGGCGCGACGGGCGGCTGCGGCCCGCCGTCGCGGGCCGTGGCGAGACCGGGCCGAAGGGGCTAAGGTCGCGCCCTTCCCTCTGGTCTGTTCCTTGGCCCCGCCCTTGCGCATCCTGTTTCTGCTGCTGACCTGGCTCGCGCTCGCCCTGCCGACGGCGGCCCTCTCTGCGTCTGCGCCCGGGTCCCAGGCCGCCCTGCGGGAAGCCCTGGCCGCCGGGGCCGCCCCCGCCGTCAGGGAGGCCGTCCCGCCGGGACCGCGACGCACCGAGCGGATCGAGGCCGAACTGGTCCCCATGAGCGCCTGGGCCGCCCCCGGCTCGACCACGGTCGTCGCCATCCGCCAGAAGATCCAGCCCGGCTGGCACACCTATTGGCGCAATCAGGGCGATTCCGGCGGGCCGACCACCCTGACCTGGACCTTGCCGAGCGGCCTGAGGCCCGGCGACATCCTGTGGCCCCTGCCCGAACGCCAGCGGCTGCAGAGACTGATGAACTACGGCTATTCCGGCGCGGTCTTCCTGCCCGTGCCGATCGAGATACCGGCCGACGCCCCGCCCGGCCGGAGCCTGCCCCTGCGCGTCACCGCCCACCTCTATGTGTGCAGCGACCAGATGTGCGTGCCCGAGGACATCGATCTGGCCCTGGACCTGCCGGTGCGCGAGGGCGCCGCGCCGCTGGACCCGCGCTTCGGCCAGGCGATTCAGGACGTCGCCGCCGAAGCCCCGCGCCCCGCCGGGATCGAGGCCCGCGTCGCCCTGGCCGACGGCCGGCTGACCCTGACGGCGAGCGGCGGGCCGCTGACCGGCGCCGCGCCGAAGTGGGCCTATTTCTACCCGTTCGAGGGCGGGATGATCGATCACGCCGCCGCCCAGGCGGGCGAGCGCGGCCCGCAGGGTCTGACGCTGGGCGTCGCCGCCGGGCGCGGCCTGACGACCAACGGGCTGAACGGCCCCGTCAGCGGCGTCCTGTCCACCGACCGGGGCGCCTGGGAGATCACGGCCGAACCGGGCGCCGCCCCGGCCGGCGTCGCGGGCGACGGCGTCATCGGCGACGGCGAGGGGGCCCAGGCCGCCGGCTCCGGCCGGGCGACCCGCCTGGCCGACTTCGCCAAGGCGGCCCTGTTCGCCCTGCTGGGCGGTCTGATCCTGAACCTGATGCCCTGCGTCTTCCCCATCCTGGCGATGAAGGCCGCCGCGCTCAGCCGCGCGGCCCACGAACCGGCCGAAGCGCGCCGCGACGGCCTGGCCTTCCTGGCCGGCGTGCTGGCGACCTTCCTCGTCCTGGCGGGCGCCCTGCTGGCCCTGCGCGCCGGAGGACAGGCCCTCGGCTGGGGCTTCCAGCTGCAGTCGCCGGGCGTGATCGCCGCCCTGGCCCTGCTGATGCTGGCGGTGGCGCTGAACCTGTCGGGCGTCTTCCACGTCGGCGCGGGCCTGCAGGGCGCGGGCCAAGGCCCGCTGGCGCGGCGGCGCGGCGCGGCGGGCGCCTTCTTCACCGGCGTGCTGGCCGTGGTCGTCGCCGCCCCCTGCACCGCCCCCTTCATGGCCTTCGCGCTCGGCGCGGCCCTGTTCATGCCCTGGCCCATGGCCCTGGCGGTCTTCCTGATGCTGGGGCTGGGGCTGGCCCTGCCCTATGTGCTGATCAGCCTCAACCCGCGCCTGCTGGCCCGCCTGCCCAGGCCCGGCCCGTGGATGGAGACCCTACGCAACCTGCTGGCCTTCCCCATGTACGGCGCCGCCCTGTGGCTGGCCTGGGTCTATGGCCGCCAGACCGGCGACGGCCTGGCCCTGCTGTTCGCCGCCGCGCTGACGCTGGCCCTGGCGCTTTGGCTCTATGGCCGGGCCCAGGCCTCGCCCGGCAAGGGCGGGGCGGCCGCCGTCGCGGCCCTGGCGGCCGTGATCGTCGCGCTGGGCTTGGGCTTCCTGGCGGGGACGGCCTCGCCCGCCGCCTCGGACCCGACCGCGACCGCGAGCCGCCTGCCGTCCCAGCCCTGGTCCGATCAGGCGGTGAAGGCCGCCCTGGCCGAGGGGCGCCCGGTCCTGGTCAACTTCACCGCCGACTGGTGCGTGACCTGCAAGGTCAACGAAGGCGCGGCCCTGTCCTCGACCCGCACGGCGGAGGCGCTAAAACAGGCGAACGCCGTCTATCTGGTCGGCGACTGGACGCGGCGGGACGACGCCGTCACCGCCGAGCTGCAACGCCACGGCCGCTCGGGCGTGCCCCTCTACCTCGTCTATGCGCCGGGCGGGGCCGAGCCGCGCATCCTGCCTCAGCTTCTGACCGAGGGGGTCGTCGTCGAGGCCCTGAAGGACGCCGCCGCCCGCTGAGTTTCAACCGAAGGAGACCGCCATGTTCCGCCTGCTGACCGCCGCCTCCGCCTCCCTTCTGCTGCTCGCCGCCTGCCAGCAGCAACCCGCCGCCTCGCCCGAGCGGTCCGAGACCGCCGCCGTCGCTCCCGAGGCGACCGAAGCGCCCGCCCCGGGCGAAACGGCCCCCGCCTTCACCCTGGTCGACGCCGAAGGACAGCAGAGGTCCCTGGCCGACTTCCGCGGCAGGACGGTCGTGCTGGAATGGACCAACGAGGGCTGTCCCTTCGTGAAGAAGCACTACACCGGCGCCATGCAGGCCCTGCAGCGCGAGGCGACTGCGGACGGGGTGGTCTGGCTGACCATCATCTCCTCGGCGCCGGGAACCCAGGGCTTCGTCGAGGGCGAGGAGGCGCAAGCCTGGAAGGCCAAGCACAAAGCCGCCTTCACCCACCTGCTGCTCGACCCGACCGGCGAGGTGGGCAAGCGCTACGACGCCAAGACCACGCCGGACATGCGCGTCATCGACCCCGAGGGGCGGCTGATCTACGTCGGCGGCATCGACGACCGGCCCACCAACAAGGTCGAGGACCTGGAAGGGGCCGACAACTTCGTGCGCGCCGCCCTGGCCGACGCCAAGGCCGGCCGCCCGGTCCGGACCGCCTGGGCCGCCCCCTACGGCTGCGCCATCAAATACCCGGAGACGGTCGAGGGCTGAGGCCGGGATCGCCCGCGGCGGACCGAGCCGTCTTCCAATCGGGCCTCAAGCAGCGCGAGGCGCGACAGGCCCAAACATCAAGCCTCAGCCTGCGGCTACGCCGCCGGCTGGGGCGGCGAGGTGATGACCTCGACGTTGTCGTTCAGCAGATAGGACAGTTCGGCCAGGGCCAGCTTGCGCGCGGCGGCGTCCGAGGCGTCTTCCAGCGCGGCCACCTTGACCGGGATGTCTTCCGAAATGCCGCGCAGGATGCATTTCAGGTCGTTGTCCGTGCCGCGCTGCTTCAGGACCAGATGGCCCTGCAGGTCGCGCTGGGCCAGGTCCGTCGCCTGGGTCTTGAACGCCGTATAGGCCGCCCCGGCGAAGAAGCCGGCCCGATCCGCCTCGCCCGAGGCGATCCAGCCGTCGACGATCGCCTTCAGCCCGCCGGAACGCTGGACCAGATCGACGAACAGGGGTTCATGGGCCACCGAGACGGGCGCGTCGGCAGCGACCGGCGGCAGGCGCGCCGCTTCGGCGACGGCGGGGTCCGACAACATCAGGGCGGCGGCGAGGACGATTCCGCAGGACATGGACATGCCTTCTCACTGAGCGATCGGCGAACGGGGACGGAAGAGCCGCCCGTCGTCGATCCTTGATTGAACTCTTCCCGGCCTGAGCCGTAAACGACAGTTCGGCACGAGCCGTGAAGGACGGCTTGCAAGCGCCGTACCAGAACCTCGCAAGAACAGATGGATGATAGATTGACGCCGCACGCCGCCTGGACCGAGTTGGAAGCCGTCGCCCGCCGCGAGGGCGAGGCCCGCATCGTCGACCAGTTCGTCGCCGATCCCGACCGACTGGGGCGAATGACGGCCGAGGCGGCGGGCCTCCATATCGATCTGTCCAAGCAGAGCTGGACCCGAACGGGCTTCGAGGCCGCCCTGGCCTTGGCCCGGGCCTGCGACGTCGAAGGCCGGCGCACGGCCCTGTTCAGCGGCGAGGCGGTCAATCCGACCGAAGGCCGCGCGGTGCTGCACCCGGCGCTGCGCGCCCCGGGCGGCGCCGACTTCCACGCCCTGGGCGAGCCGGTCTCGGCCGAGGTCGAGGCCGTGCGCGCCGAGATGAAGGCCTATGCCGAAGCCCTGCGGTCCGGGAATGAGACAGGGGCGAGCGGACGCCCGTTCAAGACGGTGCTCCATATCGGCATCGGCGGTTCCGATCTGGGACCGCGCCTGATCTGGGACGCCCTGCGTCCGCTCGACCCCGCCATCGACCTGCGCTTCGTCGCCAACATCGACCCGCGCGACATGGCCGAGGCCCTGGCCGGGCTGGACCCCGAAACCACCCTGGCGATCGTGGTCTCCAAGAGCTTCACCACCCAGGAGACCCTTCTGAACGCCGAAGCCGCCAAGGCCTGGCTGGCGGCGGCCGTGCCCGCCGAGGGGATGGCCAAGCACTTCATCGGCGTCACCGCTGCGCCGGACAAGGCGGCGGCCTTCGGCTGCGGCCGCACCTTCGCCTTCCGGGACTGGGTCGGCGGGCGCTATTCCCTGTGGTCTGCGGTCAGCCTGTCCTGCGTCATCGCCCTGGGGTGGGAGCCGTTTCAGGCGTTTCTGGACGGCGCCGCCGAAATGGACCGCCACTTCCTCGAGGCGCCGCTGGAGAAGAATGCGCCGGTCCTGATGGCGCTGGCGGAAATCTACAATGTCGACGGCCTGCATCGCGGGGCGCGCAGCGTGGCGCCCTACGCCCATGCCCTGCGCCGCCTGCCCGCCTTCCTGCAGCAGCTGGAGATGGAATCGAACGGCAAGCGGGTGCGCCGCGACGGCGCGCCTGTCGGTCGCCAGACCTGCCCGGTCGTCTTCGGCGAGCCGGGCGCCAACGGCCAGCACGCCTTCTTCCAGCAACTGCATCAGGGGCCGCAGGTCGTCCCGGTCGAATTCATCGTCGTCGCTCGCACCTGCGATGAGACGCCCTCGACCTATCTGTGGGCCAACGCCCTGGCCCAGGCCCAGGCCCTGATGCAGGGCAAGAGCGAGGCCCAGGCCCATGCCGAGCTGATCGCTTCGGGCGCCTCTGAAGCCGAGGCCGACCGCCTGGCGCCGCACAAGGTCTTCCCCGGCGACCGCCCCTCGACGACCGTTCTGATGAAGCGGCTGACGCCGCAGACCCTGGGCGCCCTGATCGCCCTCTATGAGCACAAGACCTTCGTCGAGGGCGTGATCTGGGACATCAACAGCTTCGACCAGTGGGGCGTGGAGCTGGGCAAGGTTCTGGCCAAGGCGCTGCTGAAGGACACGGCCGACGGCGCGCCGTCGCCCGATCTGGACCCGTCGACGGCCGACCTGCTGCGTCGGCTGACGGCGTGACGGTCGTCGCGCCGGGCTGGCAGAGGCTGGAGGGGCTGGCCCTGCTGGCCGTCGCCGCCTTCGCCTATGCCCGTCTTGGTCAGGGGTGGGGCCTGTTCGCCCTTCTGTTTCTGTCGCCCGACCTGTCTTTCGCCGGCTATCTGGCCGGACCGCGCATCGGCGCCCTGGCCTACAACCTGGCGCACAGCCTGATCGGCCCGCTGTCGCTTGCGGGCGCGGGCCTGGTCGCGGATCAGTCGCCGGCTGTCGCGCTCGCCCTGATCTGGCTGTCCCATATCGGGTTCGACCGGGCGCTGGGCTACGGATTGAAGTCCCCGCTGGACTTCGGCGTCACCCATCTGGGCCTGATCGGCAAGGCCCGCAGAGACCGCTCAGCCTGATCCCTCCCACGAAAAAGGCCCGGTCGTGAGACCGGGCCTTTCCTTGGCGCGCTGTCCGCCTACCAGCGGCGATCATAGCGGTAGTCGCGGTCGCGGCGGTTCTGATAGCTGCGCCACTCGCCCTGATTCCGCCAGTAGCGGCCGTCGCGGTAGTAGCGGCCGTCGTTGCGCTCATAGCGGCCGTTGTAATAGCCGTCCCGGCTGTTGATGCCGTGTTCACGCTCCCAGTGGCCCTGGTTCCGGTAGCAGCGGCCGCCGCGGTAGTATTCACAGCCGTCGCCGCGGTTCGAAGCCGCGCCCAGGGCCGCGCCCGCCAGGGCGCCCCCCGCGACATAACGTCCATCGCCCTGGCCGATCAGGGCCCCGGCGACGCCGCCGACGACGGCGCCCAGGACGGCATCACGGCCGGTGTTGTCGCGATCGCGGTCGCGATAATTCTGGGCGGCGGCCGGCGTCGCGGCCAGCATCGTCACAACCAGAGCAGGGGCGATAGCGCCGGCGCCGATCTTGAACAGGGTCTTCATGGCGGGCTCCTTTCGAAAGCCGGTTGATCCGTTGTCTCCCTTGTAACGGCGGCTGTCTGAACGACCCCGGGGACGTTCGTTCATTTTCACTTCATCGGACCGCCGAATTTCGGTCCGCCTCGCCCTTGACGCCCCCCGCCCCCCTGCCTAACTCCCCGGTCGTTAGCACTCGGGGAGGCTGACTGCTAAAGTCGCAGGCCTCGAGGGCGTCCACCAACATCCTATCGGGAGTTATTCAGATGGCGTTTCGTCCGCTCGGCGACCGCGTGCTGGTCAAGCGCGTTGAAGAAGAATCCAAGACCAAGGGCGGGATCATCATCCCCGACACGGCCAAGGAAAAGCCCCAGGAAGGCGAAGTCGTCGCCGTGGGCCCCGGCGTCCGTGACGAAGACGGCAAGCACGTCGCCCTGGAGCTGAAGGCCGGCGACCGCATCCTGTTCGGCAAATGGTCGGGCACGGAAGTGAAGATCGACGGCGACGACCTGATCATCATGAAGGAATCCGACGTCCTGGGCGTGCTGTCGTAAGACAGGCCTCAGGTTTCCGGAATTCTAACGTAAAAACATTTAGATAGGAGCAGCCAGCATGGCCGCCAAAATCGTAAAGTTCAACACCGACGCCCGCGACAAGATGCTGAAGGGCGTCAACGTCCTGGCTGACGCCGTCAAGGTGACCCTGGGTCCGAAGGGCCGCAACGTCGTGATCCAGAAGTCCTTCGGCGCCCCGCGCTCGACCAAGGACGGCGTCTCGGTGGCCAAGGAAATCGAGCTGGAAGACGCCTTCGAGAACATGGGCGCCCAGATGATCCGCGAAGTCGCCTCCAAGGCGAACGACAAGGCGGGCGACGGCACCACCACCGCCACCGTCCTGGCCCAGGCCATCGTCCAGGAAGGCCTGAAGGCCGTGGCCGCCGGCATGAACCCGATGGACCTGAAGCGCGGCATCGACAAGGCTGTCGAAGCGGTGCTGGAAGAGATCAAGTCGAAATCCAAGCCGGTCTCCAACAACTCGGAAATCGCCCAGGTCGGCACCATCTCGGCCAACGGCGACGCTGAAATCGGCGACCTGATCGCCCAGGCCATGGCCAAGGTCGGCAACGAAGGCGTCATCACGGTTGAAGAAGCCAAGACCGCCGAAACCACCGTCGACATCGTCGAGGGCATGCAGTTCGACCGCGGCTACCTGTCGCCCTACTTCATCACCAACCCGGACAAGATGGAGGCCGTCCTCGAGGAGCCGCTCATCCTGCTCCACGAGAAGAAGCTGACCTCGCTGCAGCCCATGCTGCCGGTGCTGGAAGCCGTGGTCCAGTCGGGCCGTCCCCTGCTGATCATCGCCGAGGACATCGAAGGCGAAGCCCTGGCGACCCTGGTGGTCAACAAGCTGCGCGGCGGCCTGCGCGTCGCCGCCGTCAAGGCTCCGGGCTTCGGCGACCGCCGCAAGGCCATGCTGGAAGACATCGCCATCCTGACGGGCGGCCAGGTCATCTCCGAAGACCTCGGCATCAAGCTGGAAACCGTCACGCTCGACATGCTGGGCAAGGCCAAGAAGGTCTCCATCACCAAGGACGACACCACCATCGTCGAAGGCGCCGGTGAGAAGGACGGCATCGAAGCCCGCGTCGGCCAGATCAAGCGTCAGATCGAGGACACCACCTCGGACTACGACCGCGAGAAGCTGCAGGAACGCCTGGCCAAGCTGGCCGGCGGCGTCGCCGTCCTGCGCGTCGGCGGCTCGACCGAGGTCGAGGTCAAGGAGAAGAAGGACCGCGTCGACGACGCCCTGAACGCGACCCGCGCGGCCGCTGACGAAGGCATCGTCCCGGGCGGCGGCGTGGCTCTGCTGAAGGCCTCCAAGGTGCTGGACGGGCTGAAGACCGACAACGCCGATCAGAACGCCGGCGTCAACATCGTCCGCCGCGCCCTGCAGGCTCCGATCCGTCAGATCTCGGAAAACTCGGGCGTCGAAGGCTCGATCGTGGTCGGCAAGGTGCTGGAGTCGGACAAGGCCGAGTTCGGCTTCAACGCCCAGACGGAAGAGTACGGCGACCTGGTGGAAATGGGCGTCATCGACCCGGCCAAGGTCGTTCGCTCGGCCCTGTCTTCGGCCGGCTCGGTCGCGGGCATCATGATCACGACCGAAGCCGCCATCGCCGATGCGCCGAAGAAGGCTTCGGCCGGCGGCGCCCCCGACATGGGCGGCATGGGCGGCATGGGCGGCATGGACTTCTAAGGAAGGCCTGCTTCTCAAGCAGACTGGGGAAGGGCGGGATCGAAAGGTCCCGCCCTTTCTCTTTGAGCGCGCCCTCAGGACCGCGCCGACCCGCCGCGACAAGGCGTCGCGCCCTTCCGTCAGCGGAGCGGTTGCTCCCATGCGACGCCCCCGCCCATAAAGGCGGCTTCATCGTCACAGAGGGGGCCCTGATCGATGCGCCGCACCACCCGTATTCCGTCCTTCGCCGCAGCCGCGCTGATCGCCGCCGCCGGTCTAAGCGTCGCCGTTCCGGCCGAGGCCCAGTCGCGCCGCGCCGCGCCCGCCGCCGAGCGTTCGGACTGGCCCGCCCGCGCCGCTCCGGCCCAGGCGCGCGCCGTGACCTTCGCCGCCGCCGCTTCGCCGTCGGGCGCCCTGGTCCTGCCGCTGTCGTCGGAGGCCGAACTGGCGACGCGCGGCGCCGCCCTGGACGCCGGAACGCGCCAGTCCATCGCCTCGGCCCTGGCCGCCGCGCGCTTCGACTACAAGGCGCGCCAGACCCTGAGCCTGCACGGCGTCGGCGGCTGGGACCGCATCCTGGTCGTCGGCCTGGGCGAGACGCCGAAGGCGGCCGACGTCCAGACCGCGGGCATCGTCGCGGGCCGCGCCCTGAACAGCCAGCCGGGCGCCCTGACCGCCCTGACGTCCGGCCTGTCGGCCGATCTGGCGTCGGAGCTGGCGACCGGCCTGGGCATCGGCCACTATCGCTCGGACCTCTATGTCACCACCGGGCGCGACCGCGCGGCGCCGGGCCCCCTGACCGTCGTCGCCGATGACGCCGCCAACGCCCAGGCGCATCACCGTCGCGGCGCCGCCCTGGTGGAGGCCATGGCCTGGACCCGCGACGTGTCCAATGAACCAGCCAACGTCATCTATCCGGAAAGCTTCGTCGCGCGCGCCCGCGCCGCCTTCGCCGGCGTGCCGGGCGTCGAGATCACCGAGCTGGACGTCCCCGCCATGCAGCGCCTGGGCATGGGCGCCCTGCTGGGCGCCGGCCAGGGCTCCAGCCGCCCGCCGCGCCTGCTGGCCGTGCGTTATCGCGGACAGGGCGCCGCGACCGACGGCCCGATCGCCCTGCTGGGCAAGGGCATCACCTTCGATTCCGGCGGGATCTCGCTGAAGCCCGGCGCCAACATGGGCAATATGAAGATGGACATGTCCGGCGCCGCCAGCGTCGTCGGCGCGGTCCTGGCCCTGGCCAAGGGCGGGGCGCCGGTGGACGTGGTCGCCGTCGCCGCCCTGGCCGAGAACATGCCCGACGGGAACGCCATCCGCCCCGCCGACGTCCTGACCGCCATGAACGGCAGGACCATCGAGATCATCTCGACCGACGCCGAAGGGCGCCTGGTGCTGGCCGACGCCGTGGTCTGGGCCGACACGACGCTGAATCCGGCCGCCATCGTCGACGTGGCCACCCTGACCGGCGCGGTCGGCGGCGCCCTGGGCAATGACTACGCGGGCCTGTTCAGCCGCCACGACGCCCTGGCCGACCAGCTGAAGACCGCCGGCGACGTCACGGGCGAGACCCTGTGGCGCCTGCCGCTTCACCCCTCCTACGCCCGCGCGACCGCCTCGACCGTCGCCGACATCAAGAACTCGGGCGAAGGCGGCGCGGGCGCGGGCACGGGCGCCCACTTCATCGGCTATTTCGCCCGGCCGGAGACGCCCTGGGCGCACCTGGACATCGCCAACATGGCCTTCGGCGCGGCCAATGAGGTGAAGCCGGCCGGATCGGCGGGCTACAGCGTGCGCCTGCTGGAGCGCTTCGTGCGCGATTTCCAGCCGGTGGCGAAGGAAAAGGGAACGGGCGGCTACTGAGGCCGCCTGTCGACGCCCCCCCTTCCCCCTCGATGGGGGAAGGGCCGGGGATGGGGGTGTGGGCGCCGTCGCGTCTGGGACGGGCGCGGGAGGCGGCGTCTCGTGCGCTGAATGGGAAGCCGCCTGCCTCCCCCCCCACCCAACCCTCCCCCCATCGAGGGGGAGGGCTTGTTCGAATTAGCCTTCCTTGATGGCGACGATCTCGACCGACTGGCCCGCGACCGTCGCCTCATCCCCCTCCCGCCTGCCCATCAGGGCGCGGGCCAGGGGGGAGACGTGGCTGACGCTGCCCCTGGCCGGGTCGGCCTCGTCCTCGCCGACGATGCGCCAGGTCTGGGTGCGGCCGTCCTCGCGCGCGATCGTCACCGTATCGCCGAAGCGGACCTTGCCGTCCGGCGGCGCCTCGACCAGCTGGGCGGTCGCGCGTCGCGCCGACCAGTAGCGCAGCTCGCGCGTCGCCCGCGCCATGGCCGTGCGGTCCGCCTCGATGGAGCCCGCCGCCTGAGCCGCCGTATAGGCCGCGCGCGCGGCCGCCAGCTCGGCCTCGATCCGGGCCAGCCCCTGCGGGGTGACGAGGTTCGGATGGGGCGAGATCGGCCGGTCCGGCAGGTCCGCCGCCGTGGCTTCCAGATCTTCTTCTCGGGTGAAGGCGACGCTCATGATGATAGAGCCTATGCCGCGCGCAATCGTTCCGGTCTAGGAAGACGCAATGACGCGCTCCTCTCGCACAGTCGCCGTGATCGGCGCCGGTCCCGCCGGACTGACGGCCGCCGAACGCCTGGCCCGGGGCGGCCTGCGCGTCGTCGTGCATGAGCGGATGCCCTCGGTCGCGCGCAAATTCCTGATGGCCGGACGCGGCGGGCTGAACCTGACCCATTCGGAGCCGCCGGAGCCCTTCCTGAACCGCTATGACGCCGCCGCCCGGACCCGCATCGAAGGGTGGCTGGACGCCTTTTCCCCCGCCGACCTGGTCGCCTGGGTCGAGGGACTGGGCCAGCCGACCTTCGTCGGTTCGTCCGGCCGGGTTTTCCCCAAGGCGATGAAGGCCTCGCCCCTGTTGCGCGCCTGGCTGGCGCGGCTGGAAGGGCTGGGCGTCGAGGTCCGCACCCGTTCGCGCTGGACCGGCTGGCGGGACGAGGCCCTGGTCTTCGACACCCCCGAGGGCGAGCGGACCGAGCGCCCTGACGCCGTGATCCTGGCCCTGGGCGGCGCCAGCTGGGCGAAACTGGGCTCGGACGCGGCCTGGGTTCCGGCGCTGGAGGCGGCGGGCGCCGAGACGGCCGCCTTCCGTCCCGCCAACGTCGGCTTCGACGTGGCCTGGTCGCCGATGTTCCGCGACCGCTTCGCCGGAACGCCGCTGAAGGGGATCGCCCTGACGCATGACGGGCGCACCGTGCGCGGCGAGGCCATGATCGCCGCCTATGGCGTCGAGGGCGGCGGGATCTACGCCCTGTCAGCCGCCCTGCGCGAGGCGGTGGAGCACGACGGATCGACCGTGCTGACGCTCGACCTGCGGCCCGATCTGAGCCTCGAGGCGCTGACGCAACGCCTGTCGAAACCGCGCGGCAAGGACAGCGTATCGAACTGGCTGCGCAAGGCCGCGCGGCTGGACGCCGCCGCCGTCGCCCTGTTGCGCGAAGCCGGTCCCCTGCCCGCCACGCCCGCCGAACTCGCCGCCCGCATCAAGGGCCTCGCCCTGATCCTGACCGGCGCGCAGGGTCTGGCCCGCGCCATCTCCTCGGCCGGGGGCGTCATGCTGGACGCCGTGAACGAGCGGCTGATGCTGAAGGCGCGGCCCGGCGTCTTCCTGGCCGGGGAGATGCTGGACTGGGAGGCGCCCACCGGCGGCTACCTGCTGCAGGCCAGCTTCGCCTCGGGCGTCGTGGCGGCGGAGGGCGCGCGCGCCTGGCTGGACGCGCGCTGAGCCCTTTCGGGGTCGACAGCGGCGGCGTCAGGGAGCAGCGTGGCGCCCACGTTTCAAATCTCGAGCCTGCCCATGACCTTCGCCCGTTCCGCCGCCTTCGGCCTGTTCGCCGTCCTGATGTGTTCGACCTCCGTCCTGGCTCAGACGGGGGGGCAAACCGGCCGCGTCGACCCGGCCCGGTTGAACGAGGCCACCCGCGTCCTGGCGTCCGATGCGTTCGAGGGCCGCGCCCCGGTCACGCCCGGCGAGGACCGCACCATCGAGTGGCTGACGCAGCAGTTCCAGGCGATCGGCCTCGAGCCCGGCGGACCGGACGGCGCCTGGGTCCAGGTCGCCCAGGTCAGCCGCACCAGCCAGGACGGCCCCGCCGCCATCAGCGTCACCGCGAAGGGGCGGACGACCGAGCTGCGGCGCGCCAAGGACGTCATCGTCTCCTCAGACCGGCCGGTGGAGCGCATCACCCTGACCGACGCGCCCCTGGTCTTCGTCGGCTATGGCGTCGATGCGCCCGAACGCGGCTGGGACGACTACAAGGGCGTCGATCTGACCGGCAAGATCATGCTGGTGCTGGTCAACGACCCCGACTTCGGCGCGCCCGAAGACCACCCGGTCAACGGCAAGTTCGACGGCCCGGCCATGACCTTCTACGGCCGCTGGACCTACAAGTTCCAGGTGGCGGCGGCGCACGGCGCGGCGGGCGTCCTGGTCATCCACGACACGCCGGGCGCAGGCTATCCCTGGTCGACGCTGGAGAATTCCTCGACCGCGCCCAAGTTCGACATCGTCCGCGCCGATCCGGACAAGGAGCGCGTGGCGGCTCAAGGCTGGATTCAGGGCGCCCTCGCCGAACAGCTGTTCCAGGACGCCGGGCTGGATTTCGCCGCCCTGAAGGATCAGGCGCGCACGCCGGACTTCCGGCCCGTGGCGCTGAACGGCGTCAGCATGTCGATCGACTTCGGCCAGAAGGCCGACCGGGTCCAGACGCGCAACGTCATCGGCCGCCTGCCCGGAACCAAATACCCGGACGAGACGGTGATGTTCGGCGCCCACTGGGACGCCTATGGCCGCGCCACGCCCAAGAACGGCGACGACATCTATAACGGCGCCGTGGACAATGCGACGGGCGTGGCCGGGGTCATGGAGATCGCCCGCCTGTTCGCCGAGGGGCCGCGCCCCGAACGCTCGACCGTCTTCATCAGCTGGGCGGCGGAAGAGACCGGCCTGCTGGGCGCCGAATACTATGCCGCCAATCCCGTCTGGCCGCTGGAGACGACGGTCGCCAACATCAATATGGACAGCCTGCTGCCGGGCACCGAGATCGACCCGAACATCGTCGTCATCGGCGCGGGCAAGAACGATCTGGACGACCGGCTGGCGGTGCTGGCCGCGCGCGAGGGGCGGCGCCTGATCCCCGATCCGGCGCCGCACGCGGGGGCCTTCTATCGCTCGGACCACTTCCCTCTGGCGAGGAAGGGCGTGCCCGCCCTGTTCGCCGCGGCGGGCTTCACCGGCCACAACGAAGCCAGCCGCGACTATGTCGCCAACCGCTATCATCAGCCCACGGACGAATGGACCCCGGCGTGGAAGATGGACGCCGCCGCCGCCGATGTGCAGCTGCTGTACGAGGTCGGCCGCGAGCTGGCCAATTCGCGCGACTGGCCCGCATGGAAGCCGGGCGACGAGTTCGCGGGCGCGCGCAACGCCTCGGCGTCCGCTCGCCGGTGACTCGGCCGCAAGTGACGTGAAGCCGCCAAGGCGCTAGACCGCATCCATGACCAGCCTCCCCGACCTCCACGGCGTCTGCCCGCCGCGTTTCCATGCGGTGAAGGACGCCTTCGCCGCCAACTTCACCGCCGCGCCCGAGGGGCTGGACGAACTGGCCGCGCGCTTCAGCGTGACCGTCGACGGCGAGGTGGTCGTGGACCTGTGGGCCGGGTCGGCCGATCTGGCGGGAACCAAGCCGTTCGCCGAGGACACCCTGGTCCCGGTGTTCTCGACCGGCAAGGCGGTGATGGCCCTGATGATCGCGCGCTGCGTGGACAAGGGGCTGTTGTCCTATGAGGACCGGGTCGCCGACCACTGGCCCGCCTTCGGCGCGGCGGGCAAGGACCAACTGACCGTCGGCCAGTTGATGAGCCACCAGTCCGGCTTGCCAGGCTTTTCCGACGGGGTGGAGCCGGCTGTCTGGTTCGACCGTCAGGCGGTGCTGGACAAGCTGGCGGCCCAGGCGCCGCTGTGGGCGCCGGGCACGGCGTCCGGCTATCACCCCATCACCATCGGCTATCTGGCGGGCGAGCTGTTCCGCATCGTCGACGGGCGGACCATGGGGACGGCCCTTCGCGAAGACTTCGCCCAACCGTTCGATCTGGACCTGTGGATCGGCCTGCCCGAGGCCGAGCACGGCCGCGTCGCCCAGCTGCGCAAACCCGCCGCCGCGCCGGACCTCGGCCCCATCGACGCGATCAAGAAGGCCGCCTTCCTGGATCGCGGCTCGGCCCCCGGCGGGCGCGGCTCGACCGAGTGGCGGATGGCGGAGATTCCCTCGGCCAATCTGCACGGCACGGCCAGGGATCTGGCGCGCATGATGTCCATCGTCGCCACCGGCGGCGCCCTGGATCATCTGGCGATGCTGTCGGAGGAAACCCTGGCCCAGGCGACACGCGAGCGCATCCACGGGCCGGACAAGGTGCTGCCCTTCGACATGAGCTGGGCGGCGGGCTTCACCCGCAACCAGGGCCTGAACATCTTCGGCCCCAATCCCGAGGCGGTCGGCCACTGCGGCTGGGGCGGGTCGATGGTCTTCGCGGATCAGGCGGCGGGCGTCTCGGCCGCCTATGTCATGACGCGCCAGTCGCCTCACCTGCTTGGCGACCCGCGCGCCCTGCGGTTGGTTGATGCGCTTTACGGCGCGCTCTGAAATCCTGATCCGCTCGTCCCGGCGTCCACCGGAATGAGCGGGGTAGGGGCGCGGCCCTCTAAGCCTCCGGCCCCCAGGCCAGCTGGTCGTGGACGATCAGCCAGCCGTCGGCGGTGCGGCGCAGGATGCGGGTGAACAGGCCGCGATGGGTCTTGCCGCCCCGCGTCATCACCGCCCGGCCCGAGACCACCGCCGTATTGACGTCGAACTGCAGGGTCTCGAACCACTCATAGGACAGGGCGCCCAATCCCCCCGGCTCGGCGGCGCGGGCGTCCAGGGCCGCGCGCACGCTGTCCGGTCCCTTCAGCGGGGTGTCGCCCAGGAAGACCAGCAGGGGTTCGTCGTGGACATAGGTGGCCATGACCGCATCCACCTGACCCGAGGTCCAGGCGGCGGCGGCGGCGTCCAGGGCGTCGCTGACGGCGTCGAAGGTCTCGGCCGTGGTCGGCGGGGCGGCGACGGCCGCCGGCGCGCCCTCCGCCAAGGCCGGGCCGGCGTCTCGCGAGACGCCCACGCGCGCGGTGCGGATGACTTCGTCCCCGCCCGCCAGGACGCTGTCCTGGGCGCAGGCCGAGGTCCCTCCCGCGATCAGGACGGACACGGCGAGGGCGCAAAGCAGGCGGGGACGGATCATCATCGCCTCTTCTTTAGGACGGGACGGCGTTCGACCTCAACGCGAAGTCGAAGGTTTCTGGCCGATGGCGTCCATTCGATCCTCGGCCGGATCGTCCAGCAGGCCCGGTTCGGGCGCGACGATGGTCTCGGCCGTATGCGCCGCCCGACGCACCTTCAGCACGGCGCCGAGCGCGAAGACGGCCACGGCGATCCAGATGAAGACGAAGGAGGCGATGCGCAGCGGTCCCAGGGCCTCGCCCTGAAGCGCGCCGATGATGAAGACGATGGTCGGCGCCAGGAACTGCAGGAAGCCCATACTCGACAGGGGCATCCGCCGCGCCGCCCAGGCGAACAGGGCCAGGGGGATGACCGTGGCCGGCCCGGCGAACAGCAGCCACACGGTCGCCGAGGGCGAGGCCGTGAAATGGCCCGCGCCCGTGGTCTCGATGTGGATCAACCAGATCAACCCCGGCAGGGCCAGCAGCAGACACTCCAGGAACAGTCCCGTCTGGGCGTCGACCGAGACGCGCTTGCGGATGATCCCATAGGCGGCGAAGGTCAGGGCCAGGATGATCGAGACCCAGGGCGCGTGCCCCAGGGCGATGGTCTGCAGCAGCACCCCCACTGCCGCCAGGACCATGGCGATCTTGCCCGCCCAGTCGATCTTCTCGCGGAACAGCCAGGCCCCCGCCGCCATGTTCAGCAGCGGGTTGAGATAGTAGCCGAGCGAGGCGTCCAGCGTCCGCCCGTCGTTCACCGCGATGATGTAGGTGGTCCAGTTGCCGGCGATCAGCACCGCCGACAGGGCCAGCCAGCCCAGCACCCTGGGTCGGCGCAGCACGGCCATGACCTGACCCCACTGGCGCGACAGCATGACCAGCAGGGCGGCCCACACGACGCCCCAGACGGCCCGGTGCCCCATGATCTCCCAGGCGTCCGCCCCCTGATGGCCCATCTGCTGGAACACCAGGGGCACGAACCCCCAGATCAGGTAGCAGAAGACGCCCGCCGCCAGGGCGGCCCGGGCTTCGGACGCGGGAGAGGCCGCGGGGGGAGCAGAAGACGCGCTCACGCTGGAACCTTTCGATCCCCGCCGCATCGCCGACGCGGCGGGGGTTCAACACCTATGTCGCCCCTAACGCCTCGCGCCGCGCGCGAGGCGTTAGGGGCCTCTTCTTACACAGTCAAAGTGCGGTAGCCGCTCTTGGGCGAGATGACGCCCGTCTCGTCCAGCAGCTGGGCGATCTGCACGGCGTTCAGGGCCGCGCCCTTGCGCAGGTTGTCGGACACCACCCAGAAGGACAGGCCGTGCTCGACGGTCGGGTCCTTGCGGATGCGGCTGACATAGACGGCGTGTTCGCCCGCGGCGTCGACCGGGGTGATGTAGCCGTCGTGCTCCTGTTTATCGACGACCAGGACGCCCGGCGCCTCGCGCAGGATCTCGCGCGCCTCGTCCGGCTCAATCGGGCGGTCGAACTCCACCGTCACGGCCTCGGAGTGGCCGACGAAGACCGGCACGCGCACGCAGGTGACGGTCAGCTTGATCGCGGGATCGAGCATCTTGTGCGTCTCGTCCCACATCTTGGCCTCCTCGTCGGTATAGCCGTCGTCGCGGAAAGCGCCGATGTAGGGCAGGACGTTGAAGGCGATCTGCTTAGGGAATTTCTTGGGCGTGGCGTCCCCCAGGCCGTAGATGGCCTTGGTCTGGTTCCACAGCTCGTCCATGCCTTCCTTCCCGGCGCCCGAGACGGACTGATAGGTCGAGACGACGACGCGCTTGATCCTAGCCGCGTCATGCAGCGGCTTCAGCGCCACCACCAGCTGGGCGGTCGAGCAGTTGGGATTGGCGACGATGTTCTTCTTCGTCGCCAGCCTGGCGTCGTCCGGGTTCACCTCCGGCACGATCAGCGGCACGTCCGGGTCCTGGCGGAAGGCCGAGGAGTTGTCGATGACGATGGGCCCGGCCTTGCCGATCTTCTCGGCCCATTCGCGCGACACCCCGCCGCCGGCGCTCATCAGCACCAGGTCGACGCTGGAGAAGTCGAACTGTTCGATGTCCTCGCACTTGATGGTGCTGTCGCCGAAGGAGACCTCGACGCCTTTGGATTTTCGGGAGGCGATCGCGTGCATTTTCTCGACGGGGAAGTTCACTTCCTCGAGGATGGCCAGAATTTCCCGGCCGACATTGCCGGTGGCGCCTACGACGGCGACGCGATAGCCCATGACGAAATCATCCTTTGTTCGGGGGCGTTTGGGAGAAACGCTTCTGCATTTGGGTCCTTCGCAGCCGCGAAGCAACCAGAATCCTCCAATTCGCCGCCGGAATCCGCGAACGCCTTCCCCCGGCCCCGTCCGGGGGCTATCTGCTGGCCATGACCTCCCGCATCCGCAACGCCTACGACATCCGCGTGGAAGAGGGCGTGATCACGCCCGAACCGGCCCAGGCCGCCCTGATCGGCGCGCTCGAGCGGCTGGAGGCCGACCTGGCGAAGAAGGGGCTGTTCGGCGCCCTGCCCGAGGTCCGGGGCGTCTACATCTGGGGCCCGCCCGGACGGGGCAAGTCCATGCTGATGGACCTCTTCTATGCCTCGACGCCCGAGCAGAAGAAAGTCCGCGCCCACTTCCACGCCTTCATGGCGCGCATCCACGACCTGGTGAAACAGTGGCGCGAGGGAAGCCCGCGCAGCCGCAAGGCCGTGTTCGGAACCGCCAAGGGCGATGATCCCATTCCGCCGATCGCCGCCCTGATCGCCTCGGAGGCCCGGCTGCTGTGCTTCGACGAGCTGCAGGTGACCGACATCGCCGACGCCATGATCCTGGGCCGGCTGTTCGAGGCCCTGTTCGAGAAGAAGGTGGTGCTGGCCGTCACCTCCAACCGCGCCCCGGAGGACCTCTACAAGAACGGCATCAACCGCCAGCTCTTCCTGCCCTTCATCGACATCCTCCGCCGGCGCTGCGACGTGGTCGAGACGGCGGGCGCCCGCGACTTCCGCCTGGACCGCATGGCCGGGGCCAGGGTCTGGTTCTCGCCGCTGGACGCCGAGGCGCGGCAAGGCTTCGAGACCCTGTGGGCCGACCTGAAGGGCGGCGAGCCGGAGGAGCCCATCGCCCTGCCGGTGCTGGGCCGCGAGGTGAAGCTGGAGCGCACGGTCGGTGCCATGGCGCGGGCGACCTTCAACGAACTGTGCGGCCGCCCGCTGGGGCCGCAGGACTATCTGGCCGTGGCGCGGCGCTTCCACACCCTGTTCCTGGCCGACGTGCCCCTGCTCAGCCCGGCCAACCACCACGAGGCGCGCCGCCTGGTGACGCTGGTGGACGCCCTCTATGAGGCCAAGACCCGCCTGGTCGTCCTGGCCGAAGCCGCGCCCGAGGCGCTCTACACCGAGGGCGTCGGCGCCTTCGAGTTCGAGCGGACGGTGTCGCGCTTCAACGAGATGCAGAGCGAGACCTGGCTGACGCAACGCGAGGACGCCGAGGCGGCGTAAACTCCTTTCCGCTCATCCCGGCGGACGCCGGGATCCAGTCCGAACCTCGCGCACCGCATTTCAGAGCGCCTAAGCGCGCACTGGCGGCCAAAGCACTGGGTCCCGGCGTCCGCCGGGATGAGCGGTTTCTACATATGGCGCACGAAAAAGGGCCGAGCCTTCAGCACGACCCCTTTCCGTTTCGGACGCCTAAGCGCTCAAGCAGCGAGCCGCCGCGCGGCTCGCGTTAGCGCCCTTAAGCCAAGGAAGGCTCAATATCCTTACAGGCCTGGATCAGGCCCTGGACCGACTCCACCGACTTGGCGAACATCGCCTTTTCCTCGTCATTGGTGGTGAACTCGACGATCTTCTCGACGCCGGCGGCGCCGATCAGGGCCGGAACGCCGACGTAGAGGTCCGACAGGCCGTATTCGCCCGACAGCCACACGGCGCACGGCAGGACGCGCTTCTGGTCCAGCAGGTAGGACTTGGCCATCGCAATCGCGCTCTCGGCCGGGGCGTAGAAGGCCGAGCCGGTCTTCAGCAGGGCCACGATCTCGCCGCCGCCCTTGCGGGTGCGCTCGACGATGGCGTCCAGGTCGGCCTGCGACAGGAAGCCCGCGGCGACCGCGTCCGGCAGCGGCAGGCCGCCGACCGTCGAGTGGCGCACCATGGGCACCATGTCGTCGCCGTGACCGCCCAGGGTCCAGGCGTGGATGTCCTGCACCGAGACGCCGGTCTTCTCAGCCAGGAAGTAGGCGAAGCGGGCCGAGTCCAGCACGCCGGCCATGCCGACGACCTTCTCCTTGGGCAGGCCCGAGAATTTCTGCAGGGCCCAGACCATGGCGTCGAGCGGGTTGGTGATGCAGATGACGAAGGCGTTGGGGGCGTGGGCCTTGATGCCTTCGCCGACGGCCTTCATCACTTTCAGATTGATGCCGATCAGGTCGTCG
>JAFKFS010000130.1 GCA_017308115.1 Bordetella sp.
GCCAAGGAGAAGGCGCTGAAGCTGGGCATCAAGCCCGAGAACATCTTCATCGACGACCTGCGCGAAGAGTTCGTGCGCGACTTCGTCTTCCCGATGTTCCGCGCCAACACCGTCTATGAGGGCCAGTATCTGCTGGGCACCTCGATCGCCCGCCCGCTGATCTCCAAGCGCCAGATCGAGATCGCGCGTCAGGTCGGCGCGGACGCCGTCTGCCACGGGGCCACCGGCAAGGGCAACGACCAGGTCCGCTTCGAGCTGGGCTACTACGCCCTGGAGCCCGACATCCGCGTCATCGCCCCCTGGCGCGAGTGGGACTTCAAGTCCCGCGAGGCCCTGCTGGACTTCGCCGAGAAGCACCAGATTCCGATCTCCAAGGACAAGCGCGGCGAGGCCCCCTTCTCGGTCGACGCCAACCTTCTGCACTCCTCGTCCGAGGGCAAGGTGCTGGAGGACCCCGCCGTCGAGGCGCCCGAGTTCGTGCACCAGCGCACCATCTCGCCGGAGGCCGCGCCCGACACGCCGACCGTCATCACCATCGCCTTCGAGAAGGGCGATCCGGTCGCCATCGACGGCGAGGCCCTGTCGCCCGCCGCCCTGCTGACCCGGCTGAACCAGCTGGGCCACGACAACGGGATCGGCCGCCTGGACCTGGTCGAGAACCGCTTCATCGGCATGAAGTCGCGCGGCGTCTATGAGACCCCGGGCGGAACCATCCTGCTGGCCGCCCACCGCGGCATGGAGTCGATCACGCTCGATCGCGGCGCCATGCACCTGAAGGACGAGCTGATGCCGAAATACGCCTCGCTCATCTACAACGGCTTCTGGTTCAGCCCCGAGCGCGAGATGCTGCAGGCCGCCATCGACAAGAGCCAGGAGAAGGTTTCGGGCGTAGTCCGCGTGAAGCTCTACAAGGGCAACGTCACCGTCATCGGCCGCGAGAGCCCCAACAGCCTCTACGACCAGGACCTGGTGACCTTCGAGGAAGGCGTCCAGGCCTATGACCACAAGGACGCGGAAGGCTTCATCAAGCTGAACGCCCTGCGCCTGCGCGTCCTGGCCAAGCGGGACGGCCGCGAAGGCTGATCTCCCTTCCGAAAACCCAAAAGCCTACCGGGGCCGGGCGATTCTCAGGATCGCCCGGCTTCTGTCGTCCGTGACCCAGATGGAGCCGTCCGGGGCCGTCGCCATCGCCACCGGCGAGCCGCGCGGATGGCGTCCCGCGATCCTGTCCCAGCCCGGCGTCAGCACCTTGCCCTTCACGCTGGGCGTCCCCGCCGGATAGGGCAGCGCCCCGCGCGGATAGACGGCGTAGCGCCCGCCGACGTCGGTCAGGGGACGGCCCGCCGCGTCCGTCTCGACCGCCACGATGCGCCCGGCCGCGCGACGGAAGCCGTGCCAGGTCATCAGCAGCCGCCCCTGCAGCTCGGGGAACATCGCCCCCTCGTAATAGATCAGGTCCAGCGGCGCGGCGTGCGGCGGCAGCAGGGCGATCGGCCGCTCCCGTGCGGCGCAGCGCGCCTGGGCTGCGGGCCACCCCGGCAGGGGCGTCGTCATGTCGACGCAGTAGGGCCAGCCGTAATGACCGCCCGGCGTCAGGACGTTGACCTCGTCATAGGGATGGTCGGGCGTGGGCAGATCGACCGAATTCTCGGCCTGAAGCACCGTTCCCGACGGATGACGCACCAGGGCGATGGAGTTCCTCAACCCGCCGGCGAAGACCGTGCTGTCCTCGGCCCAACGGCCGTCGCCCAGATAGGCGTGGCGCCGCACCTGCGCCGTCGCGGCGTCCTCGACGCAGGCCCCGCGCGCATCGGTCTTCGGCCTGCCCGCCGCGTCGAGGCAGCGGTCGCTGGGCGCCCCGACATTGACCAGCAGGTCGCCGTCGCCGTCGAAGACGAAGCTGGACAGCGGATGGCGGTTGTCGTGCAGCCGGTTGTCCGGCAGACCGCCGATCACGGTGCGGACTCCGGCCGCCGCATCGGCCGCGTCGGGGTCCAGCGTCAGGATGCGGTTCATCTCCGACACATAGATCCGCCCGTCCGGGCCGCGCTTGACCGTGTGCGGCATGGACAGGCCGCCCGCCAGCCGCCGCCACCGCGCCGCGCCGTCCTGTGCGAACGACAGCCGCCACACCGACCCCTTGCCCGCCTCCCAGGCGCCCAGGTCGGTGACCAGCCAGTCGCCGTCTTCCAGCGGCAGAAGTCCGCGCGGCATCCGCGGCCCGTCCTGCCCCGCCCCCTGCCACACCAGACCGAGGCAATAGCCCGGCGCCGTGCGCACGCCGGTCGCCGGGCGGCCGTCGCAGTCGCCCTCGACCGCATAGGCCCGCCCTCCCGCCTGGGCCCGCGCCTCCCCCGGCGTCAGGCCCGCCGATAGGGCCACGGCGCCGACGCAGGCGGCGACAAGGACGAAAACAGCGGAAAGGTTCGATTTCATCGGTCCATGCTGACGCTTGCGCTCGGCCCATGGCAAGGCCAACCTGCGGCCATCTCCGGTCGACCGGCCGGCGTATCCTTCTTGACGGCGTCAGCCGTCGCCAGCCGGAGTTCCCCGTTGAACCGCCTTTCCCTCGCCGCCGCCGCGGCGCTGACCCTGCTCGCCGCCCCCGCCTTCGCCGCCGTCCAGGATGCGCCCGCCCCCACCGCCGCCGAGCAAGCCGCGCCCTCGCCCGAGGAAGCCGCCTTCCAGGCCAAGGGCGAAGCCTTCCAGGCCGACGCCGAACGCATGGGCGCCGAGCTGGAGACCGTCATGGAAGACGACGGCCTGGACGCCGCGACCAAGAAGGCGCGGACCGACGCGATCCTGGACCGGTACGAACCCAGCTTCGCCGCCTTCGCCGACGAATACGGCGCCTTCCTGCGCCTCATGGCCGAGAAGCCCGAGAACGCCGAGAAGAAGGCCGACCTCCTGGCCGCCGCCGACGCCGGCCCGGCGCAGCTTCGCAGCGTGCCGGATCAGATCCGCGTCGCCATCGAAGGCGCCTTGGCCGCCCCGCCCGCCGTCGACTGAGGCCCGACACGGGATCGCGCCTTACCGCGATTTCACTTGAGCCGATCCCTCCTTCGGCGGACCCTGCGCGGCGTCCGTCGAAGGAGCCTTGCATGATCCGCGCCCTCACGCCCCTGTCCCTGGCCGCCGCCCTGGCCCTGCTGCCGGTCTCGGCCGCCGTGGCCGAGGCGCGCAAGACCCCCGCCGAGACCAGCCTTGAATCCGCCGCCGCCGTCTTCGAGCGGAAGATGGAGGAGTTCGGCGCCCGCGCCGAGCGCATCCAGGCCGACCCGGACCTGAGCGAGACCCAGAAGGGCCTGCGGATCGCCGCCCTGTGGTCGGACTATCAGCCTCACGTCGCCGACTTCACCGCCGAGGCCACGCGCCAGGCGGGCCGGATCGCCGAGG
This sequence comes from Bordetella sp., assembly GCA_017308115.1. Taxonomy (GTDB): domain Bacteria; phylum Pseudomonadota; class Alphaproteobacteria; order Caulobacterales; family Caulobacteraceae; genus Brevundimonas. Next base: position 3,397 of record JAFKFS010000130.1, read on the forward strand.
CGGCCCTGGCCGAGATCGACGTCGACGCCGTCGTCCGCGAGGCGATGGCCGAGGTCGAACCCGTGGTTCACGGTCTGGCGGCCAACGGCGCCTGGGCCCAGGCCGATCCCGAACAGATGGTCACCTACGGCCTGGTCGCCCGGTACGGCCTGGACCAGGCCCTGGACGCGATGGATGAAGTCGAGGCCGCCCTGGCCGAAACGCCTGCGCCCCCGCTCTCTCCCCCGGCCCCGGCCCGGCCTATCGAAGGCTGAACCGTCGATCCGCGACGGCTTGACGCAGCCCCCGGCGCGCCCGAAAGGGCCTTATGGCCGCGCTACCCGTCGATCCGCATCTGTACCTGGCTTTCCTCGGCGTCATGGCCGTGATGGCGGTGACGCCCGGCCCGGCCAACATCTTCGCCGTCGCCACCGGCATGGAGAAGGGCAAGGCCGCCGCCCTGACCGCCGTCCTGGGCATGAACGCCGCGACCCTGGTGTGGTTCGGGGCCGCCGCCCTGGGCCTGGGCGCCCTGGTGATGGCCTTCCCCCAGGTCTTCCGCGTCATCGCCGTCCTGGGCGCCCTCTATGTCGCCTGGCTGGGGATCAAGGCCCTGCGCGGCGCCTTCGCCACCGCCGCCGAACCGGCCCATATCCAGGTCAGGCGCGGACGCAGCGCCCTGATCGACGGCTTCATGGTCCAGATCGCCAATCCCAAGGCCATTCTCTTCTTCACCGCCGTGCTTCCGCCCTTCCTGGACATCGGCCGTCCCCTGGCGCCGCAGCTGGCCCTGTTCGCCGTGACCACCGTGGGCATGGACGGCCTGTCCATGAGCGCCTACGGTCTGGGCGGGGCCGCCCTGGCGCGACAGATGACCGCGCCGCGTTTCCGCAAGGGGTTCGGCATTGTGGTCGGATGCCTTCTGCTGCTGGCCGCCGTCCTCATCGTCTCGCGTCTGTGATCCCCTCGGGAACGGGCGATTGGGAACTTGACCATTCACCCCCCGTTCAGACCGACGGGCGTTCATTGGACGCTCAAGGAGAAATTTCCATGACCAAGCTTCGCAAAACCCCGGTGCTGATCGCCCTGGCGGGCGCCCTGGCCCTGGGCGCCTGCGCGACGGCCACGCCGTATCAGCCCGCGGGCGTCAACGGCCAGCGCGGCGGCTACGCCGAGCAGCGGCTCGAGGCCAACCGCTACGCCGTCAGCTTCTCGGGCAACTCGGTGACCTCGCGCGATCAGGTCGAGATGTCCCTGCTGCTGCGCTCGGCCGAACTGACGGTCGAGAACGGCTACGACTGGTTCGCCACCGTCACCCGGGCCACCGATCGCGACACGCGGTTCTACACGACCCCGGACCCCTTCTACTACGACCGCTACGGCCCCTACTGGGGTCCGTCCTGGCGCTTCTACCAGCGCGGCTACTGGAGCATGTGGGACCCCTACTGGGGCCGTGACCGCGACATCCGCCAGGTCGACCGCTACGAGGCCACGGCCGAGATCGTCATGGGCCGCGGCGCCAAGCCGGCCGGCGACATGAACGCCTTCGACGCCCGCGAGGTCATCAACAACCTGGGCCCGCGGGTGAACCGTCCGGTCTCTTGATCAAGAGGGCCGCTACGCTCGCGACGCGGTCGCTCGCTGCTTGAGCGGCGTTATGAGGGCGCCGCTGACGCTCGCCGCCTGAGCGGCATAGACAAGCGCCTGATAGGGCAACGCCCGCTTCCGTAACCGGAGGCGGGCGTTTCTTTTTCCGCCCCATGGCATGGGAGGAGAAGCCCGCGCCTCACCCCAGGCGCGGATTCTTCAGGCGGCGCTTGTTCGCATGGGTGGCCGGGGCCGCGCCCAGGGCCTCGGGCACCTCGCCCTTGAAGTAGAACCGCTGCCACGCCTCCTTGGCCGCGTCGGGATCGCCCGAGGCCAGGCGGGTGTTGAAGTCCGTCCGCGCCCGGTTCCAGGCCTCGAACTGATCCTTCATGCCGGGATTGGACTCCAGCGAACGGATCACCGGCTCGAACTGCTCCACCTTGCGGTGCTCGACCGGCAGGATGAAGCAGAAGGGCTCGCCCTTCTCGAACTTGATCCGGCCCGGCCGGGTGAAGATCCAGTTCATGGTGAAGGGAAACGGCAGCCAGTCCGTCTCGATCAGGCCGCTCAGCGGCTGGATGCCGTCCTTGACGTGGTTGGGCGACCCTTGCGCGATCAGGCCCCAGCCCGGCGGGGTGCGGAACAGATACTGCGGGTGCATGGTCAGCACCCCGCGCGAGAAGTGGGAGGTGACGAAGTGGTCCAGCTCCGGCTGCGGCCGGTCGGGCGTGATCTTGATGTCGTCCTGGCGCGGGCCGCCGTTCCACTCGGCCGTGAAGCCGAAGGGGCACAGGATCTCCCACCCCGTGGTGTTGGCCATGGTCAGCGGCAGGCAGCGATAGGGGTGCCTGCTGGCGAAGGCGTCCATCCAGTTGCGCGACTGGCGGCCCGGCACGAGGTCGCACGGACGCGCATTCATCGGATAACATTCCAGTTCCAAGACGCGGCTCCCAAGCTTGACGAACAGAGGGGTGATGACGAGGGTCTGTTCCTCCCCTATCGCCCTCGCCGCCCGCCCGACAAGACCGAGATGACCGCCATCGACCCCGACCCCGCTCACGACGACGCTCACAACCCTGCTCGCCCCGCTTACGACCGCGCCCGCCTGCTGGCCTGGATGGCCGAGCACGGGATCGCCCAGACCACCTTCGACCACCCGGCCGTCTTCCGCGTCGAGGAGGGTCTGGACCTCAAGGCCGACCTGCCCGGCCTGCACACCAAGAACCTGTTCCTCAAGGACAAGAAGGGCCGGCTGTGGCTGATCTCGGCGGCTCAGGACACCCTCATCGACCTGAAGCGCGCGCACCGCGCCATGGGCTCGGACCGGCTGTCCTTCGGCAATGAGACCCTGCTGTGGGAGACGCTGGGCGTACGCCCCGGCTCGGTCACGGCGCTGGGCCTCATCAACGACACGGACCGCCGCGTGACCTTCGTTCTGGACCGGCGCCTGTGGGACGCCGACACCGTCAACTTCCACCCCCTGGCCAACACCGCCACCACCGCCCTGAGCCAGAACGACTTCCGCCGCGTGCTAGAGCTGCTGGACCGCGAACCGATCGTGGTCGATTTCAGCGCCCTGGCGTGAAGCCGCCGCCCTCGCCCTCGGCCGCGCCCGCTTCTGGCGCACCCCAGCGCTATGCAGGGAGAAACCCTGCGGGAGAGGCGCCGTTTCAGACGAATTGGACTCTGTTTTTTCCGATCCAGGCGCCTCCGGCTTGATGGCGAGGCATCTCGACGCCATCTGATCCGTTACCTTTCCTTCGACCCCCTTGCGGACCCGACCATGACCTTCGCCGACCCGTCCCTGACCACCCCGCCCGACCTCATCAAGGACGGCACGGACGCCACCTTCATGCAGGACGTGGTCGAGGCCTCGAAGCATCAGCCGGTCATCGTGGATTTCTGGGCGACCTGGTGCGGGCCGTGCCGCACCCTGGGTCCGGCGCTGGAAAAGGCCGTGCGCGCCGCCAAGGGCGCAGTGAAGATGGTCAAGATCGACGTCGACGCCAACCCGGCCTATGCGGGCCAGCTGCGGGTGCAGTCGATCCCCACCGTCTACGCCTTCGTCAACGGCCAGCCGGTCGACGGCTTTCAGGGCGCCGTTCCCGACAGCCAGATCAAGGCCTTCATCGACAAGCTGACCGGCGGCGAAGGGGTCAACACCGATGTCGAGCAACTGCTGTCGCTGGGCGAGGAATCCCTGAGCCTCAATGATCTGGGCGGCGCCGCCCAGGCCTTCGCCCATGTGCTGACGATGGAGCCGAACAACCAGAAGGCCATCGCCGGCATGGCCCGCGTCTATCTGGCCGAGGGCGACGTCGAACAGGCGGCCCAGACCATCGCCATGGCCCCGGCCGATTCCACCGAGCCGACGGTTCAGGCCGTGCGCGCCCAGCTGTCGCTGGCCTCGGCCGCCCCGACCGGCGCGACCGCCGAACTGGAAGCCCGGCTGGCCGCCGACAGGAACGACCATCAGGCCCGCTTCGACCTCGCCCAGGCCCTGGCCTCGGCGGGCGATCTGAAGGGGGCGGTCGACCACCTGCTGACTATCGTCCAGGCCGACCGCGAGTGGAACGAACAGGCCGCCCGCAAACAGCTGCTGACCGTATTCGAGGCCGCCGGTCCCGCCAGCGACGTCGCCCGCGACGGACGGCGGCGCCTGTCCTCCCTCCTCTTCTCCTGACGGGGCGATCATGGCTCAGGGCTACGTCAAGGCCAGCGAACTGCCCCAGGTGATCCCGGTGTTTCCCCTGCCGGGCTCCATCCTCCTGGCGCGGGGCCAGCTGCCGCTGAACGTGTTCGAGCCGCGCTATCTGAACATGGTGGACGACGCCATGGCGGGCGACCGGATGATCGGCCTGATCCAGCCGGTCGGCCCGGCGGGCCTGCGTCCGCCCCTGACCCGCGTCGGCTGCGCCGGGCGGATCACCAGCTTCGCCGAGACCTCGGACGGGCGCTATCTGATCACGCTGACGGGGGTTTGCCGTTTCGCCGTGGCCGGCGAGATGCAGGCGCGCACCCCCTATCGCCAGGTGCGGGCCGACTTCCTGCCCTATGAGGCCGACCTGCGCGCGCCCGATCCGGCCGAGGCCTTCGAGCGCGAGCCCTTCCTGGCGGCCCTGGCGCCCTATCTGGCCGGGCGCGGACTGGAGATCGACTGGGACACGGCCCGCGCCGCGCCACAGGAGGCCCTGGTCAACAGCCTGGCCATGGCCCTGCCGTTCGAGCCGCCCGAGAAACAGGCCCTGCTGGAGGCCCTGACCCTGGCCGACCGCGAGGCCGCCCTGACCGCCCTGCTCCGCATCGAGGCTGTCGCCCCCGACGACGACGAACCCGGTCCGGCGATGCAGTAGCACCCGCCAACGCCAGACGGTAAAACCCCCGCCAGAACAGCCGCCCACGCGGCCGATCATCCGGGCGCCCGGCGCCCTCAAGCAGCGAGCCGCCGCGCGGCGAGCGATAGGGCACTTAAAATCATGAGCGACGCCTTCAACACCCCCGTCTCGGTCGATCCCCGCCTGCTGGAGGTGTTGGTCTGCCCGGTTACGCGCGGCCGCCTGACCTATGACCGCGAGCGCAACGAACTGATCTCGGCGGGCGCCAAGCTGGCCTTCCCCATCCGCGACGGCGTGCCGATCATGCTGGCCGAAGACGCCCGCCCGCTGGACTGAGCCCCGCCTTTCCTCCCCATGCAATGGGGAGGGGGACCGCGTAGCGGTGGAGGGGCTTGGCGCGCTCGAAGGCAGGCAGGGCGGTGCAGAGGCCTTGCGACAGCGGAACCCAGCCGCCCCTCCGTCTCGCCGGCTGCGCCGCCGATCCACCTCCCCATTTCATGGGGAGGAGAAGCCCTCAAGCCGCGAGCCGCCGCGCGGCGAGCGATAGGGCCTCTTTAAAGCGCCTCGCCTCGCAAGAGGCGGGGCAGATCCCCCGTCGCCCCGCCCGCCTCATGCATGAAGGCGCGGCGCAGGGGGGCGATGCGATTGACCGCCGCCATGCCCAGGTCGCGGGCCAGCCGCACCGGGGCCAGGTCGTTGGAAAACAGGCGCACGAAGCCGTCGAAGCCCGCCGCCAGGGCCGCGTTGTCGAAGCGGCGCCAGCGGGCGTAGCGCTCCAGCACCAGCTCCGAGCCGATGTCCTCGCCGATGCGGGCGGCCTCGGTCAGCACCTCGGCCAGGGCGGCGACGTCCTTCAGGCCCATGTTGAGCCCCTGCCCCGCCACCGGGTGCACCCCGTGGGCGGCGTCGCCGATGACGGCCATGCGCGGGGCCGTCAGGGCCTCGGCCAGCTGCAGCGACAGGGGATAGACGAAGCGCGGCCCCTCCATCGTCACCGCGCCCAGGAAGTCGCCGAAACGCCGCGTCAGATGGGCCAGGAAGGCCTCGTCCGAGGCCGAGCGCAGGGCCTCCCCGCGCCGCGTGCTCTCGGTCCAGACCAGATTGGCCCGGTTGTGCGTCAACGGCAGGATGGCGAAGGGGCCGTCCGGCAGGAAATACTCATGGGCGACGTTGCCGTGCGGCTTCTCTATGCGGACGGTGCAGACCACGCCGCTCTGCCGATAGGTCCAGCCGAAGACGTCGATGCCCGCCGCCCGGCGCACGGTCGAGTTGCGGCCCTCGGCCCCGACCGCCAGCGGCGCCGACAGGGTGGAGCCGTCCTTCAGCGTCACCGTCGCCCGCCCCGGCCCGACCGCCACATCGGCCACGGCGGCGGGAGCGCGAACCTCCAGCCCCTGAGCCTCGACCGCCTCGGCCAGGGCGACGCGCAGGCGGCGGTTCTCGATCATATAGCCCAGGGGCTCGCCGCCGTTGCGGTCGCCGATCTCGTCCGCGTCGAAGCGGATATAGGCGGCCGAAGGCGGGCGGCTGGCGGCGCCGGGACGACGACCGTCCGTCACCAGGATGCGGTCCATGCGACAGGCGTGCGGCGCCAGCGCCTCGCCCAGCCCCAGGGCCTTCAACATGCGGAAGTTGGCGTAGGAGATCGCCGTGGCCCGCCCGTCGAAGCTCGGCGCCAGCTGGGCGTCAAAGGGCTGGGGGTCCACCATGACGGGGCGCAGCCCCCCCTGCGCCGCCGCCAGGGCGAAGGTCGCCCCGACCAGGCCCGCGCCGGCGATGATGATGTCGTATTCGGTGTCAGCCATGACGGCATACTTAGAGACCTATCGCGCTTCGCGCTACTTGAGGCGGGAGGCCTACCGCGCTTCGCGCTGCTTGAGGCGGGAGGCCTACCGCGCTTCGCGTACTTGAAGCGGGCGACACGCCTCTCCTCCCCACGACGTGGGGAGGGGGGACCGCGAAGCGGTGGAGGGGCTTAACCACGGCGGAACCAAGCGGCCCCTCCGTCTCGGTCGCTATCGCGCCCGATCCACCTCCCCATTTCATGGGGAGGAGAAGCCCGCGCCGCCCCTGGGTAAATGCGCCTTTAACCTTATCGACGGCACAAGGGACCGGAATCCCCTTTTCCGGAGGTCCGCCTTCATGTCCGCCCTCGCGCTCGGCCAACGCGTCTGGAGCACCGCCCGCATCGTCTGGGCGGCGCCCTTCGCCGTGCGGTTCCGGGGGGTGCTGCAGGCCATGCTGGCGGCGCTGCTGCTCGTGGCGGTGATTTCCTGGAACCCGGCCGATCCCAGCTGGAACGCGGCCTCGACCCAGGCGCCGACCAACTGGCTGGGCGGGGCGGGCGCGACCTTCGCCGATCTGATCATGCAGTCGCTGGGGCTGGCCGCCTGGCCCGCCGTCCTGCTGCTGATCGCCTTCGGCCTGGCCGTGGCGATCGGCGACGCCCTGCAGCACCGGCTGCAGCCGACGCCGTTCAAGACCTTCTGCGCCGTCGCGGGCGTCCTGCTGCTGTCGGCCGCCCTGTCGGCCCCGGCGGCGCCCGCGAAATGGCCGCTGGCGGCGGGCATGGGCGGGCTGTGGGGCGACGCCGTGACCGGCCTGGCCGCCAACGCGCTGGGAGCCCTGCACGTCCCCGGCGCCCGAATCATCCTGGGCCTGCTGTTCCTGGCGCTGGCGTTGTGGAGCCTGGCCTACACCGTGGGCCTGCGTCTGCGCGACTTCACCGACACCGCCGGCTGGGCCGCCCAGAAGGGCGCCGAAGCCCGCGCCGCCCGACCGGCCAAGGCCGCCAAGCCGGACAAGGCCCCGCGCGCCGTCGCCGAGGCCGCCGCCCCGCCCCGCAAGCCGCGCCATCGCCTGCCCGAGGCCGAAGACATGGAGGCCGACGGCCCTGTCGCGCCGCTTGCCCAGGCGCCCGCCCAGGCCGCCTTCGTCCCCCCGGCGGACGCCCATGACGACGCGGACGCCCATGCCGATGAAGCCGACGCCTACAGCCCCCCGTGGGAGGACGCGGCCCCCGCCCCCATCGCCCCGCCCTCGGCCCGCCCCAGCCGCCCGGCCGAGCCCAAGGTCGCGGCGGTCAAGGCGCCCAAGCCTGTCCGCAGCGACGCCGACCAGCAGGCCTTCGACTTCGCCAATGAAGGCGGCTTCGAACTGCCGCCGCTGGGCATTCTGGCCAAGCCCGGCCAGCGCGGCGGAACGGTCGATGAGGAATCGCTGAAGGCCAACGCCAAGATGCTGGAGGGCGTGCTTCAGGAGTTCGGCGTGCGCGGCCAGATCGACCAGATCCGCCCCGGCCCCGTCGTCACCCTGTATGAACTGGTGCCCGCGCCCGGCGTGAAGCACGGCCGCGTCGTGGCCCTGGCCGACGACATCGCCCGCTCCATGTCGGCTCGCGCCTGCCGCATCAGCGTGGTGCAGGGCCGCAACGCCATCGGCATCGAACTGCCCAACGCCAAGCGCGAGACGGTCTTCCTGCGCGACCTGCTGGCGTCCGGCGAATACGACAAGAAGAGCCATCTGCTGCCGCTGGCGCTGGGCGAGACCATCGGCGGCGAGCCCTATGTGGCCGACCTGGCGCGGATGCCCCACCTGCTGATCGCGGGCACCACCGGCTCGGGCAAGTCGGTCGGGGTCAACGCCATGATCCTGTCGATCCTGTATCGCCACTCGCCCGCCGAGTGCCGCTTCATCATGATCGACCCCAAGATGCTCGAACTGTCGGTCTATGACGGCATTCCGCACCTGCTGGCGCCGGTCGTGACCGATCCCAAGAAGGCGGTCGTGGCCCTGAAGTGGACCGTGCGTGAGATGGAGGACCGCTATCGCCGGATGTCCAAGCTCGGCGTCCGCAACGTGGCCAGCTACAACGAGCGCGCCCGCGAGGCTCAGGAGAAGGGCGAGCATTTCGAACGCACCGTCCAGACCGGCTTCGACGAACAGGGCCGCCCCGTCTACGAGAGCGAGAAGATCCGCCCCGAGCCCATGCCCTATCTGGTCGTGGTCATGGACGAGATGGCCGACCTGATGCTGGTCGCGGGCAAGGACGTGGAAGGCGCCGTCCAGCGCCTGGCCCAGATGGCCCGCGCGGCGGGCATCCACCTGATCATGGCGACGCAGCGCCCGTCGGTGGACGTCATCACCGGCACCATCAAGGCCAACTTCCCCACCCGGATCAGCTTCCAGGTCACCTCCAAGATCGACAGCCGCACCATCCTGGGCGAACAGGGCGGCGAGCAACTGCTGGGCCAGGGCGACATGCTCTATATGGCGGGCGGCGGACGCATCACCCGCCTGCACGGCCCCTTCGTCGGCGACCAGGAGGTCGAGGAGGTCTGCAAGCACCTGCGCGCCCAGGCCGAACCCGAGTACCTCGACCTGATCACCGACGAACCGGACGGCGACGGCGACGGAGCCATGGGCGGGGACGACGGCGGCACCGGGGACGATCTTTATGACCGCGCCGTGGCCGTGGTCACGCGCGACCGCAAGGCCTCGACCTCCTACGTCCAGCGCCGCCTGCAGATCGGCTACAACCGCGCCGCCACCCTGATCGAACGCATGGAGCAGGAAGGCGTCGTCAGCCCCGCCAACCACGCCGGCAAGCGCGACGTCCTGGCCGGCCCGCCGCCCATGGTTTGATCGGCTTGGCAGCCGAAGCGGCAGCTTTGCTGCCGGGCGCTATCGCTCGCCGCGCGGCGGCTCGCTGCTTCAGCGCCAATCGCGCGCGACTTGGGGAACAACACGCCTCAGCCGACACTTAAAACGCCTCACGTCCTCAAGCAGCGAGCCGCCGCGCGGCGAGCGCTAGGACACTAAACAATGAACGCCGCTTCATCGGAGCGCCGGAATATGGTCAGGCTGGCGTCATCAGCCTGCCGGATGAAGCCCTCACCCTCATCGGGTCGAAAACCGTTCCAAACGGGAGAAGAAAAGACATGACCGTTTCCCGCCGCGCCTTCGGCTTCGGCTCCGCCGCCCTGGTCGCGCTCGCCGCCGCGCCCGCCGCCGTCCTGGCCCAGGCCGGGCTGTCGGCGGACGATCAGGCCGTTCTGCGCCAGGCCCAGACCTATCTGACCGGCATGACCACGGCCCAGGGGACCTTCGTCGAGACCGGCCCCAACAACCAGCGCCGCGCCGGCCGCTATTATCTGCAGCGCCCCGGCAAGATGCGGTTCGAGTACACCGAGCCTGCGGGCCTGCTGGTGGTGGCCGACGGCAACAACGTCAGCCGCTGGGACCCGCGGCTGAACGTCTTCCGCCAGGCCCCGCTGGGCCAAACGCCGCTGTCGACCTTCCTGGCGCGCGAGGTCCGGCTGGACCAGGGCGTGAAGATCGACCGGGTGACGCGCATGGACTCCGGCGCCTTCGCCATCACCGCCCGCGACGCGCGCCGGCCCAACGAGGGTTCGGTCATCCTGGCCTTCGCCGGGTCGCCGGTCCGCCTTCAGGAATGGACCATCACCGACGCGCAAGGGTCGCGCACCCGGGTGCAGCTGACCACCCTGCAGCCCGCGCCCGGCCTGGCCGCCAGCCTGTTCCAGCTGCGTGATCCGACCCGCCGCAATCGTCGCGACTGATCCCGGACGGCGTGTTCCAGACGCCACACATAATTACAAATATGACAGTTTGACCTTTTTCGTTGCGCGTGACACTTTGGGCACAGGACGGCGGCGGCCGTCCCGCCCGCCACGGATTCATCCCCGCCTGGCGGCGAGAGAGACGAACTTCATGCGCCCGGAACCCTGTTCCGGGCGCTTTTTTCGGCTGTGACCAGCTCGGCTTAGACCCCGCGACGGCAAGCTGCTAAGGCCGGTCCATGAGCCTTCGCATCGTCACATGGAACATCAACTCGGTCCGCCTGCGCATCGATCAGGTCGCCCGTTTCGTCGCCGAAAACGCCCCGGACGTCCTGTGCCTGCAGGAGATCAAATGCACCGAGGACCAGTTCCCGCGTCAGGCCTTCATCGACATGGGCCTGCCCTATTTGCGGATCGGCGGCCAGAAGGGCTGGCACGGGGTGGCGATCGCCAGCCGCCTGCCCATCATCGACAGCCCCAAGCTGGACGTCTGCCGCGAGGGCCACGCCCGCTGCGTCTCGGCCGTGGTCGAGGGGGTGGAGGTGCAGAACTTCTACATCCCGGCGGGCGGCGACCTGCCCGATCGCGAACTGAATCCCAAGTTCGATCACAAGATGGACTTCTATGAGCGGCTGACCGCCGAAATGAAGACCCGTGACCGCCAGCGGCCTCTGGTCCTGGCCGGCGACTTCAACATCGCGCCGGGCGAGAACGACGTCTGGAACCACCGCTTCATGTCCAAGGTGGTCAGCCACACCCCCGGCGAGGTCGAGACCCTGTACCGGCTTCAGGAGGCGGGGGGGTTCGCCGATGTGGTGCGCGACCAGATCCCCGATCCGGTCAAGCTGGCCAGCTGGTGGAGCTATCGCGCCAAGGACTTCCGCAAGTCGAACCGGGGCCTGCGCCTCGACCACCTGTGGACCTCGCCCGGCCTGACGCCCGCCGTGGTCAAGGGCAGCGCCCGCATCCTGGACACGGTGCGCGAATGGGAACGGCCCAGCGACCACGCCCCGGTCGTAATGGATCTGGACGTCTGACGCCGCGTCAGAACGGGAAGAAGATCGGAATGGCGATCATGGCCGCCGCCCAGGTGATCAGGTTCAGGGGCGCGCCGACGCGAACGAAGTCCATGTAGCTGTAGCCCGCCATCTGATAGACGAGGACGTTGGTCTGATAGCCGAAGGGCGTGGCGAAGGCGGCCGAAGCGGCCATCATCACCGCCACCAGGAAGGGGCGCGGATCGACCCCCAGGCTCTCGGCCAGGGCGACGGCGATCGGCGTCACCAGCACCGCCACCGTGGCGTTGGACAGAAGCTCGGTCGCGAACAGGGTCACGCCGTAAAGCACGATCAGGGCGCCCAGGGGCCCGAACGGACGGATCACCTCGATCAGCAGACCCGCGCCCTGCGCCGCCAGCCCCGTCACCTCTATGGCCGTTCCGACCACCACCATGCCCGCGATCAGCAGCAGGATGTCCGGCTTCAGGCCCGAATAGGCTTCTTCCGGCGTCAGCACGCCCAGCAGGATCAGGGCCACCGCCCCGGCGAAGGCCGCCGCCGCGATCGGCGCGATCCCCAGTCCCGCCGCCGCCACGACCAGGACGAAGACCGACAGGGCGATCAGCGCCCGCTTCCATTGCAGGGGACGGTCGCCGGCGGCGTAGAGTTCGATGTCGCCGAGGTGGGCGTCGCCGGCCCCGTCGCGCTGGCTGCGGCTTTCCCCCAGATGCGGCAGCGCCGGCAGGGAGAAGGGCAGGCGCCATCGCCTCGGACGCGACGCCTTCTCGGCCTCCAGCCGCGCGCGTTCGGCCTCCGCCGCCTCTTCGGCGCGGGCGGCCCGTCCCAGCTGGCGCGCGCCGACGAAATAGAGCCACAGGCCCCCGACCAGGGCGATGACCAGGCCCACCGGGGTGATCTCGAACAGGCTGAACACCGGCTGGCCCGCGTTGCGCGCCATGTCGTTGACCAGAAGGTTGGTCGAAGTGCCGATCAGGGTCAGCAGGCCGCCCATGACCGTCACATGGCTGAGCGGCATCAGGAAGCGCTTGGGCGAGAGCTTCAGCGACCGGGCCATGTCGCGCACCACCGGGGCGGCCAGCACCACCACCGGCGTATTGTTCAGGAAGCCGCCGACCGAGCCGCACAGGCCGATCACCACCCAGATGCCCGTGGCACCGAAGCGTCGGCACAACCCCGTCGCCTTGCGGATCATCAGGCCCAGCAGGCCCGACAGCTCGATGGCGTAGGCGATGACGAACAGCCCGGCCAGGGCGATGACGGCGGGGCTGGCGAAGGCGCTCTGAACCTCGACCGGACGCACGACGCCGAACAGCAGCAGGGCCGCCGCCCCGCTGAGCGCCACGACGTCCGACCGCATCCGGCCGTGGATCATCACCCCGACCACGGCGACCAGGACGATGAGAGCGATGATCTGGTCCAGCGTCACCCGCGCGAGGGTCCCTTTTCAGCCCAGCGCCGACCGCGATCAGGGTCGGGGCGCCCATCAGCGTTTCCCGTGTTAGGCTGGTTCCATGTCGATCACAACGACCCGCCTCGCCGCGCCGCTCGCCTTGGCGGCGGCCCTGCCGCTTCTGACCTGGTGCGAGCGCCCCCCGGAGCCGGCCGCGCCGTCGGCGCCGACCCCGCCGCCGACGGTGGTGCTGGATTCCACCCTGAACCGCGCGGCCCTGCTGGCCGCCCTGACCGAGGCCGGAACGGCCCTGGCCGACGGCCGCACGCACGATGCGGCCCTGACCGGCCGGACGGTGTCGGCGCGCCTGCCCTTCGGCTGCGGCGGCGACACGGCCTCGAACGACGAGCGCTCGGGCCTGCCCCGCCTTATCCGCAATGCGGACGGGAGCCTGACCCTGACGGTCACGCCGGAAGGTCTGGGGGGCTCGCCCCTGGTTCCCGCGACCGGCGAGGGCGGGACCGACAGGTGGGAGGCGGTGGAAGGCTTCTGGATCGCCCGTCCGTGGAGCGGGCTGGACGCCTGCCCGGCGGGTGCGACGCGGCCCGCTCCGGCGCGGGAAAAGACGCCCGCCGAGGGCAAGACGATCGTGACCAGGGCCGAGAAGGATGACGACATCGCGCCGCCGCCCGCCGCCCGGCCGGAACGCAGCGCGGGCCTGGCCGCCGTGTTCGAAACGGGGGGCTCGCGCCTGGGCCGCCGTCAGGGCCAGGCCTATGTCCATGTCATTCGAGGGGAGAAGGACGTCGCGCCGACGCCCGCGCCGGGCGGCTACGCCCTGCGGCTGGAAGGTCGGCTGACCGCCTTCGCGGACGGCAGGGCCGTCCATTGCGTCCAGCAGGACGCCGAAAGCCGTCCGGTCTGCATCGCCGCCCTGCGGCTGGACCGGCTGGCCTTCGAGGATGGGGCCACGGGCGCCCTTCTCAGCGAATGGCGCCCGCGTTGATCCAGGCTCAGGCGGCGCCCAGCAGCTTGGCGCCGGCCAGGACGCCCAGCAGGATCAGGGTGACGCTGCCGGTGTAGACGACGACGCCTTCGAACGAGAAGCCCGAGGCGCGGGGATGCACGAGTTTCATGACTGGGTTCCTTTCGGCGGGGAGTTCCGAACGGTCTGAGGATAGGCGCCGCCGCCGCCGCGGACAAACCACGGTTAGGCCGCGTCGGGTGACCTCAGGTCATCTGATCCGCGTCCACGTCCCGATTCGGCCACGATCCAGTTGAGGAACCGCCGCAGCTTGGGTTCGTCCGCCCGTTCCGGCAGAACCACCGCCCAATAGGCCAGGTCGTTGGTCAGGGCGTGATCGACCGGCTGGATCAGCCGTCCCTCGCGCAGGTCGTCGGCCGCGAGCGGCGCCGAGGTCAGGGCCACGCCGCGCCCGGACAGGGCCGCCTCCAGCGCCAGATGGCTGTGGCTGAAGTGCGGGCCGCGCAGGTTCCGGACGCGCGGATCTTCGACCCCGGCGCTCTCGAACCAGGCCTTCCAGCCCATGCGGTCGGCGTAGGGCATGTCGTGCCAGGTCTCGTGGATCAGCACCGCGTCCAGCAGGTCGGACGGCTGGGTCAGCCGCCGCGCGGCGGCGAAGGAAGGGGCGCAGACCGGAATCAGCCGTTCATTGATCAACCGCCGCGCGGCCTGGCCGGGATAGGGGCCTTCGCCATAGCGCAGCGCCACGTCGGCCTCGCCGTTCGCAAGGTCGGCGATCCGGTCCTCGGCGAAGACGATCAGGTCGAGATCGGGGTTCGCCTCGCTGAACCGATGCAGGCGCGGCGACAGCCATTTCCCGGCCAGCGACGGCAGGGCCGAGATCCGCAGCTGGCGCGAACGGCCCGGACGCACGGCGTCCAGCGCGCTTTCCAGCCGCTCGAAGGCGTCCGCCACGCCCTGGGCCAGCCGCCGGCCGTCGGCGGTCAGGCGCACCGAGCGGTTGAAGCGGTCGAACAGACGCAGGCCCAGCCGCATCTCCAGCGCCTTCACATGGCGGCTGACGGCGCCGGGGGTGACGCCCAGTTCCTCGGCCGCCTCGCGGAAGCTGCCGAGGCGGGCGGCGGCGTCGAACGCCCGAAGCGCCACAAGCGGCGGGGTCGGACGCCGCTCGCTCATCCGGACGTCAAGGCTGGAGGCGATAGCCGCCGGCGTCGGTCAGCAGCAGGCGGGCCTGGCCGGGCTCGACCTCGATCTTCTGACGCAGGCGATAGATGTGGGTTTCCAGGGTGTGGGTCGTGACCCCGGCGTTGTAGCCCCAGACCTCGGTCAGCAGCTCCTCGCGCGACACCGGCTTGGCGCCCGCGCGATAGAGGTACTTGAGGATGTTGGTCTCCTTCTCGGTCAGCCGGACCTTCTTGCCCTTGTCGTCCACCATCAGCTTGGAAGCCGGGCGGAACTCATAGGGGCCGACCTGGAAGACGGCGTCCTCGGACTGTTCGTGGCTGCGCAGGTGGGCGCGGATGCGCGCCAGCAGGACCGCGAAGCGGAAGGGCTTGGTGACATAGTCGTTGGCGCCGGAATCGAGGCCGAGGATGGCGTCCGAATCCGACGACTGCGCCGTCAGCATGATGACCGGGGTGGAGACGCCCGCCTTGCGGATCAGGCGGCAGGCCTCGCGGCCGTCCATGTCGGGCAGGTCGACGTCCAGCAGGATCAGGTCGGCCCGCGCCTCCTTGGCCTGGCGCACGCCGTCGGTCGCCGTCGAGGCCTGGGCCGGGCGGAATTCCTCGTGGAGCGCCAACTGCTCGGCCAGGGCCTCGCGCAGGTCGTCGTCGTCATCGATGATCAGGATGGTCTTGGGCGTGCGCATGGTTTCTTTAGAATGGCGAGGCTTGGGCCGAACGCCAAGGGCGCCGGGCGCGATATTGCGTCCTAAGAGGTCGCAGGGGCCGTATTTCGTTCCCGGACAGGGGCCGCGACCGCCCGATCGCCGCGGCGCAGCGTTCGACGATGGACGAAACGACGCAAGCGGGGATAGTGGCGGACATGCCCCTGTCCGAACTCATGGCCGAGGATGCGCGCGTCCTGTGGGACGCGGCCCGGACCCTGTCGCGGTCCCCAGAGCGCGCGCCAGGACGCGTCCCCGGGCGCGTCCTGGCGCGCGCGGGCGCCCCTGTCAGCCCGCGGCCCCTGCCGCCCCTGCTGTTCTTCACCGATCCTGAGCGGACTCCCCGGCCGTGGGAGACGGCCGCCCGGCTGCCCGCCGGGGCGGGCGTGGCGTACCGCGCCTTCGGCGCCGCCGATGCGGTCGAGACGGGTCTTCGCCTGCGCGAGGCGACCCGCGCGGCCGGCGTGCTCCTGCTGGTCGGCCTCGACGCCGACCTGGCCGAGCGGGTGGAGGCCGACGGGGTCCATCTGCCCGAACGGGCCCTGGCCTCGGCCGGCGTCCTGTCGGAACGGCGACCGGACTGGCTGCTGACCGGGGCGGCGCATTCGGAAGCGGCCGTGCGCGGCGCGCGCGGCGCGCACGCCCTGGTGCTGTCGCCGGTGTTTCCGGCCGGAGGCGCTTCCGCCGCCAAACCCGCGCTGGGGTTGGAAAGGTTCGCGGCCCTGGCGGCCCTGGCGCCCTGCCCCGTCTACGCCCTCGGCGGAATCACGGCGCGCAACGCCGAAGCCCTCGCCGAATCAGGCGCATGCGGACTGGCGGGGGTGGAGGCGATCCTGGCGGCGTTCGGCGGCGCAGAATAGCGCGACGCCCCGCCTCCGCTCGGCGCGGGCAGGAAATCAGAACTTGAAGATGGTCTCGAGGCGCACGCGCGGCGCGGCGCGACGGTCGGCGGCGCTTTCGGGAGCGCGGGCCGGATCGACTTCCGGCGACGCCAGGTTGGCGGCGGCGCCGACGCGCAGGCGCGGGCTGAGGCGGTAATAGGCCCCGGCTTCGACATCGCCCCAGTCGGCTTCGCGCCCCACGGGCTGGTTCAGGTTGAAGTTCAGGCCCCAGCGGCCGTTCTCGTTCCACCGCAGTCCGCGTCGCTGAGCGGTCGAAGCGGTCGAGGCGGGGGCGGCTGACTGAGCGGCGACGTCGGTCAGGCTGACGGAGGGCGCGCGGCCGCGTGTCTGGGCCGCAGCGTCGGTCGCCGTCCCGGCCATGGCCAGGACGCCCGCGCTTGCAGCGATGACGGCGACGAAACGCATTTCACCCACCCTATGGGCCGTCCTTGCACGGCGACCCTCGTTGACGACATCAGGCCAAGTCTGACCTGGGGATAAGATATGACCTGGGGGCCTGCGGTCAACGGAACATGACTCAATGGCTGAGGTTCCCCGTCGACTCAGACGCCGTCTGTGGCGCCCTTGTCACGCCGAGGGAGGCGACCGAGGCTCTAATCGGTCGTCGGTGATGGCGGATCGCCTTGTCATCGCCCCTTTTCGCCGTGTTATAGAGCGTTGCTGGCGCGTGCGGGCGCGGTCGTCGTCGGACGACGTCCCCTCCTACGCCGTCAAACCCTTTACGGAGATCACGGAATGGCTCTTGTTCGCGGCGCTGCGGTCGCCCTGATCGCCTCGGGTCTGCTGCTCGGCGGCTGCTCCAGCCTGCCGTTCGGCGGATCGAAGGCCAAGGCGCCCACCATGGAGGCCCAGCTGGGCATCGGCGTGAACGCCTATCTGTGGCGCGCCACCCTGGACACCCTGTCCTTCATGCCGCTGACCGGCGCCGACCCCTGGGGCGGCGTGGTCAACTACGACTGGTACGTCAATCCGCAGGCGCCGAACGAGCGCTTCAAGGCCACCGTCTTCATCCTGGACCGCCGCCTGCGCGCCGACGCCCTGAACGTCGCCGTCACCAAGGAGGTCAAGGACGCCGCGGGCGCCTGGGTCTCGGCCCCGGTCGCGGCCCAGACGGAAACCGATCTGGAGAACGCCATCCTGACCAAGGCGCGCCAGCTCAACCTCGCCAACGCGGCCCGTCGCTAAAGACAAAGCCGCTAAGACCGGCCGCCTTAACTCCTTCGTTTCAACGCATCCTCAGGCCCGCCTCAAGCTTCGCGCCTGAGGCGCCGCCTCAGGATACGCCGTGGCCCCCTCCAGCCCGTCCCGCTACGAGCCCAAGACCGCCGAACCCCGCCAGCAGGCCCGCTGGGCCGAGGCCGACGCCTTTTCGGTGTCCAACGCCGACACCGGCCGCCCGAAATACTACGTGCTGGAGATGTTCCCCTATCCGTCGGGCAACATCCACATGGGCCACGCCCGCAACTATGTGATGGGCGACGTGGTGGCGCGTCACAAGCGGGCGCAGGGGTTCGACGTCCTGCACCCGATGGGCTGGGACGCCTTTGGCA
This sequence comes from Bordetella sp., assembly GCA_017308115.1. Classification (GTDB taxonomy): domain Bacteria; phylum Pseudomonadota; class Alphaproteobacteria; order Caulobacterales; family Caulobacteraceae; genus Brevundimonas. The sequence continues at coordinate 21,614 of JAFKFS010000130.1, forward strand.
TGCCGGCCGAAAACGCGGCCATGGAGCGCGGCGTCCACCCCGGCGACTGGACCTGGTCCAACATCGCCACCATGCGCGACCAGCTGAAGCTGCTGGGCCTGTCGCTGGACTGGTCGCGTGAGTTCGCCACCTGCGACCCCGACTACTACGGCAAGCAGCAAGCCTGGTTCCTGGAGCTGTTCAAGCGCGGCCTGGTCTATCGCAAGGACGGCGTGGTCAACTGGGATCCCGTCGATAACACCGTCCTGGCTAATGAGCAGGTCATTGACGGGCGCGGCTGGCGTTCGGGCGCCGTGGTCGAGAAGCGCAAGCTGAACCAGTGGTTCCTGCG